>CAMEKZ010000010.1 GCA_945921635.1 uncultured Clostridia bacterium
TGCATCCTGTCTCCCACTATAACCGCGCTCTGACGGTCGAAAATGGCTGTACTGTCAAAAACATACTCGATTACCTGCCATTTTTCGTCGCGGCCGAAATTAAAATCCGCACCGCCCAAAAAATCAAAATACTTTTTTATGTCAAAATAATCAAGTACGATTTTTGCAAGCTCAAGCGGCTTGGAGGTTGCGAGAAAAAGCTTTTTCCCGCTGTCGTGAAGCATTTTCAACGTTTCGGGCACACCTTCAATCAGCTTGTTTTCGTACACGCCGATTTTGTTGTACCTCTCGCGGTATTTAATCACAGCTGCCTTTGCCTTTTCCTCGGAAAACCCGTAAAAATCGGCAAACGATTTCCACAGCGGCGGACCGATAAAACGCTTTAAAGCATTTTCATCATTTTCGGTTATTCCAAAGCTCTGAAGAGCGTATTGAACCGATTTGGAAATACCCTCGTAAGGGTTTGTCAAAGTACCGTCCAAATCAAACAGTACATAATCAAATGCCATTAAGTCTGTCCTTTTCGATAAGAATTTTTACCGCGTCCACGGCGGCGCGTATCGCTCGGTCGCTGTCAAGACATACCGTATCGGGAAGTCCCGCCTTTGAGCGCTCAACATTCCACAGCGCGGTAAATATCGCGCCTGCCCTTTTCCCGCGGGCAAGGCAAACGGAAAGAATTGCCGCCGATTCCATCTCCGAGGTAAGACAGCCGCACTTTACATAAGCATCCCACCTGCTGCACAAAATATCTGATACGGGCATTTTTTCAGGCTCGATTTCTCCGTAAAAGCTGTCCTTTGAGTGTACAACGCCGACATGGCATCTTTTTCCGTTGGAGTCCTCGGAGAGCCTGTCTCCTGCGGTTTTCAGCGCTGTCATTACATCAAAATCCGCGACAGCCGGATACTCGTCGGGGATATATTCCCTGCTCGTGCCCTCGCTTCGTACAGCGGCCTGCGCCACTACAAGGTCTCCGCCAAGCACCCTTGTGTCCATT
Organism: uncultured Clostridia bacterium; assembly: GCA_945921635.1. Classification (GTDB taxonomy): domain Bacteria; phylum Bacillota; class Clostridia; order Oscillospirales; family Ruminococcaceae; genus Ruminiclostridium_E. The sequence continues at coordinate 1,001 of CAMEKZ010000010.1, forward strand.
CCGCCGCTTGTTCCTACTCTTATAAAAGTATGAACGCCGCAACGGATAAGCTCCTCAACCGCGATAGCCGCAGAAGGTCCGCCTATACCCGTTGATACTACGCTTACCTTTTCGCCCAGAAGCGAGCCTGTGTGGGTGGTGAACTCCCTGTTAGACGCGACAAACTCAGCGTTGTCGAGATATTCCGCTATCTTCGGAACACGTCCGGGGTCACCCGGGAGAATTGCATATTTTCCGACCATGGACTCATTTATCTGTAAATGAAACTGTATGTCTTCGGTGAGTAGCGCCATAAAAATCCCCTCCGGTTATTTTTTGTTCTTTTTCTTTGCAGTAGTCTTAACATTTTTTCCAGCCTGCGTCGTTCCGCCTAAAATAGACGGAGCAACGGCTCTCTTTTTCTCTTCTCTGCGGTCAATGCCGTCATGTATTTTATCCCAGTTGCCGAAAATCGCGATAAGTATCGCAAGCAAGGTTATGAACAGCAGCTGTAAATAAAGCTCGCGTCCTGCGCCCGACAGCATTTCATGAAGTACAAATACGCAAATCATACCGACAAACGTCATACCCGCCGCTATTATGTATTTCTTGAACATGACAAAAAAAGCGGGAACAATATACAGAACAATTGTCATAACCATCCAGAATATAACTTGACCGGATATTCCGTATTCCTCTGCCTGTCCTGTAGCAAGCATCGAGATTGAGCCGAATACATTAAAAAAAATAGCGCAGGCTCCTGTCGCAATCATCAGCAGAATTTTAAGCACGAATACAAAAATTTTCATTATTTTAATTGTTCCTTTCACATAAACCCGTTCGGTTGTATTTACAAAAATTTCACGCCGTTAATGCGTTTTTTCACGGACGGTACAAATACATTTTACTATTTTTTATAATACCATAACCCAGTAAAAAAATCAATAGAATTATTGCCCAAATCTTCTTTGTCTGTAAAACGAAAACACACCGTGTTTCCTTGTCAGTCAAATTGTAATTTTAAAAAATACCTCTTATATAAAACGCCGATTTGCTAATATTAAATTTGTGATTGAAAACGAGAATTTAACGACGGATATTTGAAGATTTTTCAAACCGTAATTTTGTAAAGTAAAAGTTTCCTCGTAGCAAAACCCTCAAACGGAAAGAAAGGTCATAAAGATGAAAACAGCGTGCAGGATTATTTCTGCAGCGACCTGCATTTTTCTTTGCTTATCATTTGCAGTCGCTGCATATTTTAATATTACTCTCCCCGCAAACTATTATATTTATCGCGGAGAAGACAAGCTGAATATAAACTGTATAGTCGATGTAAGCGCACAGGTGCCGAAAAACAGCGGCAGTACAAAGACAGAGCTTAAAATTTTAGGTGTATTTCCGGTAAAAACCGTAAATGTACAGAGTGTGGACAGACCATATCTTGTGCCGTGCGGCACAGCGTTCGGCATAAAAATGCTGACGGACGGAGTGGTAGTAACCAGCTTCGGAAAGGTCGGAGACAGTGGTGATGTGTTTGAGCTTTCCCCTGCGGGAAAGGCAGGAATTGAGCAGGGCGATATTATATGTGAGATTAACGGTGAGCATATCACCTCATCGAACAAGCTTGTAGAGCTTGTCGCAAACAGCAAAGGTAAAGCAGATATTTGTTATATACGCGACGGTCAACAACATACCGCAACCGTATATCCCAAAAAGGACGAGAACGGTGAGTACAAGCTCGGCGTCTGGGTACGCGACAGCACGGCGGGTATAGGTACAATGACATTTTACGACGAATCGCGCGGCGTATACGGCGGTCTCGGGCACGCTGTATGCGATATTGACACAGGCGAACAGCTCCCGCTCGGTTCGGGCGAGATTGTCCCCGCGACAATAAGCAGCGTCAAAAAAGGAACATCCGGCAATCCCGGCGAGCTGTGCGGTACTCTCATATCGGGGATTTCGTTCGGCAGTATAGACGATAATTCAAATTGCGGACTTTTCGGCAGGACAAGCCTTTGTCCAGTTTCACGGGTGGCAGTACCGATGGCTTTCAAGCAGGAGGTAAAGACGGGAAAGGCATATATTATTTCAACCGTGGAAAATGCACCCGCTGAAGAATATGAAATAGAAATAGAAAGCATTGATTACGGCAATTCCGAAAACAAAAACATGGTTATTAAGGTCACAGATGAGAGACTTCTGGAAAAATCAGGCGGAATAGTTCAGGGCATGAGCGGAAGTCCGATAATACAGGACGGTATGCTGGTCGGAGCAGTCACCCATGTGTTTGTCAGCGACCCGACACACGGCTACGGAATATTTGCCGAAACCATGTACGACAGGTCTATGAATACAGAATGCTTACTTGAAAACGCGGCATAAAACCACCGTGCGCTTTATCGGCAGCAAAATGCCGGCAAAACGCACGGTTTAATTTCGCAAACTGAATATTCAATAAATTCGACAAAATATTGTCCTATTCAACACGATTTTTAACTGCGTTTTTTATAAGAAGCACCGAATTTTACCTGTTTCATCCGTTTTTTACGCAGTTTGATATGGATTTTTGTTAAAAAACCCAATATAATTAAATCACGAAAAAGAAAATAAAATTCGTCACTGTTCCACGGTATTTTTCGATATTTCTTATTTATTTTTGCTTTTTAGACCCTTTTTCAAAATTTTTCTGACTTTTTTAAAAAAAGCTCTTGAAATAATTACCAAATTATGTTATATTATAGAAGCAATAAAACTATGGAGGTAGTAAAATGTCACAAACACTGAAAATTCTAATCGGCGATGACACGCTGGAGCTTGGTATCGCATGGGCAACGGGCTTTAAGGATGCCGGACTCTATGCAATTACAAGACCGAAAAAAGGAAGGATATTGCTGGATTACGCGCTGAGCGAACGCCCTGATGCGCTCGTACTTGACGCAAAGATGCCCGAGCTTGATACCTGTGAGGTAATCAAGACAATCAAGAACACACACGATTACAACCCTGTAATTGTAGTAACCGCAAACTACGATTCACCGAAGGTTGAGTGTGAAGTAATGGATGCAGGCGCAGACTATTATATGGTGCGTCCGTTTGATGTCCAGACTCTGGTATCAAAGGTCATGTCCATTCTGAGCGACCGCGAGCTTCCGCAAAAGGGCGCTGTGCCTGATGACTGCAACATCGAATATGTTGTAACCGACATAATTCATCAGATAGGAATACCCGCACATATCAAGGGCTATCATTACTTACGCAGTGCCATAATACTTTCGGTTACCGATCCGGATATGATTAACAGCGTCACTAAGCTTTTATATCCTACGGTAGCGCAGATGTATCACACAACCTCGTCAAGAGTGGAAAGAGCGATACGACATGCAATAGAAATAGCATGGGACAGAGGGGATGTAGACACGCTTGACAGCTATTTCGGTTACACTATACATACTGCAAGAGGAAAGCCGACTAACTCGGAGTTTGTGGCACTTATTGCCGATAAACTGAGACTTAAATTCAAATCCGGCTACTGTCTTCCGTCAAATCTCAATAAGTCAGCTTATAATCGCGGAAAAGACGCCGGCTCAATGATAAACGTCTGATATCTTGTAAACGACAGCCGCCACTGTCAGAGATGATTTTAATACCCAAAGCGCGAGCCGCCCGAAATTCGGGCGGCTCGAAGCTTTAGTTGGTCAAAGGCAATCGTAGCAAGAATGTCGTACTGATATAGCAGTTGTGCCAACCCGCCGAGCTGACTTACTTTTATAAAGATGACTTTATTCGCTCGGCGTAACTGCCTTTTTCGGCACGCTTAAAGTATTAAGCAGATAAGACCGTTGCAGCCGTCATTGATTATCCTCTGGATAGCCTCCTGAAGCTTTGCTCTTGCGTCTGCGGGCATACGGTTCAGCTTGTTGTGAAGTCCCTCGTTTACAAGCTCGTGGAGTGATTTGCCGAAAATGTTGCTCTCCCATATCTTGGTCGGGTTTTCCTCAAATTCGTTAAGCAGGTATCTTACAAGCTCCTCTGACTGCTTCTCGCTTCCGACTATCGGACTTACCTCGGTATTGATATTGGCAAGCATCATGTGCACCGATGGAGCGGACGCCTTCAGCCTTACGCCGTATTTACCGCCCTGCTTTACTATCTCCGGTTCTTCAAGGGTCAGTTCTTCAAGTCCGGGCATCACTATTCCGTAGCCGGTCTGCTGCACCTCGTCCAGCGCCGCCTTTACCTTTTCGTATTTTTTCTTGATTGCGGCAAGCTCAATCATGCACGGCATAAGGTCGCTCTCATCGGTAAGCTCCAGTCCCGTGGTCTCTCCCAGAATTTTATAGAATAAATCGTTGTTCAGATTTATCGTGATATACCCTGCACCGCTGCCCAGGTCAACCCTGTCCGCTGTACATGATGTTATGCTCTCACAGCCGGACACGGCGCAGGAAAAATTCTTGATATCTCCCATGTTCTTTACTGACTCGGCACACTCGCGGATAGCGCCGAAAATCTCTTTTTTGAGCCAGTGCTCTCTTTCAAGGACGGTCAGCCACTTGGGTATCTTTATATTTATCTCCGCTACGGGAAATTCGAGCAATACGGTCTTTAATATACCCTTTATATCCTCCTCGGATATATCAAGGCAGTTTACCGGCGTTACCGCCTTGCCGTATTTCTCTCTCAGCGATTTTGCAAGCTCCTTTGCCTCATCGCTGTTCGGATTCTGACAGTTGAGCAGAACGGTGAACGGCTTGTTTATCTCTTTAAGCTCTGCGATGACGCGTTCCTCCGCCGCCTCATATTCCTCACGCGGAATATCGGTTATGCTGCCATCGGTGGTTACTACTAGACCTATTGTGCTGTGCTCGGTAATTACTTTATGCGTACCTACCTCAGCCGCCATATTGAACGGTATCTCCTCATCAAACCACGGCGTCATCACCATGCGGGGCGCTTCGTTTTCAATATATCCCTTTGCGCTCGGAACTATATATCCAACGCAGTCTATTAGGCGGACGTTCATGGATATGCTGTCCTCAAGCGTGATGTTTACCGCTTCCTCGGGCACGAACTTAGGCTCGGTGGTCATGATTGTTTTTCCCGCGGCGGACTGCGGCAGCTCATCTACAGCGCGCTCTCTCCTAAAATCATCTCTGATAGAGGGCACGACAAGGGTGTTCATAAACTTGCTTATTAGCGTTGACTTTCCCGACCTTACCGGGCCTACCACTCCTATGTAGATATTGCCGTTGGTACGCGCGGATATATCTTTGTAAATAGATTCCGGCATAATTGCTCCTTTTCTCCGCACACGGTATTTTCTGCCCTTATTCCTGTGCGGAAAAAACAAGGGACCTGATAATCAGACAATCGGGATAAGCAGCATTCCGCTTACCGCCGCGCCCTCCTCGATGCCGTTCTCACTGAGAATTGCATCTGCCGAGGTATTATAATGCTTTGCTATGCTCCATACATCTTCGCTTTCATGCGCAAAGTAAAGCTTTAATGAATAGTCGTTCTGCTTTGCCTTGGGTGCGGACTCGTCAACTGTAATATCCTTTATTACATCTACGCTTCCGTTCTGATACAGGCAGCCCTGCATGGATATGCCTGCGCGTATCTCAATGCTGTTATCACCCGTTATGCTGTAATCGGTAGAGGTCACCTGCAGGAAAGGCTCGATACTGCTTTCGGTGGTGAGTCCCGTCACCTGCACGCTAAGCTCAAACGGCAATACCTTTTCCAGAAAGACGGGTACGCCGTCGTTTATTCTCGCCAGCACCTGATAAGCCGCTTGACCGCTGACTATAAGCTCCTCGGCGGATTTTCCCTTGCAGGTTATATTGCTAAGCTCACAGCGGCAGTCTATTACGCTTTCCGGCTCGCCCTCGGTACACTCCACCTTTTCTTTTAAGGTGAGCGACTGGGAGATATAGCGCGGATTTGTCTCAGTTTTAAGCTGGACGGTATTGAAAGTGCTTTCAAAATCTGTCGAATACATATCCGTCACGGGATAAATCGTTTCTTCGAGATTTGCCGAGACAAACGCCTCGACCGTGATTTCGCAGCCGAATACGCGGTTTTCTCCCTCGTCGGACTGCTTTACCGATAAATCGCAGGACAGAATATTAAGCTGCGCGTAGCAGGTATGCTTTTCGGTTATGCCGTCCACATCAATAATCTGACTTAGCGGAACACCCGCCTCCATTATCGCGGTGCGCGTTTCACCCTCGTACTCGGTGAGATAAACCGCTTTCAGCTTCGCCTCGCCTTTAAGCACCACCTTATCCGCAATCACCTTGCAATCGCTGACGGTGCTTACGCAGTCACAGCTGATAACCGCCTTTACCCCGCCCTTTGCATCGGACGCCTCGATATCCTCGCGAACAACAAACTGCTTTTCGGAGGTGATTTTTCTTCCGCCGTACAGTACCGGAGTTTTCTTTGTCTGCACGCCGCAGCCGCCGGCAGAGGTGATTATCTCGGCAAAGCGTCCGCAGCACGCCTTGATTTTAAGGCTTACCGCACCCCTTACGTCAAGCCGCCTGCCTGATACCGCCCTGCAGGTGCAATAATCTGTCTTAGGCGTGATAATTACGCTGGCATTATCTGCCGCCTTGGGCAGGTCTATTGTCTTTGAATAGGTGTACCTGTGCTCGACGCAGTTTAAATTGTTGCTGTTTTCGCTGAGATACAGCGCCGTTATGTACACTATGCCGTCGCAGATGAGCTTATCTCCCGAAATGTTGTAAGAAACGATTTTCGGCTTCAGTGTACATTTGAGTATTTTGAAAATATCCGGATAGTAGTCCGGCAGAATGTAGTCAAATTCTACACCCTGTTCAGCCTGCCCGTCGTATATTACTTCGCTGACATAAACAGGCTCTCTTGTTATCGTTAAATCCATATAATCCTCCTTTTAGCTGTGTTTCCTTTACAGCTTGCACTCTAAAGGTATTCGCCTTAACTCAATATATGTTTGTCACGGACATAATATGCGCCTGTACCTAAAGGATTTTTATTTTTAAGACAGAAAAGCGGCAGTACCGATAAAACGATACTGCCGTTTAACCATAAATCAACAAAAGAATATAATATATCAATAAAATCCTCCGTCAACGCCCAGCACCTGTCCCGTGACAAAATCCGCACCGGAAAGATATTTTGACGCCTTTGCCACATCATACGGCGAACCCAGCCTGCCGAGCGGTGTTTCCTCCGCAAGCGCCTTCAGCTCCTCCTGTGACAGATGAGCGTTATTCATAGGGCTGTCAATAACGCCCGGCGCTATGCAGTTTACGGTTATGCCCGACGGGGCAACCTCCTTTGCAAGCGCCTTTGTAAAGCCGATAAGTCCCGCCTTTACCGTAGAATAATGTACCTCGCAGGACGCACCGTGCACGCCCCATACAGATGAAATATTTATTATACTCCCCTTTTTGCGGTGTATCATGTGCGGTAGCACCTCCTGCGTCATATTGAACGCGCCGGTCAGATGCACATCTATCATGTTGTACCAGTCAAGCTCGGATATATCGGAAAACAGCTTTATCTGTGATATGCCCGCATTGTTTATAAGAACATCAATTTTGCCGAAATCGGATATAATGCTGCTTACCGCGGTGCTGACCTCTTCTCTTGAAGAAACATCTGCGCGGTAGCACTTACAACCCAGCCTTTTTGAAAGCTCCCTAGCCTTATCCTCAGAGGATTTGTATATAATAGCAACATCGCTGTCAGCCGCGAAAATTTCTGCCAATGCAGAACCTATAGCTCCCGTACCGCCCGTTATTACAACCGCCATACCTTACCCTTTCCGCTTATACAAAGCGGAGCATTTTCACACTATGAAAATGCTCCATATTATTATTCACCTGTAATTGAAAGCTTTTCGCCGTCTGCGTCAATTTTTATGGATTTCAGTACGCCGTCAGTATCGACAATAAGATTTGCGACCTTATCCTCGATTTCCTTGCGGACAATCTTGCGTACATCTCTGCCGCCGAACTTTCCGCCAAACGCCTTTTTGCCGACATACTCATAAGCGCTGTCAGATACCTCAAGCGTAATATTCTTCTCGGCAAGAGGCTCCTTCATCTCGCCTATCATAAGCCTTGCTATATCGCAGTACGCCTTTTCGCTGAGAGGATTGAATACTACGATTTCATCGACACGGCTCAAAAACTCGGGGCGCAAAAACTCGCCGAGCGCTTTCATCGCCTTTTCCTTTGAAATATCCGCCTCGGTCTTGCCAAAGCCCATTCCGCCGGTCTTAAATGATGAGCCTGCGTTTGAGGTCATCGCAATTACGGTATTCTCAAAGCTTACCGTCCTGCCGTGGGCATCGTTTACCTTGCCCTCGTCAAGAATCTGGAGCAGAATATTCATTACATCGGGGTGCGCCTTTTCTATCTCGTCAAAAAGGATTACCGAATAGGGCTTTCTGCGTACCTTTTCGGTAAGCTGTCCCGCCTCGTCATAGCCTACATATCCCGGAGGCGAGCCGATAATTCTTGATACGCTGTGCTTTTCCATAAACTCCGACATATCAAGTCTTATAAGCGGGTCAACCGTGTTAAAAAGCTCGCTTGCGAGTACCTTTACAAGCTCGGTCTTACCTACACCCGTAGGACCTACAAAGATAAATGACGCGGGTCTGCGGCGCGCCGAGAGCTGTACTCTTGTGCGCTTTACAGCGGCGGCAACAAGCTCGCACGCCTCGTCCTGTCCGACTACCTTTGACTTTAATACCTCTTCAAGCTTTGCAATCTTCTTAAACTCGGTTTCCATAATTTTGCTGGCGGGTATACCCGTCCACAGCTCAATAACCTTGCATACATCATTTTCGGTGACATGAACCTCTTCTATCTTCGGTTCAAGCTCCTCAATGCGCTCGGTGTTTTTAGCTATACGCGTTTTTACCTCGGCTATACGCTGATAATTTACGTTCTCGGTATCGGAGGAAAGCTCGTTTTCTTCAATTTCGAGAGCCTTATTCTGCTTTTTTAGCTTTTCGTACTCGGCAAGCTCGTCGCTGTTTATGCTTGCACACGCCGCCGCCTCGTCAAGCAAATCGATGGCTTTATCCGGCAGGTATCTGTCGGTTATATATCTTTCGCTAAGTACCGCGCAGCTTTTAAGTATATCATCGCTTACATGAAGCTTGTGATATTCTTCGTAATACGACTTTATACCCTTTAATAGCTCGACTGTTTCTTCTATCGTAGGCTCGTTAATAGTTACCGGCTGGAAACGTCTTTCGAGCGCGGAATCCTTTTCGATATACTTTCTGTACTCGTTGAAGGTGGTAGCGCCTATTACCTGCATCTCGCCCCTTGATAACGCGGGCTTGAAGATATTCGCCGCATTCATCGTGCCCTCGGAGTCACCTGTGCCGACAAGATTATGCACCTCATCAATAAAGAGTATGATATTCCCGGCTGTCTTGATTTCTTCGATAAGCGCCTTTACACGGCTTTCAAACTGTCCTCTGAACTGAGTACCCGCAACAAGCGCTGTCAGGTCAAGCAGATAAAGCTCCTTATCCTGCAGTCTGAACGGCACATCACCGCTTACTATTTTCTGGGCAATTCCCTCGGCAATAGCGGTTTTACCTACACCGGGCTCACCGATAATGCAGGGGTTGTTCTTGGTACGTCTTGCAAGTATCTGTGTTACACGGTAAATTTCTTTTTCCCTGCCTATTATGCGGTCAAGCTCGCCGCGCTTTGCCTTTGCTGTGAGATTTGTGCAGTAAGTATCGAGGAACTTTCTCTTTTTCTCCTCTTTTTTCTTATTGCGCTTTTTATCGTCCTTAGAGCCGGACTCCTGCTTGTTTGTGTCAGGAGCCTTTGCGTCGGAGGAATTTTTAGCTCCCATAAACCTCTGGAAAAACGGCAGCATCGTTCCTGCACCGCCGGGTGTGAACTCCGAGTCGGTATCTCCGTCCTCGCCGTCGATTTCATCGTCGGACTCGTCACTCTCACCAAAAAGCATTTTGTAGCTTTCCTCGAGGTCCTCATCGCTTATACCCATCTGCTTTAAATAATCGTTGACCTGCGGTACTCCGAGCTCCTTAGCGCATATAAGGCAAAGTCCCTCATCGTGCTTTTCATTTCCCTGCATAGTTGAAATGAAAACAACCGCGGTACGCTTTTTGCATCTTGAACAAAGCATATATATTCAACCTTTCTTTGGTGTTTATCGTTTAATATAGTGAAAAAATAACCGATTTAATGATTATACGCCGCTTGTATAAACTGATTATTTACTGCTGAAAATCAGAATTTATTGCAGAAAATCAAGGAATGAAAAGTTATAAATCCAGCTGAATGCAAAGGATTTATTTATAGTCATATCGTTAAGGAAAATCAGCGTGTTATTTGTGAATGCCACAACAAGATGTACCAGAATAACAATAACGAATACCACAATCACACCGTGCAGAAGTCCCATAACACCGCCAAGCAGCTCGTTTACCGCACCGATAACCGGCAGCTTGTTGATAAGCGATGTAGCCTTGATGATAAGCGACAGTACAATTAGTATTATAACAAATAAAAGCAGAAAAATCAACGTTTTAATCGGAATCAGCACTATCGGCTTTACTATATTGTCGAGAACCGCCTTACCCGGGTTATCCCCAGCTTCGATTACGCTTAATACGACATCACTCAGCAGAGTGTTGTCAATCTGGCTTAACATATCCTCGGACAGTCCGAGCATAGGGAGTACCTCGTTTATTTTGTTTATAACATCTGCGACCGTACCCGCAATATCGGATTTCTGGATATTGTCCGACAGCACCTCGGAGAGCATCATTTTTTCAATGCCGTGCTCCTTTAAATCACTTTCGTAAATCTGCACCGTGCCGAGATTTATTTTTGTCAGATCCTGACTGCTTTCAAAACCGAATGACGATAAATCAATCTTGTCTATACCCGTTTTGCTGATATTTACATCGCTTAAATTTATAGTAATCTTTCCTGCATCATCAGCCTTTAAATCGAGCTGTGAAATCGGCTTTCCGTTTACCTGTGCCTTGGACATATCGACCTTTTGCAGCTGTGCAACAACATTGTCACCCAGAGCGTCATTTACCGACTGAGAGATACTGTCTTCAAGCGGCTGCTCTACCCAGCTGTCATATACCCACGCCGATACACCGTCACTGATAAGCAGAGCGATTATAAACGCCGCAACTACCGAGACAAGACTTAAAAGCATACGAACAAAGCCGCGCTTTACGCCCAGAAAAATCATGCCTATAAAAATGGCCGCCAGAATCACATCATAAAACCAGAAAAAATCAGTTCCCATTATTTTCTTCCTTTCGCCGAGCACAATAAATGCGCTCTTTTCAAAACAATTCATCAGATACCATGATATTCTATGGTATCATATCCCATCAAAAACAGAGCTGAGCCTATTTTGACAAATGCCGAATAATCGTCATCAAGCTGTATATCCTGCGTTATTTCAAGCTTGCTGTCATATACCGACACGCTTCTTCCCGAAAGCACATAGACATTTCCGCTTTCCGCTGCCAGTCCGTAAACCTTTGACGGAGCTGCCGCAGACGCAAGTACATTGCAGGATTTATCAAACACCGTCACAGTGTTGCTGCTGCCCGAATAATCATCAAATATTATTACAGCCGTATCCGGTAAATCGGCAAACGCAACAATATCACCGCTGTAGGTGTATTTTCCCTTTTCCTCACCGGTATCAGCGTCAAGGCCGCACAAGACATTATCTCCGATAACCGTGACCGTATTTCCCGAGGCTTTCAGCGCAATCGGAACGCAGTCGCTTATCCTGTAGCTCCACAGCTCCTCGCCGTCACCGCTCATGCTGTACTTTGCAATCTCGGTTATAATATCACCGTTGTCCGATTTTACACGGCTGAGGTACAGGCTGCCATTATCGGAGGAAAATGCCGCCTGCATAACGCTGTCGTCAATAAACTTATGCGTGTACAGCCATTTGCCGTTTCCGTCATAAACATAGACTACGTTTGAATACCGTCCGCCGGTAGTAACAACCGCGACATGCTCATTGTCGCTGATAAATGCCGAAACGATTACCTCGTCCTCAATCTTCTGCTTATATATCTCGCTGGATTTGTTGTAAAGGGCAAAATCGTGACCGCCCTTATCATATATAAGCACGCGCTTTGAATTGGATACCGCCATGGGGTTTACATAGCCGTGCTGTAAAGCAAAATTCTGTTTTCCGCTCACCGAATAGTTGTAAAGATATGTATCGGTCACAAGTACAAAGCTGTCTGAAAGCGGCAGAAAACGGTAGTCGGAGCTTGCGGGCAAATCAACCGGAAAGCCCTCGTCACTCGTTGTGGTGTTTTCAACCTTTGACGCTATGCCTCTCAGCGGCTCGAAAATCACATCGCGATAAATATATACCAAAACCGCTGCTATAGCGATAATTCCTATAATTATCAGGTTTCTTATGCGCTTTGCGCGTTTTTTCTTTTTCCTGTATAGAGTGACATCGTTTATGTCGTTGTTTTCGTTAGGTATATCGGGCACTTTCAAATATTACCACATCCTTTCAGTAAAGCACCTTGTTAAGATACAGTCCGCCGGGCGCTACGGTCTTTCCCGCACATTTGCGGTCGCCGGTTTCAAGCGCACGGATTATATCCTGCTCGGTGCGTTTCCCCTCGCTTATATAAATCAGAGTGCCTACTATTATTCTTACCATATTATGCAAAAAGCCGTTTCCGCGAACAATAATATCAGTATAATCGCCGTTTTGCTCTATATCTATCGAATACACGGTGCGTACCGTGTCCTTTAAATGCTCCTTAGCTTCTGCCTTGCAGAACGCCGCGAAATCGTGCGTACCGCACATAAGCCGCGCGGCGCTTTTCATTTTGTCGATATCAAGCCTGTACGGATAGTGCAAAGCAAGATTCTGCATAAAAACATCACGGCAGGGCGCTGTGTTTATCTTATACATATACTCCTTGCCCTTGCTGTCAAAGCGGGCGTGAAAGCTGTCGTCCACCTCCTCACAGGATAAAATCGCAATATCCTGCGGCAAAATGGTATTCATGCCTTTTATAAAGCCATCGCACGGTATTCTGCTGTCGGTTTTAAAATTGAAACAGAACTCCCTCGCGTGTACACCCGTATCGGTTCTCGAACAGCCGTTTATCACCGTATTTGTACCGGTAAGCACGGCAATCGCTTCTTCTACGGTCTGCTGTATGCTGTTTGCGTTGCTTTGCCGCTGAAAACCGTGATAGGCAGCTCCGTTGTATGACATCATTACCTTTAAATTACGCATAGACATGACCGTCCTTTGCTTTATACGGTTTACAGCCCGAAAATCGGGATATAAATATTAAGCAGTATAACAGCGGCAAACATAGCGGCTGTGATGATAAGCGCTATATAATCCTTGACGCCGGACTTTAGCTGCTTCATTCTTGTCCTGCCGTCGCCCCCGCGATAACAGCGGCACTCCATAGCGAGCGCAAGCTCGTTTGCGCGCTTGAAAGCAGAGACAAACAGCGGTATAAGCACAGGTATCAGCGCCTTTGCCTTTTTTATAAGTCCGCCTGTGTCAAGATTCGCTCCGCGTGCTTTCTGCGCCGACATGATTTTATCTGTTTCCTCGATAAGAGTAGGGATAAATCTCAGCGCAATAGTCATCATCATAGCAAGCTCATGTACCGGAAAATGCAGTTTTTTAAGTGGCGAAAACAGCCGCTCGATAGCGTCTGTAAGCGCTATCGGAGAGGTCGTATAGGTGAGCAGCGACATACCGACAATAAGGAATATAATCCTCACAGTCATAAAAATCGAGGTGGTTATACCCTCCATATAGATGTGTATAAATCCGAGCTGTACCAGCGGCTCGCCCTCTCCGCTTATGAAAAACAGATTAAGCAGGCAGGTAATGAGAATAATCGGCAGAATAGGCTTCAGGCTTTTAAAAATCAGCTTAAAGCTTATGCCGGACAGCAGGTATACAAAAACCATAAACACGCCCGCAAGCGCCAGCGAATAGAAGTTGCCCGCTATAAACAGCATAACGACGTAAGCCACGTCAAGTATTATCTTAAAACGGCTGTCAAGCCGGTGTATTATCGATTTACCCGGGAAAAACTGCCCGATTGTTATATCCTTCAGCATATTGTTCCTTTATCAAGATACTCCAGTATTCTTTCTTTTGCACGTTCTACGGTATAAATATCGTTTCCGAGGTTAATGCCCTTTTCGCGAAGCTTCATAATTATCTTTGTTATCTGCGGCACATCAAGGCCTATCTTTATTATCTCGTCCTGCTTTGCAAACACCTTGTCCGTTTCCTCATGGCAGAATATTTTTCCCTTGTTCATTACAAGCACCTTTTCTGCGTATTTTACTATATCCTCCATCGAGTGTGAAACAAGCAGAATCGTCGTGCCGTACTTCTTGTGATAATCGCTTATCTTTGACAGCACCTTTTCCCTGCCTATCGGGTCAAGACCCGCCGCAGGCTCGTCAAGTATCAATATTTCAGGGTTCATCGCTATTACGCCCGCCAGAGCCGCCCTGCGCTTTTGTCCGCCGGATAAATCAAACGGCGAGCGCTCTAAAAGCTCTGCGGAAAGTCCCATATTCTCCGCCGCCTCGTGTACTCTTTTGTCAATCTCTTCTTCCGACAGTCCCATGTTCTTAGGGCCAAAAGCTATATCCTTGTAGACGGTTTCTTCAAAAAGCTGATGCTCGGAATACTGGAAAACAAGGCCTACCTTAAACCGTATATTCCGTATATCCACGTCCTTGTCCCAGATGTTCTTCCCATCTATAAGCACCTCGCCCGATGTAGGCTTTATCAGCCCGTTAAGGTGCTGTATAAGCGTGGATTTGCCGCTTCCGGTATGACCGATTATGCCGCAGAACTCGCCCTTTTCTATAGACACACTTACATCATCTACAGCGACCGACTCAAACGGAGTACCCGCGCTGTATTTGTAGGTGACATTCTTCAGTTCAATCACATTCATGTTTTATTTCCTTTTTTGCAGACCCTGTTACTTTTGTTCTGTCAGCAATTTATATAAATAATCCGCACATTCGTTTTCGTCTATTATATCCTGCGGTGCGTCAACACCGCTTTTTTTCAGCTCGTACATAAGCTCGGTTGCCTGCGGCACATCAAGTCCAACCGACTTCAACAGCTCTACCTGCGAAAAAATCTTTTTCGGTACATCGTCAAGCAAAATCTCACCCTTGTCGATAACCACCACTCTGTCCGCCTGTGCTGCCTCCTCCATGTAATGAGTAATAAGCACAACGGTGATTCCGTGCTCCTTATTCAGCGTCTTTATGGTAGCCATTATCTCTTTTCTGCCCTTAGGGTCGAGCATGGCAGTAGGCTCGTCCATAACGATACAGCGCGGGCGCATCGCGATTATTCCCGCGACGGCTACCCTCTGCTTTTGTCCGCCAGAGAGCTGATGCGGCGCGTGCTCACGGTATTCGTACATATCGACGGTTTTCAGTGCCTCGTCTACCCGCCTTCTTATTTCATCGGGCGGTACGCCGAGATTTTCAAGCGCAAAAGCAACATCTTCTTCAACAATTGTGGCAACTATCTGATTATCGGGATTCTGGAAAACCATGCCGACCGTCTGCCTTATATCAAAAATGCGGCTCTCGTCGGTAGAATCTATCCCATCAATAAGCACACTTCCCGAGGTGGGTACAAGTATACCGTTGAAATGCTTTGCAAGCGTGGATTTGCCGCTGCCGTTGTGACCGAGCACCGCGACAAAGCTGCCCTCTTCTATTTGCAGGGTAATATCCTTTAGCACGCGATTTTTGCCGGTTTCTTCGCCGTTTTCGTCAAAAACCGTATATTCAAAAACAAGGTTTTCTGTTTTTATTATCTCGTTCAATTTTTTCTCCTTTGCACCGCTTATTCAAAATAAACTATAGCGGTGCTGCCTGCCGGTACGGCAAGCCCCGTCTGCTCGACGGGCAGTCCTATTTCTTCGGAAATAACCTTTATTTTATATTTCTGTCCGACCGTCATTTTCAGCAGATAAGACATGACAGATGAAGAAAGTCCGGTAGTATAGCTGTTGAGCAGTAAAAACAGCGGCTTGTCGGATAATACCTCGGTGCACATCTTCATAAGCGCGTATATGCAGTCCTCAAGCTTCCACATCTCGCCGTTTGTTCCTCTGCCGTAGCTCGGCGGATCCAGTATAATACCGTCATAGCGGTTTCCTCTGCGGATTTCGCGACCGAGAAACGTGGACGCATCGTCCACTATCCAGCGTATCGGCCTGTCGGACAGTCCGCTCAGCGCTGCGTTTGTCCGTCCCCAGTCTACCATTCCCTTTACTGCGTCAACGTGGCACACCTTTGCGCCTGCCTTTGCACAGGCAAGGGTAGCTCCGCCGGTATAGGCGAACATATTAAGCACGTTTA
Organism: uncultured Clostridia bacterium; assembly: GCA_945921635.1. Classification (GTDB taxonomy): domain Bacteria; phylum Bacillota; class Clostridia; order Oscillospirales; family Ruminococcaceae; genus Ruminiclostridium_E. The sequence goes on from CAMEKZ010000010.1 coordinate 17,434, forward strand.
TCTGTCTGCCCGCGGACTGTATAAGCTCGGTGCACAAATCCCAGTTTACCGCCTGTTCGGGGAAAAGTCCCGTATGCTTAAATCCGGTCGGCTTTACCATAAATGTAAGTCCCTTATATTCTATATTCCAGCTCTCGGGGAGCTTTTTCTTATACTCCCAGCTGCCTCCGCCGCTTGACGAGCGGTGATATACAGCGTCCGCCCTGCTCCAAAGCTCGGACGGAGCCGGATTTTCCCATATTATCTGAGGGTCGGGGCGCACAAGTGTTATATCACCCCATTTTTCAAGTCGTTGTCCTTTTGACGCGTCAATCAGACGATAATCGCGCCAGCTTTCTGCTGCTCTCATTTAGCGTACATCCTACCGTTTGTATTTATTTACCGTGTATCTCACCGTATCAAGAAAATTGTTCTCGCCTATGGTATTCATCTTGAAGAATACCGCGCTGCTGCCGCCCGTGGATATGATTGAAATAAAAATCCTGCCGCCGCTTTGCAAAAGCGTGATATTCATGCTTACTCTGCCCTTGCCGAGATAGCTGTATCTTTCGTACGCTCTTACGGCACAGCGGGTATCTCCTATATAAAAATCGGAAGAATCCTCACAGCTTGCGCTGGAGCTGTTATTCAGCACGGTGCTATGCAAATCAGCGAGTATTTCATCAAAATTTCCGTACAGCTCACACTCTATCTTAGCCATTTATATTACCCCGATTTAAACTGTCAGCAAAGCTCGGCTCTTACCGCGTCTGCGATTTTGTCCGTCCAGTACTTTACGTCATCAGCGTTTTTGCCCTCTATCATAACTCTTACCAAAGGCTCCGTGCCGCTCTCTCTTACAAGCACGCGTCCGTCATCTCCGAGCGTTTTCACTGCCTCGTCTATTACATCGGTAATAGCAGGAGTCTTATCCCATTTTCCTTTTTTATCCTCTGTGATAGTCACATTTACAAGAAGCTGGGGATAATCGGCTATATCCTGTACGAGCTGTGACAGCGATGCTTTGCAGGTGGACAAAAGCTCCAGTACCTGCACGGCGGTCAGCTGTCCGTCGCCTGTTGTGGCATGGTCGAGGAAAATAATGTGTCCCGACTGCTCGCCGCCTATGTTATAACCGTTTGCGAGCATTTCTTCAAGCACATAGCGGTCACCGACCTTGGTGCATACCGTATCTATATTATTGCCCTTCATAAACTGATGAAATCCGAGGTTGCTCATTACCGTCACAACCGCGGTGTTGTTTTTAAGCGTGCCCTTATCTCTCATATAACGCGAAAGTATGGCAATAAGCTTGTCACCGTCAATAACATTTCCCTTTTCGTCAACCGCAAGGCATCTGTCCGCGTCACCATCAAAGGCAAAGCCGACATCACAGCCGCGCTCTTTTACAAGCTTTACCAGATTTTCTATGTGGGTAGAGCCGCAGTTGTCGTTTATATTAAGTCCCGTGGGCTTGTCGTTGATATATATGCACTCTGCGCCGAATTTGTAGAACAAAGCCTCGGCGGTAGCGCTGGCGCTTCCGTTTGCACAGTCGATGGCTACAAGCAGACCGTGGAATTTTCCCTCGACAGTTGACTGGATATGCTCGTTGTATTCGCTGACCGCGCCGTAAAGGGTGCGGACTCTGCCGACATCCTTGCCGTTTACAAGCTTTATCTGCTCAGGGCTATCAAGGATAAGCGTCTCTATCTCATTTTCGACATCATCGGGCAGTTTAAAGCCGGTGGAAGAAAACAGCTTGATACCGTTGTATTCAACCGAATTGTGCGAAGCCGAAATCATCACGCCCGCATCAGCCTCATAGCAGCCTACAAGATAAGCAACGGCGGGGGTCGGCACAACGCCGAGCAGCTCTACATCCGCACCCACGGAGGTTATGCCCGCGATAAGCGCCGCTTCAAGTATATCCGATGAAATACGGGTATCCTTGCCGATAAGTATTCTTGCTCTTTCTTTTTTTGTACCGTGCTTTGTAAGCACGATAGCCGCCGCTCTGCCTATGTTCATAGCAAGCTCACAGGTAAGCTCGGATATTGCGACTCCGCGCGCACCGTCTGTTCCGAATAATCTGCCCATAATGTTACTCCTTAAACACAAATTTAGTTTTTAATCAAACCTTTGCTGACCGTCGCGGACAATACCGAGATGACGGTAGGCAAGCTCTGTTGCGCATCTTCCGCGCGGCGTCCTCGAAATAAAGCCGAGCTGCATCAGAAACGGCTCGCAGACGTCCTCTAAAGTCACGGCCTCCTCGCCGAGCGCAGAAGCCAGAGTTTCAAGTCCGACAGGGCCGCCGTTGTAGCCGTTTATAATCATTGTCAGAAATCGCTTGTCAAGGCTGTCAAGACCGAGCTTGTCGATTTCGAGCCGGCTTAATGCAATATCTGCCATTTCCTTTGTTATTTTTCCCGTGCCCATTACCTCGGCAAAATCGCGTACCCGCTTTAACAGTCGGTTTGCTATACGCGGAGTGCCGCGCGAGCGCTTTGCAAGCTCCATAGCGCCCTCTTTATCGCACGGTATCGCGAGGATAACCGCCGAGCGCATGATAATATCGCACAGCTCCTCGGGTGAATAAAGCTCCAGCCGCATAACCACACCGAATCTGTCACGCAGAGGACCTGTGAGCTGACCCGCTCTTGTAGTAGCACCGATAAGCGTAAATCTGTTCAAATCGACGCGTATAGACTGCGCCGACGGACCTTTTCCTATCATTATATCCAGTACGCAGTCCTCAAGGGCGGGATAAAGGATTTCCTCCACCTGCCGTGACAGTCTGTGTATCTCGTCTACAAACAGCACATCGCCCGTCTGTAGTCCGGTAAGGAGCGCTGCAAGCTCGCCCGGCTTTTCTATAGCGGGGCCAGAGGTAATTTTTATATTTACGCCCATCTCGTTTGCGATAATACCCGCAAGGGTAGTTTTACCCAGACCCGGGGGGCCGTACAGCAAAACGTGGTCAAGGCTCTCTTTTCTGCGCTTTGCCGCCTCGATATATACCGAAAGGTTTTCCTTTACCTTTTCCTGCCCTATATATTCGTTCAGCCGCTTGGGGCGCAGGCTGAACTCAACATCGGTGTCCTCCGCGGTAAACTCCGGCTCGACCACCCTGTCGCGGGGGTCGGCGGCGCTGATTTCGGAAAAATCGGTTTTTTCTATCATTTATACGTTATTCCTTCCAAAATAATGCAAAACACAACTTTATCAGAATTTAGCAAGCTTTTTAAGACCCGCCTTGATAAGCTCGTCTGTGGGAGTATCCTGCGGCATACCGCTAAGCGCCTTGCTCGCCTCGGCATTTGTATAGCCGAGCACCATAAGCGCAGATACCGCCTCGGCAAAGCAGTTGCTCGGTGCCGCCGCGGGGATAAGTGCATCGGACGAGGTGTTTAGATTTTCCTTTGACACCTTGTCTTTAAGTTCAAGCACAATGCGTTCGGCGATTTTCTTTCCGATGCCCGGCGCCATAGTAAGCGACTTGCTGTCACCTGACGCTACGCAAAGCGCAAACGCCTGCGGAGTCATACCCGAAAGTATCGACAATGCCGCCTTTGGCCCTACACCGGTAACCGATATGAGCATCTTAAAGCAGTTAAGCTCTGAAAAATCCGCAAAGCCGAACAGCTCGACCGCGTCCTCTCTTACCGAAAGGTAGGTAAACAGCTTTACCACCGTACCGAGCTTTAATGCGGCTATCGTGTTTGCCGTAGTACGGCAGGCATATCCGACGCCGCCGCACTCAACCACGGCGAGGTTAGGCTCTACGGCGACAAGCTCGCCCTTTACGCTGTATATCATAACAAACCATCCTTATTTTTAATCGAAATATTATTGAGCAGCGAGCCGCTGGTGTGCGCGTGACAGATAGCCATAGCGACCGCATCGGCTGTATCGTCCGGTTTCGGTATGCTTTCAAGACCGAGTATCTTTTTGGTCATCTCCTGCACCTGCTTTTTTACAGCCTTGCCGTAACCTACTACCGCCTGTTTTACCTGAAGGGGTGTATACTCGTTTATAGAGATACCACGCTGTGCGGTAGCCATTATTATAATGCCCCTTGCCTGCGCGACATCAATAGCGGTCTTCTGGTTGCTGTTGAAATAAAGCCGCTCGATAGAAAGCGCATCGGGCTTCCATTTATCCAGTATATAGCAGTAATCGTCGTATATCTCGCAGAGCCTGCGCTCAAACGGGGTGTCCTTATGTGTGGTTATCGCGCCGTATTCAAGCACGGTGAATTTGCTCGCCGTGTAGTCAAGTATCCCATATCCGACTATCGCATATCCGGGGTCAATGCCGATAATACGCATTTATGCGTTCCTCATCTTTATGTTAATAAGTGTAAAAATGTACCTGCCGAAAGCAGAAAACAAAAGTCCATACTAATTGATTATATCATATTCCGTCTGTAAATGCAACTTTTTTATTTATCTGCCGGCTGTTTATAGAAATTTAAGCAAAATCTGTTGAAAAAATTTCAAATATCGTATATAATAGTATCATTAAAGGCAGCTATCGTGCAAAGCCGATATTTGGCTTACAGCGGCGGTTTCAGCTTTTCTGACCGAATTTTCCGAATGGAGCTTTAGATAAATTGATTAAAAGGACAGCCTGCGCTTTGCTCGCGCTTGCTATTATACTGCTTTCCTGCGGCTGCGACAGCACCCCGCAGGAATATGTCAGAACCTCGTTTGTATTTGACACCTATGTCAGTATAAGGATTTACCTTACAAACGGAGCAGACACACCCGCACAGATATGCGACAGCGCAATCTCGATGCTGAATAACCTTGACGACAAGCTGTCTGCGGTAAAAGGAACAAGCGAGCTTTCGAGAATAAATAAAAATGCCTACGCCGCGCCTGTGGTTACCGACAGCAGTACCTATTGGCTTATTAAAAACTGCGTGGATTTATGCAAGCTTACCGATGGTGCGTTTGATATTACGCTCGGCAAGGTATCACGACTGTGGGGCTTTAATTCCGATGAAGAAATCACACCGGATTTTGATGAGATAAGAAAATACGCCGACAAAGCGAATTATAACAATATCGAGTTTGACGATGAAAGGCTTTCGATAAAATTCACCTCGGACGATTTTGAGCTGGATTTAGGCGCCGCCGCAAAGGGCTATGCGCTTGATATGCTCCGCGCCCTGTTTGAGCAGTACGGGGTTGTATCGGGCGTTGTGGATTTCGGCGGAAGTATTATGACGGTAGGTCTGTACGGCGAGGATAAATGGAACGTGACGGTTACCGCGGATGACAGCGACAAGAGCGTAGGCACGCTTAAATGCGGCGAGGCTTATATTTCCACCTCAAACGCCTACAGAAGATACAAGGAATATGACGGTGTGAAATATCACCATATTATAGACAGCAGTACCGCCTTTCCTGCCGAAAGCGGAGTTAAAAGCTGCACGGTAGTCACAGACAGCGGACTCATATCGGATGCGCTTTCAACGGCGGTATATGTGATGGGATATGAAAAAGCGGTAAAGCTTTATGACAAGTACCGGCTGGCGGAATTTATCATAGTAAACAGCGACGGAGGGGTCTATGTCACAGACGGACTTAAATCCGCCTTTACGGAGAACACGAATGGATAAGAGGAAGACCGTCTGTATTTTAATTGTAGTACTGATAGTATTCGGAGCTTTGCTCGGACTGCTTTTTATTAAAGGCGAAAAAATCGCCGGCAGCGTTGCCTGCATTTACAGCAACGGAAAGCTGATAAAAACAATAGAGCTTAAATCCGAAGATGATTATACATTCGAAGTAAAATCGGAAAACGGCGGAGTAAACACGATACAGGTAAAGGACGGAAAAATCGGAGTTATCTCCGCAGACTGTCCGGATAAAATATGCGTAAACACTCCGCATATCTCAGACGGCGTTCAGCCTATAGTGTGTATGCCGAACAGGCTGGTGATACAGATTGAAGCAAAACGTCCCGAATAAGCGAGGTTTTTCGGCAATGAAGCATACCGACAGGATAAACACGAAAAAGCTGACGCTCTGTGCACTTTTTGCGGCTATATCGCTGACGCTGTACATTATCGAGTCGATGATACCCACTGTTGTACCTATTCCGGGAGTAAAAATCGGACTTGCGTATATCCCGATAATTTTCCTTATTTTTATCGGCGGTGAATGGAAAATTTGCGACGCGGCGGCGGTGCTTACGGTCAGAGTATTTTTGTCCGCGCTTATCGCAGGAAATCTTGTCGCGCTGTGCTTTTCCTCGGTAGGCGGACTGTTTGCGCTGATTACAATGGCAATAATGCGGACTGTTATAAAAGAAGAGTGGGCGGTGATACCTGCGGGTATTTTCTCAGCGGTTATGCACAATGTAGGTCAGCTTACTGCAGCATCATTTATTTATACATGGAGCGTATGGGCGTATCTGCCGTATCTGCTGATTTCGGCGGTTATAAGCGGACTGTTTACGGGTCTGCTGATATATTTTATTGTGAAAAAGCCCAACAAGCTTGTAAACAGAATTAAATACCTCAGATAGAATTAGCTGAAGAAAGGTCAGAATAAATGGAAAAAGCAAAAATCGAGCGTATAAACTATCTCGCCCGCGAGTCAAAGGTAAGAGAGCTTACCGATGAGGAGAAGGCGGAGCAGACTGCGCTCAGGAACGAATACAGAGCCGGATTTAAGAAAGGTCTTATGTCCGAGCTTGACAAGGTTTATATTGTAGAAAAGGACGGCAGCAAGAAGAAGCTGATATAATTACTGCTGTATTTATATTATTACTATCTTGGTTTTGTATTCGGAAAGGCATTAGAGTATATGGAAAAAATTATAGACACATTAAATTCATTATACAAGAGCAGTTCCAAAATCAGGTTTTTATCTGACTGTCACGGAAATATACTTTGGCATAACCGGACGGATGAAATCGCAATAAAATTCCCCGACGGTACTCCCGAAAAGCTGTATGACGGTGTTACGGCAAAGGTAAGCATAAACGGCAGAATTTACTCTGCCGAGGGTTCCCCTCTTTGCGGCGGAGAAAACGAAGGTGACAGCGGAAAATATATCCTCTGGAGTGCAAACTCGCTCACCGATGTTCTGATGATGCTCGGTCAGACTGACACCTATACAGATACGAGCTATATGCTTGCAATTGCAAAATCAAATGTTTCCGATATTCTTACCGCCTCCGATGAAATGAGCAAAATCGGAGGTGATGAAATAAACAGGCTGACAAGCTCGCAAAGCAGCAGATGCCTTGAAATTATGAGGTATCTGGAGACTTTTGGAGAGCTGTCGGCGGTAATTTACGAAAAGGCGTCAAAAATTAAAGTAGTAAATCTGCTCGAAGAGATGAAGATAATTGCAGACGAATGCAACAAACAGCTAAGCCACTGCTCTGTGGTTATAAAAATCGATGCCGATGAAACAAGCTGCGGTGAAATTTACGTCCGCGCAGGCAGACATCTGCTGTATGTAATGATGCTGAGTATAATTAAAAAGATTGTAGGCTGCTCCGACAGGGATTATTTTTCCGCTGTTATTGACAGCGACGGGAAAAACGCCGGCGTTTCAATTCCTTTTAAAATAGACGTAGAAAACTGAGCGGGGATGATTGCGGATGATGTTGAGCTGTACTGTGCAAGGGTTTATATCGAATATGTAGGCGGCAGCTTTAAAGAAGAAATATCAAAAGACACGGGAAAAATTACGGTGACCCTGCCTGTATATAACGGCGGAGAGCTTTATTCTCCGAGATACCAAGCTGAAGAAGGCTGTGAAAAAATAGCACGGATTTTTCTTTCCTCTGTAAAGCGCAGAAAAGATGATTGATTAAAACGACACCTGGTTTTTTCCTTATTTTTAGTGTGCTTTCACAATGTTATCATAATGAGCGGGTATAATGATAATCGTCAGGGAAGCCTGGCAGAACTTATGGTGGTTGAATAATTCAATAATCATAATTTCCTCTCCCAACATTTCATTGATTATTTGTTTTTTTGCATTTGGCAAGCTTATTTCCGTTCAGTTTAACTCGTTTAAACTGAACATTTTTTTACATAAATACGAAAGGGACGGTAAAAATGTATAAAATTCTTATTGCGGACGATGAACAGAAAATACGCGAGGTAATCAAGGAATACGCCGAATACGACGGACATGAGGTTTACGAGGCGGTAGACGGCAGACAGGCTGTGGATATGGCAAAGGAGCAGGATTTTGACATAATCATCATGGATGTAATGATGCCGCGGCTTGACGGTTTTTCAGCCTGCAAGGAAATCAGAAAGTTCAAAAACACGCCTATACTTATGCTCTCTGCCAGAACAGAAGAATACGACAAGCTTTTCGGCTTTGAAATGGGTGTTGACGACTATGTAGTAAAGCCGTTCTCCCCAAAAGAGGTGCTTGCGAGAGTAAACGCTATAATTAAGCGCAACACGGCAGGAAACGAGCAGGTTGGCGATACCGTAAAATTCGAGGGGCTGGAAATAAACTTTACTGCCCGTGATGTGTTTATCGACGGAGAAAAGGCAAACCTGACGCCGAAAGAATATGATTTGCTTTTCTATCTCGTCAAGAACAAAAATATAGCTCTTACAAGAAACAAGCTGCTTGAAGAAGTATGGGGCTATGACTTTTTCGGTGATGACAGAACAATCGACACACACATCAAGATGCTGAGAAACAACCTCGGTCCGTACAGAAAATTTATTGTTACTCTGCGCGGAATGGGATATAAATTCCAGGTATAACAAGTCAGATGAATAAAATTTCGATAAAAGAAACCTTTTGCAGTATCCGCGTGCGCGTCTGGCTTATATTTGTGCTGTTTGCACTTATGATAATCGGATTTTTGTATATTTTTCAGGTCGTTATGCTGTCAAGCTATTACGAGCACATGAAAATCCAGGAAACCACCTCGGCAGTAAATCAGATAAAAACCACATGGGATACACAACCCGAAAATCTGGCGGCAACGGTAAAGGATATTGCCTACAGGCAAAAAACCTACATCGAGGTATCGGACAGCAACCGCGTGTATGTAAGGGCAAGCGCGCTTGACAAAAACAATAAGGAAATCTACGACCTTATCAACGGACTTGATGAGAGTCAGATGGAGATAAATAAATTCGGCAGCGATGTATATTTTACCGCAACTATACCCCGCTCCGATAATGACAGCAAGGCACTGATTATGTCGGCACAGCTTTGCGCCACAGATGAAACAAACTCATATTACAAAACAAACGGCGAGGTCAGAGTTTACATTTTCAACTATCTGGAGCCGCTCGGTACAACCACGGCGATTATACACAGCCAGCTGAATCTTACTGCGGTAATCATCATACTTTGTGCGTTTATTCTGTCAGTATTTTTCTCAAACAGCATAACTAAGCCGATAGTGCAGATTTCAAAATCTGCGCTTAAACTGCCTCAGGGCAGCTTTCACATGGAGCCGGCGAAGCATCAGTTTTCTGAGATAAACGAGCTTACCGAGACGCTTAACTCCGCCTCAGATGAAATAGCAAAGGCGGATAATCTTCGTAAGGATCTGATGGCGAATATTTCGCACGATTTACGCACACCGCTTACTATGATAAAGGCGTATGCGGAGATGATAAGAGATTTGTCGGGTGACAATCCCGAAAAGCGTGAAAAGCACTTACAGGTCATAATTGACGAGACTGACAGGCTCTCTTCGCTGGTAACGGATATTCTTGACCTGTCAAAGCTGCAAAGCGGCGTTGCCGAGATGAACTATGAGATTATAGACTTTTCAGAGCATTTAAGCGGGCTTGTATCAAGGTTTTCTCTACTTAATGAGATAAGAGATTATCAGGTAGTGCTCAATGCCGAGCCGGATATTCATATCAGAGCCGATGAAACGAAAATCGACCAGGTTGTATATAACTATATAAACAACGCGCTGACCTACACCGGAGATGATAAGACAGTAAGGGTAAACCTTTACCGCAAGCCGGGAGGAATAGTACGCCTGGAGGTCTGCGACAGCGGTATCGGTATCGACCCCGAAAATCTTAAATATGTGTGGGACAGGTACTACAAGGTGAAAAAGGACGGCGAAACCCACCAGAGAGCGAAAAAAGGAAGCGGCTTAGGTCTTTCAATCGTCAAGGGTGTACTTGAGATGCACAAGTTCAATTACGGAGCGGACAGCACAGTCGGTGTCGGAAGTACTTTCTGGTTTGAATGTCCCGAGATAACCGAGCAAAGTACGCAGCAGCCGAAGAAAAGTAAACGGCAGCAGAAAAATCAATAATCTAACGTAAAAAGCGCAATAGGCTTACAGCTTATCGCGCTTTTTGTATTTAACCGCAAAAATGCTCCGCGCTTTTCGGCGCGGAGCATTTTTATTTGATAGAATGATTACTTGTCATCTTCGGACTTTTTCTTGCGCTTAGCACCGATTACTGTGCTTGCTGCTGCGAGTGCAGCTGCTGCAAGTGCGCCCGCTGCGGCTGTGCCGTTTAAGCCAACGCCGGTCTTGGGATTACCGCTTGCAGATGAAGAATCTGTATCGGTAGGATTTTGGCCCTGAGGAGTCCTGTCATCAAAATCAAGGAACTCGTCGAAATCGTCACTGTCAGAATCATCTGCAGTTGTTCTGTCGCCCTGAGGAGTTCTGTCGTCAAATTCGATAATATCACCGTCTACGCCGTCATCATCCGTGTCCGTATCAGTGTCGGTATCTGTATCTGTGTCAGTATCGGTATCAGTGTCAGTATCGGTATCTGTGTCAGTATCTGTGTCAGTGTCCGTATCGGTATCTGTGTCAGTGTCCGTATCGGTATCTGTGTCAGTATCGGTATCTGTGTCAGTATCGGTATCAGTGTCAGTATCGGTATCAGTATCTGTGTCTGTATCAGTGTCTGTGTCAGTGTCAGTGTCGGTATCGGTATCTGTGTCTGTATCAGTGTCAGTGTCAGTATCGGTATCCGTATCGGTATCGGTATCGGTATCTGTATCCGTGTCCGTATCGGTAT
>CAMEKZ010000011.1 GCA_945921635.1 uncultured Clostridia bacterium
CCCTTGATTTTTATTACATACTGGTTGGGGTTAATTTCGGGGTTGTCGGTCATTCGTACAGACGGGATAACCATACCCATATCTATCGCAAACTGCTTTCTGAACATGACTACTCGGTCTATAAAGTGACCGCCGCTCTTTTCATCGACAAGATGCAAAAGGCTGTAGCCGAACTCCATCTCTATCTGCTCGACATTAAGCAGCTTGAAAACATTGTCAATATCGCGGTAAAAATCGTTGTCCGAGGCGGGCGCCTCCTGCATCTTAGCAAGCGACTCCTTTTCTGCCTGTGCCGCCTCCTGTGCGAGCCTTTTTGCCTTTGACTTTGAAAGCCGCCAGCCGAATATAAACAGCGCCGTGCCGACAAGTGCCAGCGTAAGCTTAGGAAAGCCCGGGATAACCATGAGTGCGGCGATTACTATGCCCGCAATCATCATTACGTTAGGCTGTGAGGTAAACTGCTTCTTTATATCGGCGTTAAAGCTGTCGGTGCTGGCCGCACGGGTAACTACCATACCTGTAGCAACCGAAATCATAAGCGCGGGTATCTGCGAGCACAGACCGTCACCTACAGTAGCCAGCGAGTAGGTAGAAAGAACCGTGCTGAAGTCCTGTCCGCCCATTACACCGAGCACCGCGCCGCCTATAAGGTTTATCAGCGCCGTGATTATCGAGATTATGGCGTCGCCCTTTACAAACTTTGTAGCACCGTCCATAGCGCCGAAGAAGTCGCTCTCGCGCTGTACCTTTGCACGGCGTATCTTCGCTTCTTCATCGGTGATAGCGCCGGTGTTCAGGTCTGCGTCAATAGCCATCTGCTTACCGGGCATAGCGTCGAGGGTAAATCTCGCCGCAACCTCGGATACACGCTCCGAGCCCTTGGTGATAACAAGGAAGTTTACGATTACGATAATTATGAATATGATAAAACCGACTATCGCGTCACCGCCCATTACGAACTCGCCGAAGGTCTTTACTACCTCGCCCGCGTAGCCGTTTGAGAGTATTCCTCTTGTGGTCGATACGTTGAGCGACAACCTGAATACCGTTGTTAAAAGCAGTATAGTCGGGAATATTGAAAACTCCAGCGCCTCTTTTATGTACATTGTCATAAGCAGTATGACAAGGGAAAGTCCTATATTTATTATCAGAAGAAAGTCAAGTACGGCGGTAGGCAGGGGTATGATGATACCGAGCACGATAAATATAACGAAAACCGCAAACACGTTGGTCATCATCTTTTTTATCATACGCGATACCGCTCCTTTCCTGCTACTTATGCGGGTTTAGCGTCTCTGCTAAACCTCCAGCTTGCGGTTCTGTGCCTCATAAACCATAGCCAGAACCTCAGCCACCGCGGTATAAAACTCACGCGGTATCTCCTGCCCAAGCTCCACCGACTCGTACAGCGCTCTTGCGAGCGGCCTGTTTTCGGTAATGTAGACGTTATTCTCACGGGCAACATCAATAATTTTAAGTGCAAGCTCGTCTGCACCCTTTGCTACTACGACCGGCGCTTTGAGCGCGGTCTGCTGGTTATATTTAAGTGCAACGGCATAGTGAGTCGGGTTACGGATAACCACGTCTGCGGAGGGCACCTCCTGCATCATTCTCTGCTGTGCCATTTCCTGTTGTTTTCTTTTTATCTTGCCTTTTATCTGGGGGTCACCTTCGAGCTGCTTGTACTCGTCCTTGACCTCCTGCTTTGACATTTTGAGCTTTTTCTCAAATGACCACCACTGGAATACATAGTCCGCGGCTGCTACAAACACAAGCACAACGATAATAACCACAATCATGCTCATTACCGTTTCGCTGATGTATGCTACTATTTTTATCACATCGGTGTCCATAAGCCGCGCAAAGGCGGTTATTCTGTCGGATACCTGCAAATAGAGTATCACACCGATAATAATTATCTCGATAAGTCCCTTTACGATGCCGACCAGCGCCTGCAGCGAAAACAGCTTTTTTATACCGGTAAACGGGTTTAAGCGGCTGAACTTTGGCTTCATCGCCTCCATGCTGAACAGTCCCTTTGTCTGTACGATGACCGGAAGAATACTGAGCAGTACGCCCACCGCAAGAATAGGACCTACGGTGCAGACGCAGATTATCGCGACATTCCACATCACGTTCATCACAAATTCTATGGTGTTGCCGGTTTCGTCAATTGTCGAAAAGCAGTTCTGCATGAAGCTGAGCAGCATCTGGAACATATAGTTTGCAAATACCGCAAGAAAAGCAAATATCCCCGCGACAAACACCGCGTTTGATACTTCCTTGCTTTGCAGCACCTCGCCCTTTTTTCGGGTGTCCTTGCGCTTTTTCGGGGTGGCTTTTTCGGTTTTCTCCTCGCCTGCCAATCAGACCACCTCCTAGCCCGCCGCCATAGACAGCAGACCGTAAAGGTTCTGCCACATAATGCCCATCAGATTTTCGATAAAGTCTGACATTGGCTGTGCCATAAGCATCAGTATCAGCAGACCGAACAGCACCTTGAGCTGTATGTTCAGCGCAAATACATGGATAGTAGGCACCGCCTTCATCAGCACGCCGAGGCAGACCTCGACGATAAGCTCTACCGCGACAAGCGGCGCGGCAAACTTGACCGCAAGCGTGAGTACTGTAGAAAGATACCCGACTATCGCCCAGCTTATATCCGCGGTAAGCCCGCTGAAGCCGATAGGCAATGTTTCATACGATATATGAAACAGCTTTATATAAGACAAATGTCCGCCTGTAAGGAAAAAGTACAGTATGAACATATAGTAATAAACGTTTGCAAACAGCGGCATACTTACGCCGGTAGCAGGATCCATAGCCTTTGCCATGCCAAGACCCGATTGCGTGTCGATAAGCTCTCCCGCGTAAATCATGACTGTGAGTATGAGATTTACCATAAAGCCGAGCACAAGACCGAGTCCAAGCTCTTTGAGTATATCAAATACCAGCATCGGCACACCCGTGGGATTGTAGGTTATCTTACCCATTGACGAGGCGAAAAGCACCGCCATCGCGAAGGTAGCTCCCACCCTCAGCCTTACCGGAAAGTTTGCACGGTTGAATATAGGATTGAAGCTGAATATTCCCGATACCCTGCACATAATCAGGATAAAACCGAGAAAATTGTTTACAATCATTTCCCATACGTCGCTAAGTGTCATCAGCTTGCTCCGACCGTCGCCATAAGGTCAAACACATAGGTGAAAAACTCAATACAGCTGTTTATCATCCACGGCCCGAGTATAAGCAGGGTGAGCGCGACCGCGATAGCCTTTGGTGCAAAGGACAGCGTCTGCTCGTGTACCTGCGTCGCCGCCTGTAAAATCGCTATGATAAGTCCGACAACCATCGCTACAATCAAAACGGGAAGTCCGAGTTTAAGCGCAAGAACAAGCGCGGCGGTAAAGACCTCCATTGCAATATCCTGTGTCAAACTAAGCCCTCCCTCCGGAAAATTGTCTTATGACAGCTAGAAATTATATGAGTTTACAAGGGTGCCTACCATAAGCTGCCAGCCATCAACCAGTACAAACAACATGATTTTAAACGGCAGTGAAATCATCGCAGGCGGCAGCATCATCATGCCCATCGCCATGAGCGTGGACGATACTACAAGGTCAATTACTAAAAACGGTATGAATATCAGAAATCCCATCTGGAACGCACGTTTAAGCTCACTCATGATAAATGCGGGTATAACCACCTCAAAGCCAAGCTCGTCCTTGTAGTTTTCAAGTGTTATTTCTGTCTCGCCGTCACCTATTGTCTGTCCCTTTAAATTAAGGAAAAACTGCATATCATCGTTTGTGGTCTGCTTTAACATAAAGGTTTTCAGCGGGTCGCCCGCGCGCTGTATAGCCTCCTCGGTAGTAATCTCACCTTTTGAGTAGGGCTGATATGCAGTCTCGTTTATTTCCGAGAAAACAGGCCACATAATAAATATCGTAAGAAACAGCGCAAGCCCCGTCAGTACCATGTTGGGCGGGGTTGACTGTGTCTGCATCGCAGTACGCAAAAAGCTGAAGCATATAATAATACGCGCAAAGGACGTCATCATTATAAGCAATGACGGAGCCAGCGACAGTACCGTTACGAGAAGTATAATTTCAAGCGGCTGTGAGCCGTCTACGCCTATGAGCTGTTCCATCACCGACGGGTCGGTGACCTGCGTATCCGAGGTGGTGCTGTTCGGGCTCTCTGCGGCAAAGGCTGTCACTGTGCAAAGCGCCGTCAGCAATATAACAGACACCGCCAAAGACACGATAAAGCGGATAAAAATCCGCTTATTTGCTTTGACTGTCTTTTTTATCGCAGTGTTATGAAGGATAGTCATTTGCTTGTTTTTTCCTCTCGCGCCGGATTTTCTCCGTCAGGGTCTGTGTCACCGTCCGCGGCGTCAAACCCCTCATGTGGTATCGGCAAAACAGGCTCGTCCGCATTTTCGCCGTAGCCTTGAGCCTTGCCGTCCGAGCCGTTTTTTTCGCTCTGCGAACCTCTTTTTCTGCCCTCAGAGCCGCCCTTTTTCATGCTTTTCACATTTTTGGCAAGAGCGTCGGTAAACGCGGCAAAAAATCCGCCGTTTGTATTATTATCCGTGTCGGCGGGATAAAGCTGTTCGAGATACTCCTCCTCGGTCATGTCAAGGTCTTCTATCTTGTCAATGCGACCCGAGGTAACGCCGAGCACCATGCACTTTCCCGCTACGCTCACCACTACGACGGATTTTTCTCCGCCGAGCGAGGCGCGGTCAAGTATTTTAAGGCGCTTTCCGCCTGTGGTCAGTATACCCTTGTTTAACTTTCTCAGCGCCCAGAAAAACAGCAATATTAGTCCTATTACCCCTATCAGGGCGCAGACGAGCTGAACATATTCCATCAGTCAAGGATTTTCTTTACTGTCTGTAAAATTCTGTCTGCCTTGAAAGGCTTTACGATAAAGTCAAGCGCACCGAGCTTTATAGCCTCGACAACCATAGCCTCCTGACCCATAGCGCTGCACATAACTACCTTTGCATTAGGGTCGGATGCCTTTATGTCCCTGAGTGCCTCGATGCCTGTCTTGTTGGGCATGGTTATGTCCATGATAACAAGGTCGGGCTTTTCTGCCGCGTATGTATTGCAGGCAATCTCGCCGTCAGCGGCCTCGAGAATATTTGTATAGCCGTTTTTTGTCAGCGTATCGCGGATAAGCATACGCATGAATGCAGCGTCGTCAACCAGTAAAATCTTCTTGTCCATAAATATGTTTTCCTTTCGTTACTTGCCGCTGTGCGGCGTTTTGGAGAATATATTTTTACTGCCCTTTACCGAGCGAGTCCATAAACTTGGATTTAACAATTTCCGTTATTCTGACTGCAAAGTTGTCATCGATAACAACAACATCGCCCCTTGCTATCAGGTTTCCGTTTACTACGACGTCAACAGGCGCGCCTGCCTGACGCTCAAGCTCTATTATCGTACCCTGTGTAAACTCGAGAATATCCTTTATCTTGCGGTTTGCCGAACCGATTTCTACCGAAATCTGGAGCGGCACGTTCATCAGCAGCTGTAGGTTATCCTTCTGCTCGCCGCTGAGCGGTGTGTCAAAGCTCTCAAACTGTGCAAGCTGTGCATTCTGATAATTTACCTGCGGCTGAGGCATAGGCTGTACCGGCGGCTGTCCGTACATCATCGGACCCGGGTACGGATAACCGTAGGGCGGCTGTGCGTACATATCCGGCATAGGCGGTACGGCTGCTTGCTGTGCGGGTGCGGGCTGCTGTACCGGAGGTACGGGCGGCACCGGCTGTGCAGACGCGGGTGTCGGTGTCGGAGCAGACACGGCAGGCGCGGGTGCAGGTGCGGCGGGTGCAGGTGCAGGCTCGGGTTCGGATTCCAAAAGTCCGTTCATCGAAAGCAGCTTATCCGCAAGACTTGCCGCAAGGTCGAGGTCAAGTACCGAGATAAACTCGGACTTTATAACTCCGTCTATCGTCAAATCAAAATTGATTGATGCGATGTCTGTGTCGCTGTCAAGCTCCTGCAGCTCTCCTATCT
Source organism: uncultured Clostridia bacterium (assembly GCA_945921635.1). Classification (GTDB taxonomy): domain Bacteria; phylum Bacillota; class Clostridia; order Oscillospirales; family Ruminococcaceae; genus Ruminiclostridium_E. The sequence continues at coordinate 6,042 of CAMEKZ010000011.1, forward strand.
GCACATCCGATAATATGTAAGGAGTGGGGGTGGATATGTCAATGTTCGTTCCGAGAAATTCGGAAAGTGCGGTTGCAGAAGCACCCATCATCTGGTTCATTACTTCGGATACGGCGCTTATATTAAGCTCGTCAAATTCAAAATCCGGAGATATAACAGGTGGTCTGCCCATCAGCTGATTGAGTATCAGCTGGACATCGTCCTGCTTCAATATCATCAGGTTAGAGCCGGAAAGACCCTTTACATATACTATTTTTACGCATATAGCAGGCTCCAAACGGTCGTAGTTCAGGTCGCCTACCTTTGTCACGCTTACCTTGGGAGTGGTTATCCACACTTTTGCGTTAAGCAGCTCTGAAACGGCTGTAGCGGCACTGCCCATGCTTATATTCATAATTTCGCCGACAGCGTCAAGCTGCATATCCGACAGGGTGGTCAGTTTACCCATAAACATACCTCAATTCTTCAGAATATTGTCTATTTTAAACGCCTTTTTGCCGTTAATAGTTCCAAGCTTTCCATCAAACCAATATGTATCGCCGATTTTCAGCAGTACATTAGAGGTTATCGACTTCTGGAGCGGTATAATGTCATTTACCTGTAAATGAAGCACGTCCTTAAGCTCAAGCTGTGTTTCGTCAAGAACCGCGGTAACTTTTAGCTCCGACTGTCCGAGCGTGGACATGATATTTTCCTTGCGCTCCGACTCCTTGGTCGTGCTTATTGATTTTTTGCCGGAGGAGAACTTTGCGGAGAACTTCTTCATTATCTGATCCAGCGTCAGCGCCGACATACAGAAGGAAACGACCGATTTTGAGTCGTTTATTGTTACCTCCATCGCAACGATTATCATTGTTTCATCGGCATCCGCCGCGGAAATGACTCTGGTATTTGTTTCTATATTGACAAGCGCGGGATTTGTATCTACATATCCGTCCCACGCGTCCTTTAGAAGATCGGAAAACCTTGTTACAATGCCATCCATTACATTGATTTCGATTTCGGTAAAATCCCTGTCGGTGTCGGCGTATTCGCCGCGTCCGCCCAGCATACGGTCAATCATGGTGAATGTAAGCGAGTTTGAAAGCTGGAGTATCGCGGTGCTTTCCTCGATGTCATCATCCTTTATGCCGAGGTTTACTATACCCATGATTGTATAATCGGGGAGCGCGTTGCTGAACTCAAAATATCTCTGCTCCTCTATGCTCGCGAGCGTTACCTTGCAGTAAAGTCTGAGCAGTCCCGTTATATAAGAGGAAAGGTGTCTGGCGTAGCTTTCAAAAATCCGCTCCAGTATTTTAATCTGCTCTTTGGTGAACTTTTTCGGCATTCGGAAATCATATTCTTTGATTTCGTCCTTGTCTTCGTGTACATCAAGCTCCGTCTTTTCGCCTGAAAGGACACTGCTGAGCATCGCGTCTATTTGTTCTTGTGTGAGGGTCTCCGCCAAAATCAGCCCTCCTTTCTCAGATGTTTACTCTTCTGTCGTTTCGGGTACCGATGTCAATATATCTGTTGGTATGCCCGTATATGACGGCTGATAGGTCGGTCCTGCATTTCCGGTATCGCTTTCACCGTCACCGCCGTTATTTTCGTATTTGCTTTCGAGCTGGTCGATTATCTGATTTGCGACGTTCTTGTCCTCGCTTGTATTCTGTGAGGTATCGTCGCGCTCGTACGGGTCGGTATCAGCGCCCGTCAGCCTGTATTCGTACTTCAGTATATCGTCTATTACCGCCTGAGACTCGGTATCGAGCTTGTCGCGCACTATCATTATTTCTACGCGGCGGTTCTGCGCTCTTCCCTCGGGGGTATCATTGTCGGCGATAGGCGTATAGCACGCTTTTCCTTCGACGGTAAACTTTTCGCTGTCAACGCAGAGATTATAATCCATGTATTTTACAACGCTTGATGCGCGCGCCGCTGACAAATCCCAGTCGTTTACCTCGGATATTGCCTTTGCGGTATGACCCGAAACCGTGCAGGACTTGATATAGCTGTTTACCGCCTTTATGCCCGGCATGAGCTTGTTGAGCGCCTGTTTTCCGCTTTCTTTAAGCACTGCGCTGTTTCCGTCGAACATTATCGTATTGTCAAAGCGGATAAATATTCTTGTGGGCGTCTGCTCAAGGTGAACGAAGTTTGAAAGCTCATTCTCGTCAACGGTGGTTTTGAGATAGCTGTAAAGCTCGTTGAAGTCCGAGGGGAGTCCCTCTATCTCCTCCGAGGTCGTGCCGCCCTGATTGGGGTTAGGCGGGGATTCGGCGTTTCCGTTTGACTCGGTCGCGTTGTTATTGGGCTGCTCGTCCATTACAAACGGGTTTACATAGGTACCGCTTGACGTAAAGGACTGATATATGTACTGCCACTTTGTTTCGTCAACCGATGACGCGGAGTACAAAAGCACGAAAAAGCACAGCAATAACGTAACCATGTCGGCATAGGTATCAAGCCAGTTACCCTTTTCCGGCTCGCTTGCCGCTCTTCTTTTAGCCATTGTCACCGCCGCCTTTCTATGAATTTATTTCATAAATTTAATCATTAAGCCATGTTCATGGATTATATCTGTAACTATATAATTATAGCACAATTTTCCCTGTTTTTCAACAGTTTAGCTTACTTTGCCTGCTCTTTTTTCTTGGAATTCTGAGGAAGCATAAATTCCAGCTTTTCCTGTATAAGTCTGGGGTTTGAACCGGCGGCTATCGCAAGCACGCCCTCCTCGATTATCTGCATACACAAAAGCTCCTGCTCATGGCTGTTTTTAAGCGCCGAAGCAATAGGCGCAAATATAACGTTTGAAAACAGTGAGCCGTAAAAGGTGGTTATCAGCGCGATAGCCATACTTTCACCGAGGCTTCCGGAGTCGGCACCCATTGATTTCAGCATATTTACAAGACCTACCAGAGTACCCAACATACCAAACGCCGGGAAAACCGAAACGCCCTTTTCGTAAAACGCTCTTCCCTGCTCGTGGCGCTCGCACATAAAATCTATCGCATCGTCCAGCATTCCGCGCACCTTGTCGGGGTCATTCGCGTCAACGATAAGCATAAGGCTTTCCTTCATAAAGGGGTCGCTGCACTTGTTGGCGCTGTCCTCGAGCGCAATAAGTCCCTTGCTTCGTGCAATTTTTGCAAACTCGACAATCTGCTCTATGTAGCTTTCAGGCTTGAATTTTTTCGGTAAAAGCGCTATTTTCAGCGTTTTCGGCACAGACGCCAGATACGACAGCGGGAATGAACCTATCAGACAGCCGATAGTACCGCCGACTGTAATGGCGAGTGATGCAACATCAATAAACCAACCAATCTGACCGCCGTTAAATATACCGAATACAACAAGGCCGAACGAAATTACCCAGCCGATGATTATTGTAATATTCAAAATAACTTCCTCCTGATTGCAAAGCGCAAAACAAAGCCCGCGCCCGTAATTCTATAACACAGCATAACGCTGTTTTTTTCAAAACAATCAGCCTCTGTCAAGGCGTGAGCGCCTAAGCGAGCGCTTGTACTCTTTTACCATTTCAAGAATTTCTTCCATCGACTGCTCGACAATATACGAGTGCCCCGTACTGGTAGTGACAACCGTGTCCGGATTTTCCGTAACCAGTTCTATAAGGTCACAGTTAAGCATTATCTTCTCGCCGTTTAATTTAGTAATGATAATCATAGCTCACTCTTCCTTTAAGAATAATATCTTCCCCTGAAAATAGGTCTGCCCCCGAGGCTTACGCCTCGGGGAAAACCCGATTTAACTCAACCTTAACGTTTGAGATTTACAATTTCTTCAAGCATCGTGTCCGAAGTTGTGATAATTCTTGAGTTAGCCTGGAAGCCTCTCTGTGTGATAATCATATCGGAAAATTCCTGCGACAGGTCAACATTGGACATTTCGAGAGCGCCGGAAATAACGGATGCAGAGCCGTTTTCTCCGGGGATATTTGCCTTGGGCTCGCCCGATGCAAGTGTCTCTCTCCAGTAGGAGCTGCCTATCTGCTCAAGACCGTTGGGGTTGTCAAAGGTTACGATGTCAATTCTGCCCAGCATGATTATGCCGTGTACAGAGTGTACGCCGTATACCGTGCCGTCCTCGTTGATATATACGCTGTCAAGATCCTTTACCGTCTGCTCTGCCGCTACGCGTCCGTCGGTCATCTTGATGTTTCCGAGCAGAGAAATCATATCGGAATAGAAGTTGTTAGAGCCGCCTGCAAGACCTACCTTGCCGTCTACCGCAAGGAAATCTGCGGGTGCGGCCGACGCTGTCGCATCCCAGTCGGTGCTTGTCACGGTGAGCTTATACTTGTCGTTTCCGCCCGATGCCGCATCGATAGCCGCCTGAATATCGGCAACCGTAGCGCCGTCGCATACGCTGATTGTAAGGCCGTTGTCGTTCCACTTTGCGGTTGTCTCGGTGGAGTTTTTGCCGTATCTTACATTGACAGTAAAGCTGTTTGCGTATTCGCCGGGGAGCGTAGTCGCAAAGGTGAGCGAAACATCATTTGTTCCGTCGGACAGCTTCATTGTGTTGCTCGCTGTAGAGGCAGGTACCTCTGCCGCAGAAGGAACAGTCTCAAATTCAAAATTCAGAGGGAGAACGCCCTCGATCTCGACACCGCCGTTTTCGCACGCACGCGCGATTGCATCCTCTACATCGTTTGCCGTAGCGTAATCATTTGCTTCGTTAAGCTGAACGATAAGCTTTGAGCCGCTCATATAAGCATAATCGCTGTCACCTGTGATAAAGCTTACCGACATATTTCCGTCGGGGGTAGCTGTAGCTGCGGATATTGTCAGCGGATAGCTGTTTCCGCCGTATGCGATTGTCTTTGAATAGCTTGCCTCATTGTCAAGCACCTCGGGAACGGAGAATGTAATTCTGTTTGAAGATGCAGGAACGCCCGTAGCGTCACCGCTTACGCCGAGTACCATGTTACCGTTTGAGTCAACGAGGTTGCCCGCGTTATCTACATTGAACACACCGGCTCTGCTGTAGAAGATGTTTCCTGCCTCGTCCATTACCTGGAAAAATCCTTCGCCCGAAAGAGCGCAGTCGTAAACGCTGTCGGAATATGTAAAGCCGGACTGTCCCATAACCTGTCCGATTGCGCCGAGCTTTGCACCGTAGCCGACCTGCGAGGGATTTATACCGCCCTGTGTGGAGTTGCCCGCCGAGCCGTTCTTCTTTGTCTGATAATATACTTCCTGGAATGTGGTAACGCTTGTCTTATAGCCTGTAGTGTTTACGTTAGCGATATTGTTACCGATTACATCCATTTTTTGCTGATGGGTCTTTAAACCCGACACGCCTGAAAATAACGATCTTACCATAGTAAATTCCTTTCTCAGTGCCCCATATATGCTATATGCGGGGAAAATAATTTGAAATTGTTTCAAACATTTTTCGTGTCAACCGTGTCCGCTTATCTGTCAGTCAAAGCGGAAAATACTTCCTTTCGGTCCGGTATTACATAATAACGGTTGAGTCTATATTCGTAAAAATGTTTCCTTTTAAGTCGTCCTGCGACATTGTTGTGATTACCGTGTTGTTCTTTACACTTACCACAAAAGCAGTGGAATCAACCAGCACAAGAGTCTCGTTGCTGCCTTTTTCTGCGGCTATTTCAATACCCTTGTTAAGTCTTTCCAGCTTATCTCCGTCGAGTATTTCGATATTCCTGCTTTCAATCCGCTTCATTGCGTGCTTTGAAAAGCCTACTGCGGAATTTCTTGCTTCAAGCTCACTCTGGAGAGCCTCGGCAAAAGTGCCGCCTTCTTTTACGGAAGTTTCTGCATTCCCTGCCTTCGCGGTGTTTACGTTACCTGTCGTAATCTGTAGATTACGCAGCTTTAATTCATTTATTAACATAATTTTACCGCTTTCCGTTAAATTTGCTTAGCCTTCGATGATGTCAAGTATCTGCTGTAAAGTATCATCACTGTCCGTACTGCTGTCTGTATCCTGCTGTGCACCGTCTTCCGCAGGCTGTTTTACCAGCACTATCTCGCTGAGGTCGTAAACATAATTGTTGATAACGATTTTTGCCACTCCGTCATCTACTTCAACAGAGTCCACAATGCCGGAATCATAATAAACCTCGCCGTCATCACCCTTGACCTTTACTATTACCTCTTTGCCGATAAACGACGCTGCCTTTGCGACATCGGTTTCGCCTGCCTGCTCCTCGGGCTTGGCCTCTCCGATAGCCTTTACCGACGAGAGCGAATACTGCTTGCCGTCAACCACGATATTTACTTCACTGCCGTTTATGTTCACGCCGGTGCATACTCCGCTTTTAAGCGTGCCGTCATCATTCTGGGCGTTTACCGTCAGAGTTTTTCCGACAAGGGTCGAGGCATAATTTGACATACTGTACTTTAAGTTGTCCTGCTGTGCCTGCAGTGCCGTAAACTGTGCCATCTGCGATACAAACTCGGTGTTCGATGTAGGCTCGAGAGGGTCCTGGTTGCTCATTTCCGCTATCAGCAGATTGAAGAACGTCTCGGTATTTACCATATCGTTGCCCTTTGTGTCGTCGAACAGATACGCATACTTTTCATGATTGCTCTGTACCGAAGAAAGACTAGATATATCAGCCATCCTGTATCCTCCTTTCTGAATAATAATCGTTACATACTTACGATTTCTTCAAACAGCCGCTCAAATTCGTCACTGTCCTGCGAACCGTCCTTGTTCTGCTGCTGTCTGTAGGGGTTCTTGCTGCTGCCGTCAAAGCTTTGATTGAAAAGCTGACTGTCGCTTTCTACCTTATAGCTTTGTATTTCGACATCGTTTTGCTTTAAATTATACACAAGCTCGTTTGCTCTTGCTTCAAAGAGCTGCTTTGCGTTCTGGGTCTCCGTCAGGATTTCCACCGAGAGCTTTCCGCTTTCGCTTGACATTTTAACCGTAATTCTGCCGAGTGATTCGGGAGTGAGTATCACGGTAAATGTGGTCTTGCCGGGTGCTGTCGCCCTTTCGCTGATAAGCGAGTAAACCTCGTTTAAGGTCATTCGTGCCGGAGCTTCGGTCTTGTTTTCCGCAAGGGTCTGCATCTCTGCCTTTACCGTGCGGCTGTCAGCGCCAATAAGGCTCTGCTGTGCGCCCTGCTTATCGGTGACCTTTTGACGTGTGTCCAGGTCGCTGTCGGACTTTGTACCGGTAACGTGCTTTGCAAGCTGTATCGCTTCGCCGGTCTTTTCCTCAATGCGCCTTGTGAAAACGGTGCTGTGCCGTATTGCCTGCGTGCTCTGAGCCTGCTCCTGCTGTACGGCTTCAGGCGCTTCGGTCTGTACACTGACGCCTGCGGGTATCTCCGCATTTTCGGGTCTGTCCGCCGTGGTCTGCGCTGTGATTGTTATCTGCGGTGCATTGCTGTGCGGGGTCACGTCTGAGATGACGGTGTTTTCCGTCTGTGCATTTTGCCGGATATCCGTGCTGTGTCCGGTTTGGGCGGTCGCTTCGGATAACTGTAGGTCTGTTCTGTCAGTTATGCTTGCCATACGGGTTGTGCCGTCATTTGCACTGTCGGTAATCGGAGTCTGGTCAGAAATCGGGGCAGCATCTGCAATATTATCCGGCGTGCCCAAGTCGCTGCTGTCGGTTTGCAGTCCGGCTGCTTTGACTGTGGATTGCAAAATACCGGTGTTGACTGCGATTTCTGCATTATCCGCGCCGTCTGTACTGTTTGTAACTCCTGCGCCGATTTGCAGGACAGTAAAAGCTCTGTCGGAGTTATCCGCGGATAAATCAGGAAATGCGCTGTCCGCCGCGATTGAATCCGCAGTCGGCTCTGCTCCCGTGCTGTCGGGTTCCTGCCGTGTCATAATGCGGCCGCTGAGCAGTCCGTTTGCGTAGGAAAGCTCCTGCGAAAGTCCGGATATTATGTCGGCAAAGCCGTCATGATCCTGCTCGTCAAAGTCAAAAAGAGTATCAAGCTCGTCTGCGCTGTCAGATAAAAGCATCGCTATAATTTCGCTCTGAGCGTAGCCGGAATACTTTTTGAGAAGCTCTGCGCTTTCAAAATCAGCATCCGCATAGCCACCCTGTTTATCCGTTATATCGGATTTTGCAGGATTTTTGCCTGCAGCACCTGCTTTTTGCGCCGCTGTACCGGTATCGGCCGTGATGTCCGTGGCACCTGTGTCCCTCGTGCCCCTCGTGCCGTCCGTGCCGCCTGTGTAGTTGTGCTCCGTAATCATGCTTTTCAGCGCGCTGTTAAAATCACCTGTGCCTGTGCTTGCGATGTCCATTGCGGCAGCAGTGCCCATAATCTCCGTGTTTACGGCGCTTACGGGCATTGCCGCGGTTACATTCATTAAATCACCTCCTTTCGGTAATTTTTGTATAAAAACCGTATAATTAACGGAATTTATCTGTTTTAAACGTTAAATTTTATGTAAATTGCACATATCCCTAATGCTATTTTAACACAAAATGCGCTCTGTGTCAATTTTTTCTTACTATTTTCATAAACTATTTTTCATAAAAAGATGCGTTTGACACAAACTCCTCGATAAACTGCTCGCTTTCCTTCTGCTCGGCGTACTTATACTCCTCGCGCTGCTTTTCCTCCAGCTTTTCAAGCTTGGTGACCTCCTTGGTTGCCTCGATAACTTTGTCAAGCTGAGCCTTTATCTCCTCGTTTTTTGCCGCAATTTTCGCCTTTATGCGATAAATGTCCTGCTGTAACGATGATATGTATTTCTTGCTGACCGAAAGCCGCATAGCATCGGTGCCGCCCATGAGAAGCTGTGCCAGCTTTTCGCGCGCCTCGTCATAGCGTGCGTTTGTGCTTTCAAGCTCGTCTTGCAGCTCGCCAAGCTCCGCGCGGAGCTTTCCCAGTATGTTTTTTTCGCTGTCAAGTATCTGCTCGTTGTACTTACTGAGCGACTCCAGCGTAAACTCAAATTTTTTCATAGGACTATTTCAACCGATTGTTATGAAACCGCCGCTTTGAGCATGGCGATTGTTTCCTCCATTGAAAACGACTCCAGCCGCCCCTGAGTAAGAAAAGCGTTTATTTTGTCGATTTTCTTTATAGCCTCGTCCAGAGCGGGGTTTGTACCCTTTTTATATGCGCCTATCGATATAAGGTCGGCATTGCTTGTGTACAATGCAAGCAGATTTCTCAGCTTGCCCGCCGCCTTCTGGTGCTCGTCATCTGTAATTGATGTCATAAGTCTTGATATGCTCGGGAGTATGTCTATCGCGGGATAGTGGTTCTGCGCCGCGATTTTACGGCTGAGCACTATATGTCCGTCTATTATACCGCGGACGGTATCGGAGATAGGCTCGTTTGTATCGTCACCCTCTACAAGCACCGCGTAAATACCCGTGATACTGCCCTTTTCAAAGCATCCTGCGCGCTCAAGCAGCTTAGGCATAGCCGAATATATAGACGGTGTATAGCCTCTCGCTGTCGGTGGCTCGGCTAGAGACGGCCCGCCCTCGCGCTGCGCCATTGCAAAACGTGTGAGATTGTCCATCATAAGCAATACGTCCTTGCCCTGCGAGCAGAAATACTCCGCTATCGCGGTCGCAGTCATCGGGCACTTGTTACGCATCATGGCAGGCTGGTCGGAGGTAGCGACTACTACTACCGAGCGCGCCATACCCTCTTCCTTCAGGTCGTTTTCGATAAACTCTCTTACCTCTCTGCCACGCTCGCCCACAAGCGCGATTACGTTTAAATCCGCCTTTACCTTTCGCGCTATCATGCCCATATGCGTCGATTTTCCGACGCCCGAGCCTGCAAATATACCCATTCTCTGACCCTTGCCTATCGTGAGCAAGCCGTCTATCGCCTTTACTCCGAGCTCGATAGGCTCGGCTATCTTCGGTCTGGTGAGCGGGTTTACCGGTACTCCCGCAATAGGCACGCTGTCGGTATACTCTACCGGCGGCCCTCCGTCAAGTGGATTTCCTATCGCGTCGATTATTCTTCCGACAAGCTTGTCGCCTGTCTTTACCCTGAGCTTGTCGCCCGTGTTGTCCACGATACTGCCCGGGCCTATACCCTCGATGTCGGTGTACGGCATGAGAAGCACTCTGTGCTCGTTAAAGCCTACTACCTCGGCAAAGATATGGCTTTTCATATCCTTTGAGTAGATACGGCAGACATCGCCGATATTGCAGACAGGGCCGCTCGCCTCTATGGTCATTCCGACGATTTTTTCAATCTTGCCCATATACTTGTAAATATCGGTATTTTTAAGCTCGTTCAAAAATCCGGATAAATCCATCAAGCGGCGTCCTTTCCTAAACGCAAATTACTCTTTTTCCTGCGGTGCAGGCTCATCTTCCGCGGCAACCGTATCAGCTTGCGCGACAGCCGCCTTGACTTCTGCGGCTTCGCCGTCCGGCTTTTCCGCGGTCTTTTTTGCTCTTTTTGACGGTGCGCGGCGGTACTTTCCTTTGCCCAGCTCCTCTATCATTTTAAGCTGGGTCTGTATGCCCGCGTCGATGGTCTCGCTTCCGTTATCCAGTATAACGGTGCCGCTCGGCGCGTCCTTTAATATCTCAACCTCTACGGTCTTTACATTTGTAAACAGCTTTTTGAAATAATCGGCATCTGCCGCCATTTCCTCGCTGATGTCGGTCTTTGACAGAGTAAGCTTGACATAATCGCTGTTGCGGAACGCCTTGCCCGCCTCCTTGACCGTCTTTTTTATCACAGCCTTGTCCTTCTGCCCGAGGCTGTTTAAGGTGACGCGGTTTACTATCTCCATCACCGTGTCGAAAATCTCGGTTTCGTAGCTTTCAAAAAGCTCTTCCTTTTCGGCATTGATACGCTCGCTGGCGCTTTTCAGCTCCAGAAGCATATCCTTGCACTTCATAAGTCCTTTTTTATAGCCGTCGTCATGCCCTTTTTCAAAGCCGTCCTGCTGTGCCTTTGCAAATATTTCCTCCGCCTGTGACTTTGCTGCTTCGGCGTACTGTGCCGCCTGCTTTTCGGTGTCGGAGAGAATCTGCTCGGCGCGCTTTTTGGCTTCGGTGAGCGCCTTTTCGCCCTCTTCTCTGTAATACTGCTTTATGCGCTCTGTTTCGGCGTTTATGCTTTCACGGCGGGCGTTTTCGGCTTCTGCCAGAGCCGCGGTATCGGCGGCCGCGCCCTCCTCAGGCTCCTGCAAAACCGGCGGAGCGACGGTCTTTACCGTGACGGTGTTATCAATTATGACAGAGCCGACAGCTCCCGCGCCGCCCTGCGAACGAACCGCGGCGGCCTTGACTATTCCTGCCAATATGGCTACCTCGCTTTCGTGGAATATTATGCGATAATTTCATCTTCCTTGCCGCCCTTGGAAATTATGAGGGTACCCTCGTCCTCAAGTCTGCGGATAATGGAAACAATTCTCTGCTGTGCCTCTTCTACATCACGCATACGGACATTGTGCAGATACTCGACATCGGTCTGCGTGCTTTCGCGCATACGGGTTGACATATTCGCGTAGATGCACTCGGCAACCTCCGGCGTAGAGCCCTTGATTGCGATAGCAAGATCCTTTGAGTCCACCTCGGGGATAAACGCCTGTATAGCCATTGAGTCGAGCGACACAATATCCTCGAAAACGAACATCTTCGAGCGGATTTCGTCTGCGAGCTTGGGGTCGCGCAGATTGAGCTCGTCGAATATGTACTTTTCGGTCGCTCTGTCAACGTTGTTCAGTACGTCGGCTACATAGTTTACGCCGCCTACCTCCATGCTGTCCATGGTGACAAGGTTTGCAAACTTACGCTCGAGTGTTGCTTCGATAGACTTTACTACGTCCGGTGACGCCCTGTCCATCTTAGCCATACGCTCTACTACGTCGATACGCGTTTTCTTCGGCAGCTCGCTGAGTATAGCGGACGCCTGGTCGCTCCTCGCATACGAAAGTATGAGCGCGATTGTCTGCGGGTGCTCGTTCTGCACGATTGCCAGCAGGTTTTTATAGTCTGCTTTTCTGACAAAGCCGAAAGCCTTTGTCTGAAGCTGTTTTGTGATTTTGTCAAAAAGCGCCTGCGCCGTCTGCGCACCGAACGCCTTTTCAAGCACGTCCCTCGCGTATTCGACGCCGCCCTCCGCAATTACCTTCTGCGTAAGGCAAAGCTCGTAAAACTCGTTTAATACCTCGTCGATGGTCTCCATCGGATAATAATCCATCTTGGCGACCTCGTAGGTGATAGCCTCGACCTCTTCATCAGAAAAATGCTTGAAGACCTCCGAGGCGTTTTCCGAGCCTATCGCTGAAATTATTATCGCCGCTTTCTGGGCGTTTGTCAGCGTATTCATTATATTACCATTCCTTCCATTTAAGGAGCGTTGGCAGAGTGTATTCTGCCGCGTATCTCACAATCAAAGAGCGGTTATTTAGCGATTATTCCTCGTCTCTCATAAGCGTGCGGATAAGCTGTGCGACAACCTCGGGGTTGCTGTGCGAGAAATCCTTGATTTCTCTGCGGAGTATAACGCCCTTTGTCTCCACGCTGTCATCATCAAGCTTCTGGATATTGAACTCCGGCTCGGGCTCTTCTACTGCGTGCTCAAAGCTGAGCTCGGGCGCAGCCGCGGCTGCCGCAGCAGCTGCCGCCGCCGCTTTTGCCTTTGCCTTTGCGCGTTTTTTCTTCTTTGCACTGCCTGTAAGTATAGCTATGATAAGCAGAATAAGAACCAACAGTCCCATTGAAACAATCAGCAGATAAATCCAGTCGGAATTTGAGCCGCCTATGATGCTCTGTCCGCCGCCGTTAGGTGTTGTGTTGATTACGAACGGATAGTTTGCTACGGTTACGTTCTGCACATCGGCACCGATTGCAAAAGCCACAACCTCTCTGAGCTGTTCTTTATCCGCTTCAAGCATATTTGCCTGGTCAACCGTCACCGCCGCGGTGATTTTCTCTATCGAGTAGCCGCTCTTTTCGAGCTGCTTTATCTCGGTGTTTACCAGACGGTTTACGGTTATGCTGTCCTGATAGTAATACTCGTTATCCCCGTCACCCTCTATAGTCGGGTAGTTCGGCGAAATATCGCTGTTTCCGGTTGTTCCGACAACGCCGGAAAGCGAGCCTATGCCGCCCCAGCCCTCGGTCTTTGTCGAGCTTTCGACCATGCCGCCGAGCGTTCCGTCTTCAGCTATTGTCGGGGTGTATATCGTCTGCTCGGATTTTTCCTTGTCAAAATTGAGCAGAACGTTTACATTTATTGTATAATCCTTATACAGCTTTTTGAGAGTGGAGTCGAGCTGGCTTTCAAGCAGCTTCTGGGTCTGCGACTGGAAATTGAGGCGCGACTGATAGAGCGCGTCCTCCTCTACCGTTCCGTTTTCTCCGGTGAGCAGCTCTCCGTCACTGCCAACTATTGAAATAAATTCTCTTTCAAGTCCCGGCAGAGAGTTGAGCACCAGCGAATAGATACCCTCTATCTGCTCAGAGGTGAGGCTTACACCCTTTCGTAAATCAAGCTTTACGCTGACTCTCGGCTCATCATCATCACTTGAAATGACATAATTACTGGTGTTCGGCATTGTGATGATAACGTAAGAGTTCTCTACGCCGCTTATTGTATTTATAGCCTTCATCAGGTGAGTCTGGAGCTGCTGAATCTGGAGCACCTTTTTCTCGGTGTCGGTCGCCCATATTCCTATGCCGTTGTTCCAGACATCGAAATTAAAGGTAGACTTCGGATAGCCCTGAATACTAAGCTGCATTCTTACGTTGTCAGCCACATCGGCGGGTACAGAAATACTGCCGTCCGTGCCCATGACCACATCGGTTATGCCGAGCTCGTTGATTGCGGAAACGACCTGTCCGGCCTCCTCGGTGCCGAGTCCGGTATATATGGCGGTATAGCTTCTCTGATTAAGAATAATCGTGATTACTATCGCCGCTACAATGACAACCGAAAGTGCGGTAATTATAAATATTCTGAGGCTGCGGGCAAGCGACTTCCATTTTTCTTTAAAACCATTCCAAAAAGCGGAAAGTTTATCCTTCATTTATGTATATCCTTCCTGTTGCACAGATTAAACGGTGTATCAAACGGTCATGCGCATGATTTCGTTGTATGCGTCAACCGCCTTGTTTTTTACCGTTACCAGTAAATCCACCGCAGTAGCCGCCTTTTCAAGATTTACCTGAATTTGTGCAAGGTCGTCAACATCACCGAGCATAAGGTCAATCGAATCCTGCTGTACCTGCGCCTCGGTCTCCTTTACATTATCAATGAGCGATTTGAAAACATCGAGAAAGGTAGCCCCGCCCTCCTCGTTTTCGGTGCTCTTTGCCGCGTCGGCACCGAGCGTCCTTTCCATGGGAGTTATGCTGCTTGTAAGCGGTACTATAAACATATCAATCAATCATCCTTTTCAATAATAAAGCTCTGCATTACTGCTGTCCTATGCTGAGAGCAGTCTGCGCCATTGATTTTACGGCGTTAAGCACCGCGAGGTTAGCCTCATAGGAGCGGGTCGCCGCAAGTGCGTCCATCTCCTCTTCCGCTACGTCAACGTTAGGCAGATAATAATATCCGTCCTCGTCTGCGTCGGGATGAGTCGGGTCGTACACCGGGGTGAGGGGTGTTTCGTCCTCTACAATCTCGGTGACCAGTACGCCCTTGTTTTTAGCCGCGTTTAAAGGTCCGTTTACAACGCCTGTTTCTATCTGCTGCTTACGCTTTGCTATTGTTTCCTCAAGAACCGAGTCGAAGCCCTTGTTCTCGCGGAACAGCACAACCTGTCTTTTGTACGGCGTGCCGTCCTCTGTACGGGTTGTTTTTGCGTTGGCAACATTCTGAGATATTACGTCCAGACGCAGTCTTTCCGCTGCCATTCCGGACGCCGCTATATTGAGCGAGCTTAAAAATGCCATTTATTGACCATTCCTTTCCTATTGAGGAAGTTTGCGCCGAGAGAATCTGCCGAGGTGTAAACAATGGGTTTGAAAAATCATTGATTTTTCAAACTTAATCTCCGTTTCTGCCCCGGCTTTTACTTTCGGGCAAGTGCGGCAGACTGCCGCAAAGTGCCGAGAAATCCTTTTCCTTAGAATTATATCCGTATAGCTGATATTTTACCGCGCATTAAGCGGGATAAAATCAAGTGGTCTTCATCGCAGAGCGAAGGCGGGTAAACTCGCCGTTCATCTGGTTTTTGAGCGCCTGATACTGAATCTGTACCTTGGCAAGCTCGGTTGACTGAGAGTCAACATCTACATTGTTACCGTCGGGCTGGGTGTTGGTGGCGGTGTCCTCATAAACTCTTGTAACAAGCTCGAGCTGCTTCTGACCCGCGGGCGCCTTGCCGCCGATTACGCTGCTGTTTTCAAGCTTGTCTTTAAGCACCGCGTAGAAGTCAAGATACTTGCAGTTATAATCCGGTGTATCCTGATTTGCTATATTCTGAGCTATTACCTGCTGCTTCTGCCACAGCACGGATAATCCCTGCTCGGTTATTCTGAAAGAGTTGGTGTTAAAAAGAGCCAATTTTCTCCCCCCGTCCATAGTCCGATATATTGTAGACTTAGTGTAATGATGTTACAATATGTTGAAAATCAATGAATAGTAGCACAATTTTTTACTGTTTTTCGTCTTATTTTGACAAAAAAGCGAACATAGAGCCAACTACTCAGTTTTATATTATACAGTATTTATCAATTTTTTTCAAGTATCAGCACAAAAAAACGGCAAAAAAGGCTCTATTTTGTATGTGTTGATGAATAAACGGGGGGCATTTTTGTATAATTCAACGGAAATTCGTTAAATTGCACAATCAAAACCGCCCGATAAAGCTACCAATTACGGTTAAATGTAGGTATTTCGGTATATACGCGTTTTCTGCGCGAAGCAGGCAGGGAGCGTCTGAGCAGCGGAGGCAGCGGACGGTTTCTCTTCGCATGTGCGGTTTTCTCGGCATCCTTGCGTGCCTTCATACGCAAATAGCGATTCTGCGACACCTTACAGCACCTGAAAATAAATCCGGGTTTTGAAAATAAGGGCGGCAGAGTAAAGCTTTTCAGCTCGGTATAGCCGTTTTCCTCCAGCCACCAGTTGTCGAACTTCATGACCCCGTGCTTTACATGATAGCCGAGCCGCTCACTATCCCCGTCATAGCGGCGTATTCTGCCGCTGAAAGTTATGGCGCCCTTTTCGTACTTTATCTCCGTGCCGTCAAAGGGTATCACATAGAGCGTGCGGCTGAGGGTGGTATCGCCCAGCACACGCCAGCTACCGCCGTATCTGCTGAATACCGCGGCGCACGGCTGTATCTCAAGATAGGTATAGCGCGAATTGCGCCTGATTTTTAGCTCGGCGGCTATGTATACGGCAAACGACAGTAAAAGCCAGAGCGCAGCGCACCCCGCCGCCACCGCAAGCCGCACCGTGACAAAGCCCGGCTCGGAAAGCTGTCTGAAGCCGAGTATCAGCGACAGAAAGCAAAGCACGGCAGGCAGGGACAAAAATATGCCCAGAGCTATTGAAATGCGCCGTGCAAAGCGCTTGTATTTTGTTGTATCGGCATGAAAAAAGTCCTGCATTGTTGCCTCCCGCCGTAAACGTATCAATATATATACATATTATAAATACACTTCAGCAAAAAGTCAACCTGTTAATATATGACAGAGGTCTTATTATGTCGAAAAATCTCCCGCCGCTTTACAAAAAAATCCGTCTGACGGCGCCCGAAATCATTACGTCAATTTTATAAATTGTATAAAAACACCCGCCGCTTTTTAAACAATATGCAGAATTTTTTAAAATAGATAAAAAACATTAGTTTTTCGCTTGATTTATTGTTGATTTTATTGTATACTAAGTACTAAGTGGTGAGACGGCGAAATCGATTGTAATATTTTTACATTTTAAGCGTTTTTACTATATTACGGTAGACCTCTTCAGGTATCGCAGAAGCGCCGGACGGCGCAGCAATTTTGTCATAAGATTAAGTCTGTTTTTTGCAGAATACTTGGCGTATTTCGAGGGAACGGACAAAATAAGGCGGCAAAATGGCAAAATGACGGTGCATCGGAGGTTTCCCGTGTAGTTTTGATGAAAGGAGAGGTTGCTTTTGGGTCTGAAAAAAGAAGAGTTTACTTCTTTTGAAATTCAGGATATGGACGGCAACAGACTATTCTATACGGACAGCGGCTTCGACTTTCCGAAAATGTACGACAGCAACGACAACCTTATAGAAAATCTTCTTATGATAAAGGGTCGCAATCTGCCGGAAATCGATGGAAATAACTATATATACGTTATCGCATTAAAGAAAAACGGCGACAGAGTGAAATACAAAACCTCGGTTTCGGTTTCCTCTTGCTTTCAGATGAATATAGTGCTGAGGCCCGACATGGCGGAGCTTATGCAGGAGCGGCGGCGCTATTTTAAGATAAAGACAAATGAGAGGGCTTTTGTGACCTTTGTTGTGCACTCGGACGACTCGACGGTTCAGCTTGAGCCGCCCGCGGAAATATACATTAAGGACATAAATGTCGGAGGTGTATTTTTCGTCTGTGTAAATCCTGAGATGAAGTTTTCAAAGGGAGATAAAATCATGATAGTGCTCGGACTTTCGGGCTCGCGCTTAGAGCTTATGTCCGAGGTGCTCAGGGCACAGCCGCTTGCCGAGCCGCCCGATGTGGGGTACGGCTGCCGATTCATGAGCATTACTCATGCACAGGAAGAAATAATATCAAGATATATATATAAATTGCAGTTTGAGATGCTGCAAAAGGAGCGCAGTCTGCGCGACTGAAAATCAATCATTCGGAGGTTCTGGAATGCAGTCATTAAAAATCAAATCAGTGCTGAGATATCTTACTCTGGCGTTTGCCTTTCTGCCTATGATAATTGTCGGTGTAGTCGGATTTTTCAGCATGACAAATTTTGCACAGTCATCAGTCGAGCAATACGCCAGAGCGGCGGGCGCGGCACAGGTCGAGGCAATAAATCAATGTATCAGCGATTATGCGAATGATGTTACATATATCGCTTCCGACCCCAGCATAAACGACTACACGGTATCGGGAAGCACCTCATCCGACCAGATGGCGCTTAACGACGAGCTGTTCAGCTCTATGGTTTACCGCGGTGATGATATTCTGAACATTGTAATTATGGACAGTGCCGGAACGATAATACTCGACCATACCGGTGCACAGCCCAAGGGCGAATTTTTCTTCGGCTATGAAGGAATTTCAAATCTCGCGGTGGGACAGATTTACATTTCTCCGATTTATTCACCCAACGACTACTACGAAGAAGAAATGTTCTTCCTTGCAAAGTGCGTGCAGGACGATATAGGCAATTCGTCGGGATATGTCGCAGAGGTTGTAAGCACATCGAGAATCAAGGAAATTCTCAGCAACAGCACATACGGCACAGGCAAGGGCTATCTTGCGATAAGCGACAGCACTAACACGGTGCTCAATTTTGAGGGCGTTGCGTCACAGAAATACGATGCGCTTTCCGATATGAATATGACGGATCTGTTCTCATCGACCACCAAGGCAAAGAGCGAAAGTCAGAACTACTCAATCAGCGGATATATGGGAAGCTACGGCGCTATTTCCGGCGTATCAAATTCAACCTGGAAATGGGTATGCGTTTACCCTGCCGATATGTATATGTCGCAGATACTTGTACCTGCGCTCATAGCTATCGGTGTAATGGCGGTGCTTGCGCTTGTCTGCGCGGTACTCGGCCAGCTTGTAACCAAGTCCATTGTATCTCCGATAAACGCCATGATTACTAATATGCGCGAGATAAAAGAGGGCGACTACGAGAAGCGTATAGAGATAAAGACCCGCAACGAGTTCAAGAATATGTCCGAGCTGTTCAACGGAATGCTTGACGATGTATGTATGTCCGAGGAGCTTCACAGAACGATTTCGGAGATTTCGGACAATATGCTGTTCGAGTGGGATTTCCATAAGGAGACGATGTTCGTTTCGGAAAACTTCCTCGAAAAATTCGACATAGACCCCACAGAGGCACAGCTTGCAAACGGCAAGTTCTTAGACAAGCTGATGAGCGAGCAGGAGGCAGACGCATACAAGCGCGACATAAGCACATTGCTTAAAAACAAGACCGGTCACAGCGGCGAATATCAGATGCTCACCAAGAACGGCACTATTGTATGGTTTGCTGTTCGTGCGCTCTGCGTCACAGACCGTCTGGGCGAGCCGCTCCGCGTAATCGGTGTCGTAACGGATATCGATAACGAAAAGAAGCTTGAGCTTCAGCTCTCCGAGCGTGCAAGCTACGACTTCCTTTCACAGCTTTACAACAGAAGCACCTTCGAGCGCGAGCTTCAGTCCGAAATTGAGAGAAGCGCGCACACAAAGGTATGCGTAATGTTCATAGACGTAGACGACTTCAAGTTTATCAATGACCGCTTCGGTCACTCTGTAGGTGACGAGGTTATCAAGTACGTTTCCGGCTGTATCAAGCAGAGAATACAGGGCTCGGGCTTTGCGGGACGCTTCGGCGGTGATGAGTTTGTACTCTGCGTCACCGACTCAAAGCAGATTGACGAAATCGAGAGCCTTTCGCTTGACCTTATCGACGAGCTTTACTCCGGCTATCATTCAGAGCTTGCAAACGTTACGATAAACGTAAAGGCAAGTATCGGTATCGCGTTCTCGCCGGAGCACGGAGATGACGGTCCCAAGCTTATTGCCGCTGCGGACGAAGCAATGTACTTCGTAAAGAAGAACGGCAAGGCGAACTATCACGTTTATCAGCCGGAGGATTCTCAGATTGAGGACTTACAGCACACGCTGTAAAAATACAGAATATGCCAGACCCGCCCTAAGTGCGGGTTACGGCTTTTTTCGGCAGATAGGTTCACTATATTCAGCTTGGAAAGGACAGGTTAGCCTGTATGGCGACAATTATAGCAATTACAAATCAAAAGGGCGGCGTCGGTAAAACCACTACCTGCAGTGCTTTTTGCGGCGGGCTTACGGACTGCGGCTACAATGTGCTTGCAATCGACCTTGACCCGCAGGGAAATCTGAGCTTCAGCCTTGGTGCGGAGGCCGAGGAAAACTATACGATGTATGATGTTTTCAAGGGAAACTGTGAAATAAAGGACGCTATCCAATGCACAAACAACTGCGATGTTATCGCGGCGAACATACTGCTTTCGGGCTGTGAGCTTGAGCTTACGGGCGTGGGCAGAGAATACATACTGCGCGAGGCTTTATCTACTATTCAGGACAGATACGACTACATAATAATCGACACGCCGCCCGCGCTGTCCATACTCACGATAAACGCATACACCGCGGCAAATCAGCTAATTATCCCGATGATTGCCGAGATACTGAGTCTGCAGGGTATCGCACAGCTGAAGGAAACGATTTTCGCCGTAAAGAAGTACTACAACAAAGAGCTTGAAATAAAGGGCATACTGCTGAACAAATACAATCCGCGCCTGATACTCACAAAAGAGGTTGAGGAGCTTGCAGGCATAATTGCCGACCAGCTCGGCACGAAGATACTCGATGCGAAAATCAGCACGAGCGTATCGCTTGCCGAGGCGCCCGCGCACGGTATCACGATAATGGAGTATGCGCCGCGCTCAAAGGCTACGGCGGAATACCGCAAGCTGATATGCGAGATTACCGGCGTATCAAAGCACAGCGGCACAAAGGGCGGCTCGCACACGTCCGGCTCAAAGGGCAGTTCAAAGAAAAAGCAGAATAAAAAGTAAGGAGTGATACGATGGCGGAGGAATACAAATCAAGCAAGACCCGTCAGGTAATGAATTTAATAAACGCGCCGTCATCAGATACAAATCCGCTTTTGCCGGGCAGTCCCAAAAACAGGACGAAAAAAAAGTTTCCTCACGAACAGACAGTAGAGGAAAGCTTAAAGAACTATACCGTGTCAAAGCGCGGCGGTGCGGACAAGCCCGCTGTTAAAAAGGCGGGCGGCGCAGCTATACACAATCCTATCCTGCATATTCCGGAGGACGCCCAGGAGGAACCGGCAGAGGCTGTCCACAGCCGCAAGTCGCGCCCGACAGGAGAAAAAATAACGATAGATATAAACCGAATTTTTCTTGCGGATATGTTAGATGACACTTTGGTGCGGTTCAACACCTGCCATTGTGACAAGTGCAAGAAGAAGATAACCGAGCTTGTGCTGGACAGCGTACCGGTCAAGATAATAACGGTTTCGCCTGCGGACGAAAAGTCGGTTATAGATTCGTACTGTGAGCATACAAAAAAGAACTTATCGGCGGCACTTGTAAAGATTATTGTGGGAAATAAGAGAAAGCCGTTTCATGATATGATATGATGTGATAAGACCGCCCGAGCGAAAGCTCGGGCGGGTTTTGTTTTGGGAGTGTTGACAGTTCCCGACATAATATGCTAAAATATTATTGCAAGAGCAACCTATAGATGATAGGCGGTTATCCCGCTCCCGAAGCAGTTTTTATCAAACTGTAAAGGGGGTGATGCGCATGAATTACATAACTTTATCTGATTTGATTCAGATTGGCATTTTTCTTGCCACTT
>CAMEKZ010000012.1 GCA_945921635.1 uncultured Clostridia bacterium
CGCCGCCGCTGTCGCGGGGATTTTCGCGGGCGGGAAAAAGCTCGGCTGTGCGGGGGCGTCCGTACTTGCCGCAACGCTTGTCACCGCGCTGTTTAAGATGGACAACAACAATCTTGCGCTGACCGCGGACGTATTTCTCGGCGGCGCGGTATTTATGCTTCTGCCCGCCGCGTGGAGCGACCGCGAGCGGAACATGAGGGAAAAGAGCGCCGCGGATAATTCTATCCGAGAGCTGTTCAGCCGCCGCCTTAAATTCGCCGAGGGCGCGATAGACGAGGTGCGCCGCACGATAGACCTCACCGCGAGCAAGCTCGACCCGAAGCCCGAGAGGGATTTAAGCCGCGTATACAATACCGCCTGCGACAAAATCTGCCGCAGGTGCAGATACAATATGCAGTGCTGGGGCAAGGAGTACGGCGACAGCATAAAGCAGTTTTCACGGCTTACAAACGTGATGAAAAGCGGCGGCGAGCCGACCCCCGATATGTTCTCCGCTCCGCTGTCCGACCGCTGTCCGAAAAAGGACGAGCTGTGCCAAAAGCTCTCCGAGCTGTACCGGAGCTACGCCGCCGCCGAGAGCGAAAAGCGCCGCATAGCGCGTATGCGCGGGGTGCTGACCGTTCAGCTCTCCGCTACCGAAAAGCTGCTGTCACAGCTCTCAGAAGAAATTGCGGTCGGCGGCGAGATACACAGCGAGTACAACGAAACGGCGCGCCGCGTGCTTTTCAGCCTTTCCTGCGAGGACGTCACCGCCGTGAATTTAAGCGTCGGCGAACAGGGGCGCATATCTCTCGAAGCCTACAGCGACAAGGGCTTTTTCTGCACAAAGCAGGAGCTTTGCGACGCGATGTCGCTTGCGTTCGGGCGGCAGTTTGATTTGCCGGTCATTTCCAGAGTAGGCGACAGCTACAAGCTGAGTATGTTCTCAAAGACGACCTATTATCTCGATGTGGAGATATGCCAGATAAGCAAAACCGACGGTGCCGCCTGCGGGGATTATTACGAGAGCTTTATCGACAGCCGCGGCATAGCATACGTTGTGCTGTCCGACGGAATGGGCAGCGGCAGCCGCGCGAGAGTGGACTCGTCCTTCGCCTGCGGTATGCTGATACGGCTTTTGCAGGCGGGCGTAGGCATCGAGGCGGCGCTGAACATAATAAACACCTCGCTTATGGTAAAGTCCTCGGACGAGAGCTTTGCCACGCTCGAAATCTGCAAGATTGATTTGTACAGCGGCTTTGTCGAACTGTACAAGGCCGGCAGTGCCAATACTTACATCAAGTGCGGCAGTAAAAACAGCCGGCTCGGCTGCAAGGGT
Organism: uncultured Clostridia bacterium; assembly: GCA_945921635.1. Taxonomy (GTDB): domain Bacteria; phylum Bacillota; class Clostridia; order Oscillospirales; family Ruminococcaceae; genus Ruminiclostridium_E. The sequence continues at coordinate 1,319 of CAMEKZ010000012.1, forward strand.
CTGCCGATAGGCGTGCGCGAAACCCCCGTATACGAAAAGCAGACCTTCACGATTGGCAGCCGCGATATGATAGTAATTACAAGCGACGGCGCAGAGCTCAACGAAAAGTGGCTGTTCCGCGAGATGGACAAGCCCGATTTAGAGCTTAAAGAATTTACCCGCCTTGTAGCTGACACCGCGAAATTCTACTCAGGTGACGGGAAGAGTGATGATATATCGGTGATAGCAATGAGATTATACAGATAGCCGCCCATTGCATGGGCGCGCTATTCTCCTCGCTCCATGACGGTGATAATTACTTTGATAGACAGCGCTCGGAGGTCGGGGGAGTTTGGGATAGTGCAATTCGTTACAAGGCGCAGTTCCGCCTTTTGAAAATCAGCCGCCGCGCACAACCCACCAACCACCAAAAAAGTCTGTACCGGCTTGCCGATACAGACTTTTCTCTGTTTATTCAATCTCCAGTATCTTCTCCGCGCTCTCCCCGTCCGTCTCCAGCCTGTCCACGCTTTTGAGCTTTCTTGTTATCGCCCTCGTCCTTGTTCCGACCAGCTTTTCAAGGTCTGCCTCTACCATTCTCATGCGCTTCTGCGTAGTGTCGAGCGCCTCCTCAAACTTCTCAAACTCGCTTCTGACCGCACCCAGTATCTGCCATACCTCGTTGCTCCGCTTTTGTATAGCGAGCGTCCTGAAGCCCATATAGAGCGAGTTTAGCAGGGCTGCCATCGTTGACGGACCCGCCACGTTTATCTGATAGGTACGCTGTAATTCCTCCACCAGTCCGTGATTTACGACCTCCGCATACAGTCCCTCAAACGGCAGGAACATAATCGCAAAATTCGTAGTGTACGGCGGCATGACATACTTTTCGTGTATATCCTTTGCACATTGCTTTATCCGCAGGGCAAGCTCCTTGTACGCCGCGTCCGCCGCCGCCTTGTCCCCGCTGTCGTATGCGGCAAGCAGTGCCGAGTAGGTGTCCCCCGGAAACTTTGAGTCGATAGGCAGATACACCGTGCCGTCACTTCCGGGCAGCTTTATAGCAAACTCAACGCGGTTCGGACTTTCGGGTATCGTTGCGACATCGGTGTCATACTGCTCGGGCGCGAGTATCTCGGACAGTATCGCGCCGAGCTGCATCTCTCCGAGTATGCCGCGCGTCTTTACATTAGACAGCACTTTTTTGAGGTCACCGACCCCGCTCGCCAGATTCTGCATCTCGCCCAGTCCCTTATACACCGCCTCCAGCTGTTCGCTGACGGTCTTGAACGAGCGTGTCATCTTTTCTTCAAGCGTGGTCTGGAGCTTCTCGTCAACCGTCGTGCGTATCTGCTCCAGCCGCTTGCCGTTGTCGTCCTTTATATCAAGCAGCTGTCGGCTGACCGTTTCGCGCATTTGCGCAAGCGCCTCGGAGTTGCTTTTCTCAAAGCCTTGTAATCTTGCCTCAAACTGTGCAAGCTGCTTCGCGATACCGTCCGCGCTCTGCTTTTGCATTTCGGAAAGTGAGCTTCCGTTTTTGCTCAGCGCTTCGCTGTTGCTCTGCTCAAAGCTTTGCAGTCTTGCTTCAAACTGTGCAAGCTGCTTCGCGATACCGTCCGCGCTCTGCTTTTGCATTTCGGAAAGTGAGCTTCCGTTTTTGCTCAGCGCTTCGCTGTTGCTCTGCTCAAAGCTTTGCAGCCGCTTTTCAAATATGTCAAGCTGCTTTGCGGTGCTGTCCGCGCTTATTTTCACCGTTTCATTAAGGTTCTGCCCGAGCCTTGCGACAGACTCGGAAAGCTCGCTTCTGAGCTGTGACTGTGCGTTGTCCTGCCGTGCCGCAAGCTCGCCGACGCTGTTTTGAATAACCGCGGTTTTTTCCTTTATCTCCCCGCACAGCCTTTCGTTCGCGGCGAGCCGCTCGGCAGACTCTCCCCCGCCCTTTTTCAGCGTGATTATGAGTGTGACTGCGGACAGAATGACCGCCGCCGCAACAAGGATTATTGTAATTATTTCCATTTTAAGTCCTCCGTTTTTGTATATATTTTATTGTAACATAAGGCGGCGGGGCTGTCAACAAAGGAAGGGGGGTGATGTACTAAATATGGGACAGTAAGTGAGCGCCAAAGTTGGAAATTTTGCGAATTTAAGGCGGAATAAAACGCGCCCCACGTTGTGCAGTTAACGCGGGGTGCGGTGATATGTTTGTATATATAGACTGATTTATAATCGTACTACAAAATACGAATCAGATAAATCAAAATCCAATATAACTTTCAAATCCAAGCATATAAAGAGCTAATGCAAAAGAACCGTTTTTCTTGTCGGCAATACGCTGTAATTCTTCTATAACAGTATCATGCGGCACTTCTATATTTTCTGCATTTGTGACAACTTCTTGAATAACGGAAGGCAATACCATACACATTTTATAAAACGCGTCTGCCTGTCCCGTAACTGTTTTATAAAATTCGTCCATGCTTACACGGCGTATTCTGCGATGCTTTTGCTTTACTCCGTCAACAGAAACAGTCCAAGTTATATTCTGCGATTTTTTTGCAATAGCTTCTACCAAAAAACAAGCGCAATCATCATCGGATAATAACTGTCCCTGCATTTTCATATATGTTTTAGAGCTTGAAGCAGAATTCATGGTATTGTGTTTATTTTTCATTTCAACGTAAACAGTTTTTACACTTCCGCATTCCGGAACTTCAATTCTGCTATCTTTTGAAACAATAACATCCCAGCCTGCTTGCGGAACAGTGCAACCGTCCATATACTGAAAAATTCTCTGATGAAAATAACCTATATCATTATTATTTGACTTATCTCGTTGCCTGAATATTTCATTCTTGATTATTTCTTCCCAGCTATATTGATATACAGTCTTATCAAAAATCAACTTTATCGGGTCAACGATATTACTGTTAAACCTCTTTAAATCGTATGGCGCTAATTTTTCGCCATAGTTTTTTATTGTATTCTGAACATGGCGCTTAAAATCCTGTTCCGATATAAAATCTAATTCCCACATTTTATCTTTTCCAAACCCTTTCGTATCTCGGTTGCTATGTCAAAGGCAAGATTGACAGGTACAGCGTTTCCTACCTGTTTATACTGACTACTCATTCCGCCGCAGAATTGCCATTCGTCCGGGAAAGATTGAATCCGGGCGTTTTCCCGGATATTAAACGGTCGGGGCTCAATCGGGTGGCAACGCTCAGTTTGCTTTTGTGACGGAGAAGTTAAAACTGCAAGTGATGGCTCGTCCAAACTCATACGCCGCAAAATCCCTGTCCTACCTCCGCCCATATTCCAGCAGCTTTTCATATAAGCTTTTGCAATATCTTCAGGAATATCACGCCAATAACCGCCGGGAGGAACCAGCTTAAAAATATCCCGCTTATAATCCGAGTATTGTGCTCCAATGCTATCAGGAACATTTTGCAGAACATCACGCAATATGGGCTTATACTTATGAGGCTTAGGAAAATCAATCGAAATTTTTCCGACTAAATCATTGCGAATTCCTATTGTAATCAGTCTTTCGCGTTTTTGTGCATTACCATAATCCCACGCATTCAAAACCTGCTTTTGAATTGTATATCCACACTCGGTAAAAACGTTGATTATTGTTTTATAGGTTCGTCCTTTATCATGTGTCAATAGTCCACGCACATTTTCAAATAAAAAGGTTTTCGGCTGTAGCTTTTGCAGGAAAACAGCATAATGATAAAACAGCGTTCCACGCGCATCTCCCAGTCCTAACCTTTTACCTGCATAAGAAAAAGCCTGACATGGCGCTCCTCCCGAAAGCAAATCTAATTCACCGACTTTGAGATTAAAATATTCCGATAAATTCAGTGGTGAAATATTAGCTATATCATCACAGATGACATTCCAATCCGGACGGTTTGTCTTTAATGTTTCAGTTGCGTCCTTATCAAGTTCAATTAGACCAATAGTATTAAATCCTGCCTTTTCAACGCCCAATGCAAGTCCGCCTGCTCCGGCAAACAATTCGATAGCAGTAAACGGTGGATAAGTATTTTGCGGTAAACCGCTACTAATAGGTTGGTTATGCTCCACGACCAATAACCGCCTTTCTGATATTCAAATATAACTGCAACACAATACAAAATTGTGCACACATATATCCAACTATAATTATAACACAAAATCTAGACTTTTTCAACAACTCAACTGTTACATTTACTATAACAGAAAATGGATGTTACTTTATCCCAAAGCAACACCCATATCCGGCAACTCAAATCACCTCATATATTCCCCGCGATCACATCGCCCATCTCCGAGCAGGAAACCCTCTTCATTCCCTCGCTCATTATATCACCCGTGCGGTATCCGTCCTTCAGCGCCTTATCCACCGCCGCTTCGACTGCGTCCGCCTCCTCTGTCATATCAAAGCTGTATCTCAGCATCATGGCTGCCGACAGGATAGTCGCTATCGGGTTTGCCTTGTTCTGACCCGCGATGTCGGGAGCAGAGCCGCCGCTCGGCTCATACAGACCGAACTTTGTCTCGTTCATGCTTGCAGAAGCCAGCATACCTATTGAGCCGGTTATCATGCTCGCCTCGTCCGACAGAATATCGCCGAACATATTCTCGGTCACCATTACGTCAAACTGCGCGGGGTTCTTTACAAGCTGCATCGCGCTGTTGTCTACCAGCATATGTTCAAGCGTTACCTCGGGGTAGTCCTTTGCGACCTCGTTTACTACCTTTCTCCAAAGGCGGGAGGAGTCAAGCACGTTTGCCTTGTCTACACTTGTCACCTTTTTTCTTCTCTTCATCGCTACGTCAAACGCCTTTATCGCAATACGTCTGATTTCTTCCTCGCTGTATACAAGCGTGTCGGTTGCAACCGTCACACCGTCTACCTCCTCGGTCTTTCTCGCACCGAAGTACAGACCGCCGGTAAGCTCGCGCATGATGAGCATATCAAAGCCCTTTGCGCTTATCTCCTCCTTTAACGGACACGCTCCCGCAAGCTCGGAGTAAAGCACGCAGGGGCGCAGGTTTGCGAAAAGTCCGAGCGCCTTGCGTATGCCGAGCAGACCTGCCTCGGGGCGCAGATTGGCGGGGAGCTTGTACCACGGAGATGTGGTCGTGTCGCCGCCGATAGAGCCCATCAGCACCGCGTCTGACGCCTTGCACGCCGCGATTGTTTCATCTGTCAGGGGTACGCCGTTTACATCAATCGAGCAGCCGCCCATTAAAAGCTGGGTGTAATTAAAGGTGTGGCCGTACTTTTCTGCCACCTTGTCAAGCACCTTCATCGCTTCGGTGACTATCTCGGGGCCTATTCCGTCACCCTTGATAACAGCAATATTCTTGTTCATCGGTATAATTCCTTTCGTGAATAGGTTCTCCGCGTACTACAGCTCAATAGTGTACACGGATATTTGTGTATCGGGGAAAGCGCCGCTCTCCTCGTTTTTTACAAACTCAAAGCCGAACTTTTCATAAATGCGCCTTGCCGCCGCGTTCTTTTCCAGACAGTAAAGCACCGCGTTTTTATATCCCTTTTCCCTGAGACTTCTCAGCGTATAGGATAACAGCTTTCTGCCGTGCCCCTTATGCCGTTCTTCGGGCGCGACATAAAGCTGTACTATATCGGCGTAGCCGCGGTATCTGCCGACCGAACACCGCACCGCCGTGCAGACTGCGCGCACCGTCCTGTCGCATTCGAGCACATACATCATGCCGCCGTCCGAAAAAAGCTTTTCAAGGCTCTCCTCACGCCGCTCGGCGTACCGCTCTATAGTTTCATCGGGCAGAATGCCGCTGTAGCAGACCCGCCACGCGTCGTTTATGACCCCGCATACGGCGGGTATATCCGCGCTGTCAGCCGCCCTTATATCAATCCTCATGGCTTATTTAAGCGAGTTCAGCAGTCCGCCCTTGTTTATAATATCCTTGATAAACTCGGGGAACGGCTCTGCCTTATATGTGCGGTTCTTTGTGATGTTGGTGATTACACCCGTATCAAAGTCAACCTCAACCTCGTTTCCTGCGTCAATATCCTTTGCCGCCTCGTCACATTCGAGTATCGCAAGGCCGATGTTTATCGCGTTTCTGTAGAATATACGCGCAAAGGTGCTTGCTATTACGCAAGAAATTCCGCTTGCCTTGATAGCGATAGGCGCGTGCTCGCGGGAGCTTCCGCAGCCGAAGTTCATGTTCGCTACCATTATATCGCCGTCCTTGACATTTTTAACAAAGTCCTTGTCGATGTCCTCCATGCAGTGGCTCGCAAGCTCCTTGTGGTCGGCGGTATTAAGATAACGTGCGGGGATAATTACATCGGTATCCACGTTATCACCGTATTTATGTACTATGCCGTGTGCTTTCATTGGTTTTATCCTTTCTGTATTTCAAAATCAACGCATTTTCTCTCTGCGGTGTACGGTCTTACCGTGCTGTCGGCTACCTTGACGTGCTCGGGGTGTACCGAGTAGTTTTTCAGCGCCTCGGCGCTGTCAAACGTGCTGTCAAGCATAAGGTCGCCGTTTGACGAGGGAAGTATATCGGTTATCACCTTTATATCAATAAGGCCGTCTATCTTGCCAAGAAGTCCCTCAAGCCCCTGCTTTATAAGCTGTTTGCGCTCCTGCTTCTGCTCGGGGGTAAGCTCGGGCTTTAAATTCCATATTATAATATGCTTTACCATAGCCGCACCTTACTTTATGCCCGTTATCTTGCCCGCTATCGCGCTTGCCGCCGCTACTGCGGGGCTTGCGAGATATACCTCGCTGTCAACGTGACCCATTCTGCCGACAAAGTTGCGGTTGGTAGTCGATATTGCGCGCTCGCCCGCCGCAAGTATGCCCATGTGTCCGCCAAGACACGGACCGCAGGTAGGTGTTGAGAATACGCAGCCCGCGTTTACGAAAATCTCTGCCAGACCCTCTTTTATGCACTGCATATACACGCTCTGCGTGCCGGGTATAACGATACATCTTACGCCCTTTGCGATGTGCTTATCCTTTAAAATCTCCGCCGCAATTCTCATATCGGAAATTCTGCCGTTTGTGCAAGAGCCTATAACCGCCTGATCTATCTTTACGTCCTCGGTTATCTCGTCTACTGTCTTTGTGTTTTCCGGCAGATGCGGGAATGCTACCGTCTGCTTTACCTGACTAAGGTCGATATCAATAACCTGCGCGTATACCGCGTCATCGTCCGCCTTAAAGTACTCGAACGGTCTGTTTACTCTGCCCTTTACATATTCGAGGGTGATGTCATCTACTTCAAAAATACCGTTCTTTGCGCCCGCCTCGATAGCCATATTGGCTATGCAGAGTCTGTCGTCTATGCTGAGAGATTTCAGCCCCTCGCCGGTAAACTCCATCGACTTGTAGAGTGCGCCGTCTACGCCTATCATGCCTATGATATGTAAGATTACGTCCTTTCCAGTGACGTACTTTCCGAGCGTACCCGTAAGGTTGAACTTTATCGCCGCAGGTACCTTAAACCACGCCTCGCCTGTCGCCATGCCCGCCGCCATATCGGTCGAGCCTACGCCGGTCGAGAACGCGCCGAGTGCGCCGTAGGTGCAGGTGTGGCTGTCCGCGCCTATGCACAGCTCGCCGGGACCTATAAGACCTTTTTCGGGGAGCAGAGCGTGCTCGATGCCCATATCGCCTACATCATAATAGTTTGTGATGTCGTACTTTCCTGCAAAGTCGCGGCACTGCTTGCACTGTGTCGCCGCCTTGATATCCTTGTTCGGGGTGAAGTGATCCATTACAAGTGAAATCTTGTCCTTGTCGAATACTCCCGAAAATCCTGCCTTGTTGAACTCGTTGATTGCTACGGGGCTTGTAATATCATTACCAAGCACCATGTCGAGCTTTGCCCTTATCAGCTGACCCTCTCTCACGCTGTCAAGCCCCGCGTGCTTTGCCAAAATCTTCTGGCTCATTGTCATGCCCATGTGTAAATCCTGCCTTTCGTTTATTTCCTGCCGTAAAGCGTCAGTGCCTTGCCTGTTCATGCTCAGAACGCGTTCCTGCGAGAACTTGTTAATATCAGCACTTGTTCTTAAACAGCATATATTCTAATGAATCGGTTAGCGCCGCAACGCTTGCGTTTATTATATCGTTTGACACGCCGACCGTTGTCCATACGTCATCACCATCTGTGCTTTCGATAAGCACTCTGGTCACGGCGGCGGTAGAACTGCCCGCGTCAATTACCCTTACCTTATAATCGACAAGGTGCATATTTTTAAGCTCGGGGTAAAATACCTCAAGCGCCTTTCTCAGCGCCTTGTCTATCGCGTTTACGGGGCCATCGCCCTCGTCTGCGGTTATCTCATGCCTGTCTCCGACATTTATTTTAATAAGCGCGCTCGCCTTTTCGGTGACTCCAGTTTCCAGCCGCGAAGAAATTATCTTAAAATACTCTATATGAAAATGCGGCTTAAACCGTCCGAGCTCACGCAGTACAAGCATATCAAAGCTTGCGGCGGCCGCCTCAAACTGAAAGCCGTGCTGTTCAAGCTCTTTGAGCCTTGCAGTTATCCGCTTTGTTTCGGGGCTGTCCTTTGTGAGACTGCCGTCAAACTTCTTTATAGCCGATAAAATTGCCGCTCTGCCCGATACCTCGGATAAAAGCAAATTCCGCTCGTTTCCTACCGTCTCAGGCGGGATATGCTCAAAGGTTATCGGGTTTTTCGCAACTCCGTCCGCGTGCATACCGCCCTTGTGCGAAAATGCGCCGCTTCCGACATACGGCATAGTGCCGGACAGCTTTATATTAGCCACCTCTGCGATATAGCGCGCGGTGTCGGTAAGGCGGGATAGCTGCTCGCCGCTTACGACCTTTTCCCCGCATTTTAGCTGTAGGTTTGCTATTATAGTAGATAGGTTTGCGTTTCCGCACCTTTCGCCGATACCGATAAACGTGCCCTGTATATGGCTTGCTCCCGCCCTGTGCGCCGCCATGGTTGCGGCTACCGCACAGCCGTTGTCATTGTGACAGTGTATGCCGATTTTCGCGGAGATCTGCTTTTTTACCGCCTTTACCGCCGAAGCGATTTCCTCGGGGAAGCTGCCGCCGTTTGTATCGCAAAGGCAGATAACCTCCGCGCCCGCCTTTTCTGCGGTTTTCAGCACCGACAGCGCATAATCGGGGTTCGCCTTGTACCCATCAAAAAAGTGCTCCGCGTCAAATATCACGCTCTTGCCCTTTTGCCGCAGATAGCTTATGCTGTCTTGTATCATGTCGAGGTTTTCCTGTAGTGACACGCCGAGTATGCAGTCAACGTGCAAATCCCACGCCTTGCCGAACACCGCGGTGTACCTAGTCCCCGCCTTAATAAGCGCGGCTATGTTTTCGTCCTCAGAAGCTTTAAGCCCCTTTCGCGCGGTCGAGCCGAAGGCAACCGGCTTAGCGTGGGTGCAGAGCTTTGCGACCGAAGCAAAAAACTCTAAATCCTTGGGGTTTGAAAACGGGTTGCCAGCCTCGATATAATCAATACCGAAGCTGTCAAGCACGGAAAATATCTTCAGCTTGTCGCTCACAGAAAAGCTTATCCCCTCGCCCTGTGCGCCGTCGCGCAGGGTAGAATCGAATATATCGGTTCTGTTCATACAAAATCCCTCGTCAGTCGCGCTCGAGCGCTGATATGCCTGTGCGTACAAGCTTCTTTATCCGATAGGGTCGGAGCAGTCCGATAAACGAGTTGATTTTTTCCGGCTCGCCGGTAAGCTCCAGCATAAGGCTGCTCTCGCCTACGTTTACCACCTTTGCGCGGAACAGGTTTGCTATCTCGATGATAGGCTGTCTTGACGCGGACGAGTTTCCCGCCTGGACTATGATGTGCTCGCGGCATACCGCGTCACGCAGTATCTTTACTTCTGATACATCATATAGCTTCAAAAGCTGCTTTACCACCTGCTCCACCGCCGACTCGTCACCCTCTGCGACAATGGTCATGCGGGAGATTTCTGGGTTTTCGGTCTCCGCTACGTTAAGGCTCTTTATATTATATCCCCTGCGGCTGAACAGACCCGCGACCCTGCCGAGTACGCCGATGCTGTTTACCACAAGTACCGAAAGTACGTTTTGCTGTGTCATATTTTTTAATCATTCCTTCCTGTTGAGGCACAAACAACGAGTATGAAAAAGCTCTGATTTTTCAAGCTATTTCCTTTTTCAATGCCCTTTATCAATCATCTATCTCTATTTCAAGGATAGGCTCGGTCACCGACTTGCCTGCGGGCACCATCGGCAGTACGTTTATATCCTTGTCTATGCGTGCTTCTATCAGCACGGGGGCGGTTTTCGCCGCCTCAAGCGCCTGCTTTAAAATATCCTCGCAGTCCGCCTTTTTGTCGATTATAAAGGTCTTTATGCCAAATGCCTCGCCGAGCTTTGCATAATCCGTCGGGCGGTCAAGCGTGGTCTGCGAAAAGCGCTTGTCGTAAAACAGTCTCTGCCACTGTCTTACCATGCCGAGCACGTTGTTGTTTATTACAAGCTCAATTACGGGGATATTGTGCTTTGACAGCGTGACAAGCTCGTTTAAGTTCATGTGGAAGCTTCCGTCACCCGCTATGTTTACCACCGTCTTGTCCGGCTGTCCGCACTTCGCGCCGATTGACGCGCCGAGACCATATCCCATCGTGCCGAGTCCGCCGCTTGTGATAAGCTGGTGCGGGTGCTTGTAGCTGTAGTACTGCGCCGCCCACATCTGTGCCTGTCCGACCTCAGTGCAGATAACCGCCTCGCTGTCGGTCAGCCTGTCGAGCGTTTCCATAAGATACTGCGGCGTGAGGTCAAGCTGCACCGTGCCCTTCTGCTCGCAGATATATGTCTTTTTCCACTCCGCGATATTATTCATCCAGTCGGGGTGTGACTGCTGAGGGATAATCTTTGCAAGCTTAATCATTATATCGGTGCTGTCACCGATAACCTGATGAAATACCTTTATATTCTTGTTTATCTCGGCGGGGTCAATATCTATATGCAGTACCTTTGCATTCGGCGCAAAGGTCTTGGGGTTGCCGATAACTCTGTCCGAAAAGCGCGTGCCTACGCCAATAAACAGATCGCAGTTTTTAAGCGCCTCAGCCGCTGTCTTAGTACCGTGCATACCGAGCATACCCATATAGCGCGGGTCGTGCTGGTCAAAGCTTCCCTGTCCCATAAGAGAAGAAGCCACCGGCGAGTCGATAAGCTCGGCAAGTCTTGCCAGCGCCGCCTTGCCCTCCTCGCCGTATACTCCGCCGCCGCTGTACAAAAACGGCCTTTTGCTCTCGCGGATAAGCTCCGCCGCCTTTTCAAGGCAGCTATCCTGATGAAGCGTGCAGTGTGCCGCAGGATTATGCGGCTTTATCGGCTTGTTTACAAACTCCGCCTTCTGCGCAGTTATGTCCTTCGGCACATCGACAAGCACAGGGCCTTTTCTTCCGTCATTCGCTATGTAAAACGCCTCGCGTATCGTATCGGCGAGCTTGTTTACGTCCTTTACGATAAAATTATGCTTTGTTATCGGCGTGGTGATGCCGGTTATATCCACTTCCTGAAAGCTGTCAAGACCGAGCAAAGCGCAAGCCACGTTTCCCGTGATAGCAACCATCGGCACGCTGTCCATATAAGCCGTCGCGATGCCGGTTACGAGGTTTGTAGCACCGGGTCCCGAGGTTGCAATAACTACACCGGTCTTGCCGGTGGCTCTCGCATAGCCGTCCGCCGCGTGGGAGGCTCCCTGCTCGTGAGCGGTAAGCACATGATGTATCCTGTCGCTGTAGTTGTACAGGCTGTCGTAAATATTAAGCACAGCGCCGCCCGGATAACCGAAAACGACATCTACGCCCTGTTCTATAAGGCACTCGCAGATTATATCCGCTCCTGTAAGTTTTTCCATTTTGTCTCATTCCTTTTTATGTTGATTTTTTGTCTTTCAAGTTACTATTTTACCACTATATCGGGGGTTTGTCAACAACAAAGAGAAGGACGGGGGAATGTGGCTGTGCAGTCGGCGGTTAAATCAAGACAGAAAAAATCCCGACGCGGCGGTCGGGCTTGCAGCTTGTCGATAAACCTATATTTTTCTCGAAATGGGGTTGAGGGGTGGCAGCCCCTAATAGGGGCGAGGGGCGATAGCCCCCGATAAACAGCCCCTTCCCGAGGGGAAGGGGTTTGGGGATGGGGTTAGAGAGTTTGCACTATTTTCAAAAAATAGACTTTTTCGACAGTCTGAAAGCCCGACGCGGCGGTCGGGCTTGCTTAACGGTTATTTCATTGACAAACTGTCAACGGATTTGAGGTTTAACAAATAATACGGACGGTTGCCCTCACGATTTGTTATAAGCAAATCCTCCGGAATACGCCTGAGCCTTGACCGGACGGTATTATATGACATATCAAGCTGCTGCTCAAGCTCACTCTGCGAAATACCGATATTTGAAAACAACGCCGCCTGTATAAGCAATCCATACAGCTTATATATACTTTCATCTTCTGCGTGCGGCAGCCTGCTTATCTGTTTTATATAGTATGAGAGCTTTTCTTCTCTCTCGGCAAGCGCTTCGCAAAGCTGCTTCATTGAAATATCCACTATTTCCAGAAACATTTCGACAAACGGCGTTAAATCGCCTCTGTTATTATTATGATTGCAAATCTTAAAGGCTTCATAATACTTATTTATATGTTCCTGTATCGTATACGAAATCCGGCAGCCAATTAGCTTATTAAGCCGCTGCGAAAGCAGATAGCTGCTTATAAAGCGGTCGGTGCGTCCGTTCCCGTCATAAAACGGGTGTATATAGCCGAACAGATAGTGAAAAACGGCAATTCTCAGCAGATAATCATATTCCGTCTGATTTAAAAACTTCAGAGCGTATTCCATACCCGAAATTATTTTTTCTTCGGGGCAGACTCCCCTGTGAATTTCCTTTTCTGTTTTTGAATAAACACTAACGCTGTTTTTGCGGAATATTTTTCCGTCCGGCAAGTCGGCAGGGTCATCGGATTTTATTTCCTCATAAAAAATATCATCGTATATATTTCGTATATCCTGACAGCTTGCGAGCGGTATCTGCTCCCGTATAATCAGCAGTCGGTATTTGTTTACAAGTCCCGAAAAACGCTTACGCTTATTATCCTTTGATAAATCCTGCAGAATTTCGCCGATTTCTCTGCGCGTACTGTGGATGCCCTCTATATTGTTTGTAAGCACAATTTCATCAATCAGACAGCGCGACTGAAACTGAAGCAGAGCTATTTTCGGCAGCTCATTGCAAAGCAGGTTGACCGCATTGTTTGTCCGTTCAATCGATATGATGAGCCTTAAAAGCTCGGGCGTCTGACATATAAACGCGCTATGTTCACCTATATCAATATCGAGATGAATTGTATTTTCATCGTTAAAACGGCGCTCATATTCTGCCTCGTAAGCGTACGGGTCGGAATAAAAGAGCTTATAAAGTGTTTTTTGCGACATTTTCATCACCTCGTGAGATTATATTTAAAAATACGGCTTGAATTGAGATTTATACTTAAATTATAGTAGCTCACTTCTCAAAAGTCAAGGATTTTTGAGAAGTATTATGTCGATTTCAGATGGAACTTTTCAAAATTGCGGCAAAATGCGACTTTAGGTTTAATCGGTATGTATAATACAATACTTATATAGCGAGAAGCGTAGACATAAAAAGAAGTACCTATACACGCGGATATGTGTATAGGTACTCGACTGGAGCTTGTGACGGGACTCAGAACCATGCAGCTTCGAGCTCCCGACAAGCTCATGCAAAAAAAATCAGTCCTGCCTCAAAGAGTAGCTCGGCAGAACTGTTTTTTTTGGAGCTTGTGACGGGACTCGAACCTGCGACCTGCTCATTACGAATGGAGGATTTCACTTTTCGTCACATTAAGCAACGTTCAATAAACGCGATTATAATGCGGTTTCGCAGAGCTTAACATTTTATTACATTTAGCTTCATTCAGCGCGATTTCATCTCAATGGCGCACAAATGGCGCACAAAAAACAGCGGCAACCGTTTTGTGATTGCCGCTGATTTCATTTGTATATTTGCCCTCTGTTGCCTGCATTGGTGACAATTACGGTCAGAACATTGTGTTCCACCCTGTAAATTATGCGATAGTCACCGACACGCAGGCGAAAATATGAGGTTTCGCCCTTTAACTGCTTTATATCGCCGCTGTCGGGCAAGCCTGCTATAGCCTTTAAAATCCGTTTCTGCTGATTTGCAGGCTGTTTCTCGATGAACTTGCGGGCAGGCTTTTCAATCAATATCTTATAGCTCATTGATGTTTATGCCCAGCTCCTTCGCAAATGCTTCAAGAGGTACGCTCTCCGTCTTGTCGGGGTCGGTATCGCTTCGGTAATCTTCAAGCAGCTTGTGACAGTATTCGTCATCTTCCTGCTCTGACTGCAGCATATTCTTGACGCTGCCGAGCATTGTAAGCACCTGTGCAAGCTGTTCCTCTGTAAAGCCGTCTATCAGACTGTATATTTTCTCTTTTGTGCTCATTTTAAAACCCCTTTCTGAATTATCATAGCTGTATTATAATTATACCACGATATGCGGCTTTTAGCAATGCTGCTTGCCGCTTACAGTTCTATATCTTCACCTGTATCGTCCTTGTACTGCTTCTTTAAGGCTGTTTTGATATAGCCTTGTAATTTTAGTCCCTTTTGTTCGGCAACGTCCTGCAAAGCCTGCTTTGTACCTTTTTTAACTTGTAATCTGACATCATCGTAAGCCTTTTTTGCGTAAGCGTTCTTTATTTCAGCCTGTGTTTTTGCCATTTTGTTTCACCTCCCCCATTATATTATAGCACATCTTGCCGCTCATGTACATGTACAAAATAGACAAAAATACATGTACATGTTTGTTGATTATTGCTATTGATTTATACATGTACATGTAGTATAATTAAATCAAGCTCAAGAGAGCAAATAACCAAAGCGAAAGGACTGATAGCATGAAATCAAAAGTTATGACAATAGCAAACCACCTTGTAAAGCAAGGGCTGTCACGCTCAGCGGCAATGGTGCAGGCGTGGATAACGGTTAAGCTCCGCAGCATTGTCACTAAAGCGGCAGGCGTAACACACGGCAACAGACAAATGCCCCTGCACAGATTATCGGCGTACTCCCCCGAGCAAGTGAGCATTGAGCTTCACCGTGAAAGAGAGAACCGCTTTGACAGCGACGCCGTCAAGGTCGTTGCGGCGGTAAGCGGCAAAGGCAAAGCCGCTCTCGGTTATCTGAACAGACAGCTTGCCGCTGTGATAGCGCCTTTAATGGATAAGGGCAAAAGCGTTGTAAGCACGTTCAGAGCCGTAACAGGCGGCGAGAGCTTGCACCTTACCTACGGGCTGAGCTTCGAGCTTAGTGTATAAGAAAAGCCCTTACAGCGGCAAACTGTAAAGGCTTTAAGCAAAAAATGCGGTTGTGTGGTACAACCTTAGGAGTAAGCATATTGTACCACGCTTGCCGCTGAAAGTCAATACAAGGAGATAAAAAAACAATGGAAAACAAAACATTTTACACAGAGCCGGGATTTTCTGTAGACGTGCAGGAGCTGGCAAGGCTCGCCGCTCTGTCGAGGGAGTTCGGCACGCTGAACGATATTGACATAGCTAACACGATAGCTGAAAACATTCCCAACAGCGAGTATATATGTGACTACAAATGGGATAATATGATTAGGCTCTCCGCTGTGTACAACGCCGGGTACATACTCGGAAAGAGAGCGGAACGCAAGCGCAGGAGCAGAGCAAAGGCGGTGAGAATATGAGTAAGTTCATCAGACAGCTGTTCCTTTCTTATCACAACCCCGCCGGAGTAGGTGAAAAACCTCTTTTCACTGATTGCGCAACATCGGCAGCGTTAGAGGACAGGCTTGACGCTTTCGCAGAAATTGCAGGACTTGATTGTCAATGGCGTGATGAGCTTGACGAGCTGATATACGAATTTTGTATGAAGCACGAAGAGAACGCTTTTGAACAAGGTTTCAAGCTCGGAATGAAAACAGCGACAGCGTCATTATTTGAGCCGAATGCGGTGAAACGAGCAGAGTGAAATCAATTGCACAGAATAAGGGCGGTTGTTGCCGCCTTTTTTTAGGTGTCCGAAATGCAATGATGGCACACAGCTAAAATTCTGCGTTTTAAGCCGTGCTTTCGCTCTGTAGTATAATTTAGCCTTTTATACGCAAAAACCGCGCAGAGCGGCAACAGCGTTTAAATTTGCGCCTTTTTCGTGATACCACGAAAATGATATACGGCGGTTAGAAATAAGCTGTTTTTCTCTCCCTTCGCTCTCGGCAACCTGTCAAATAATCCGACAACTTCAAGCCGTTGAGCAATGAAGCACCATACACGCACTGTGCGCCCCTCTCTGTGCGTTTTATACGCTCGGCAGGGTAATTTCATACCTAGCGGCAACCCTCGCTTAAATCGCAAGGCAGGCGGCTATTTGCTTATCTCCCATGCTTCGGCGGGAATGTCAGCAGCCTGCATATAAATCCCGCTCCCGCTTTCATTTGCACCGACTTCAAGAGCTGTGAGCTTGCCGCTCTCTGTCACGATGTATAACAGGGCGTCGCAAACGTCATCACCGTCGGAAATTGTTTCCGCGCCGAGTATCACCCCGCCGCTGATAAGCCTGTCGAGCTTATGCCCTGCGGTCATGTCACGGCGCGGTTGCTCTTCCAACAGGGCAAACGCTTCGTCGCTTAAACGCATATAATCACCCCCTTCCTCACATTTCAGCGGAAAGCTCCAACAAAAACCAACATTTTTACTTTATTGCGCTAAATCGTAAAACTATATCGGGAAAATTTCATTCACATCTATGGGCGTCAGATGTCGGGTGAATGGCCGGCGGCGTTCGCTCGGGTAGGGGGGTATTGCCTGTAAATTGCTGTAAAATCTGTTCGCGGCGCTCGACATAGTCCTCAACTTCTGATGAAAGTGTTGTTCTGAAAGCGGCAATACTTTTGTGCCGGTACGGATTTACCTCTGCAAGCCTGCGAGCGTTCTTCGGCAGGCGCAACCGCCTGAGCGCCGAGTTTTTTACCTGCCTTATGCGTTCCACCGACAAGCCGCTTTCCTTTGCTATCAACGTCATTGTCTTGCCGCTGAAAAAGTGGTCTTTGATTATTGCGCTTTCCTGCTCGGGCAGTTCATCAACGACAGCGTGAAGCTCGGCATATACGCTCTCCTGCTCCACATCATCGAACGGCTCGGTTGAATGCTCATCGGGTATAAGGTCTTGCCGCTCGGTGTCCTCATCTTCGCCGATTAACTCGTTTAAGCTGCCGGCTCGGTTAAGTGCGTCATTGCCTGCAAGTATGCGCCGCACGGCTTTCTTTATATGTAACGGCAAGTATGTCGTGAACTTGTACACCTTGCCTGCGTCATAGGCTTTTACAGCGGCAAGAAAAGCCGTATACGCTTCTTGCTTTAAGTCCCACGCTTCTACGCCGTGAGAGTTAAACCGCTCGGGCGTGCGTCTGTATATCCGGTCACATTGCATATAAACGAGCCGCCGCACCTTCTCCCATAAAAGCGGTATCAGCTCATCGTTTCCACCCTGCCCGATAAGCTCGGCAAGTTGTTCGTTTGTCATTCTGCACCTCGCAAAAAAAGGTAATAAAGCGCTTGGGGGAAAAATTCTTCCCCCAAAAAACTTTTTCCCCCGTTTTTCCCCCTGTTTTTTGGCTTTGTTATGCGAAAATCAGCATTTGGGGGAAAAAGGGGAAAAATTTTTTCACTTTCTATATACACGCGTACACACATACCACATACACACGCAAATATTTGTTATTTTTTTTGCTCTCGCGTATAATAAAATAATTATTTTTCCTTTTTTCCCCCAAACCTTTGCAAACGGCTTTATTATGCGTTTTTTTGGGGGAAAAACTGGGGGAAAAACTGGGGGAAAAGGGGAAAAATTTAATACCCGTAATCTTCTAAAGCTTGCTTAGTAAGGCGAAAGGGTCGATAAAATTCATTGCCGTGTACTTTCGCGGTTATGCTTTTCACGTCGGGAACATCGTACTTTTGCGCAATGCTTCGGTTAAAATCCGCCTTAGTCGGAATATATTCTCTTGCGTCAGTTGCCCAGTTCTTAAACGTCTGGTATATTCTGCCTTTTGTCGGTTCGCTGTCCGCAATCTTGTCGCGCGGCTCGGTGCATTCCTGCAAAAAGCGGAGTACGCTGTCGTTTTCAACCGCGTAACGTTCTATAACAGCAACGCTTTTTTTCGGTATCGTAAATCTGAAATTTTCCTCTACAAGCTGTTTCAGACAAAGCACCGCATTATAAACAATCCCCTCGCGCTCGGCATAGAGCTTTTCTATAAGGTTAGGGTCGCGCTGTTCTTTGAGTATTACATTGTCGCAGGGCAGAACAAGCATTCGCTCGTAGACGTGCCGCCCCCTGTCCCCGCCGAATTTTGGCAGAGCGTTACAGCAAAAAACAAGTACCCCGCGAAAAACGTCCGTGAACCTGTCCCGCCCTTTATACTCAAAGTCGATACGGTCGCCGCCCGCTAGCTTTTTAAACAGCTTCATCTCCGAAACCCGCTGGTATGACATATCGGGCGCACCGACAAGCCGCTTTCTCCATATAGACGCCGTGCCGAAACGCTGTTCAAGGCTCTGCAGGTCTATCGAAGCGAAATTCTCATCCCCGACGAGCCGTGCGGCAAGCTCTAGGAACTGACTTTTGCCGCTGTTGCCTTTCCCGCATAGGAAAAGCGCCTTTTTTGTGCGATAGCCGCGTACGTTCGAGATAATAAGACCGAGAAACTGCAAAAGCAACATTTTGCTTTCAAAAGCGTTTTGCTCGTCCTCGTCAGCCGTAAGCGTGTCTATGTACCTTTCAAAGGTCGGACAGCTCGCCGCTTTTGGATTCCAGTTGCAAGGTATCTGAACGGTAGAAAGTATTTCGGGCGAGTGCGGGCACAGTTTGAGCGTCCTGATATTAAGTAGGCCGTTTTGAAAGTTTATAAGCTCCTCGTCCGCGTCAAGCTCGCTCGCCTTTACCGTTTTGCCGTCTGTGGCTAACAGCTTGAAAACCTCGTCAAGGTCGCGTGAGCGCACAAGGTTTTTGTCAAAGTCCTCAATTGGCTTTTTGACAATCCCTTTAAAATCGGCGTCCGAGCGGTGCTTATAGCAGCCGCCCGAATAGATAAACAAAAGCGGCTTTTCTCCGCCCGTGTCAAGAAAAAAATAATGCTCGGTCTTGCGGATATACTCGGCGAGCTGAGGGGCGGAAACGGAAAAATGTATATCCCCGTTCCTGCTCTCCTTTTCAATAATGAACATCGGGAGCTTTCCGCCTGTCCGCTCGCTCTCGCTCTGCGGCTCGTATTCGGGCGTTATGCTTTCAGCGGCAAGCAGCTTTTCTTTTGCTTTGTCTATGCCTATCTCTGCCGCGATGTCGGAAATATCCCCCTTTTCTTTCAGCCCCTCGTGAATAGCTTCGGAGTAAATCAGCTTCACGCGCCTTGCTGTACCGGTCAGAGCGGCGGCTATCTGATTGCCGCTCTTTTTTCCCGCGCTGTCGTTATCCGCAAGAATAACAACATTAAGTCCGATGAAATACTTGTTGTATGCGCCGCTGTCCCATTTCGAGCCTGCGCCGTTCGGCATTGACACCGCAACAAGCCCCATTTCCTTTAGGGTATCGGCGTCTTTTTCACCCTCGACAATATAAACGGGCGTATCGTCAGCGGCAAGAGCGTCACGGTTACGGCACAGCTCCGCAACGTTGTAAAGGTACATCGGAGAGCCTTTCATTCCGTTGCCGCTTACCTCTCTGCCGGCGGCGTTCAGATGTTTCCATAAAAAGGACTTGTCGCCGCTGTCGTTATACCGCTTGATTTTCCTTGCGACAAAAGCGCCGCTCTCGTCTGTGTAAATAAATTCCTGACTGTGCGTGTATGCGGCAGGCTTTGTACCTTGCCGCTGTGATACAGGCTTTTTCTTTGGCAGTGTGGCAGGTGGTGTATATGTACTGCCGCTATGGTCTGTGTAAAGGTCTTTCATGTTCAACCCTACAGCGGAAACTATGTCCCGTGTGTCGCACCCTGCAAAGCAGTTGAGGAGTATTTTTCCGTCACCTGCTCCGATACTAAGGCTTTGCTTTGCGTCATCATGTGCAGGGCAACAAGCTATATACTGCCTGTCACCTGTGCGCTTGACATTGTGAAAGCGGCTGATAAATTCATCTATCTGCATACCCACCGCCTTACCGCAGGCTTATCGGCTGAATTTTGCCGCTGTTGCTTTCCTGTGAAATTGTGCAAGTGTCGAGATATTCGGCGAGCTTGTCAATATTCACAAGAAACCGCCGACCTGCTCTGACCGCAACGATTTCCCCGTTGTTCACCTTTTGCCTTATGAAATGAAGCGGCAAGCCGAAAAGCTCCGCCGTTTCCTTGATTGACCGCATACGCGGCACTCTGAAATCGTTATCCGTCATACGCTCACCGTCCTCTGTCGTGGCGTTAGCTCTGCCTGTCGGAATGTATTTGCTGATTTTTTGCATATTTTTCCCTTTCTTCGCTGTTGCAAAGCTCCGCCCGGTGTGGTAAAATAAATACGGAGCTTTGCGATTGGTTGTGTTTGGTCGTTTGCTCTTGCCGCTTGCTGTGTTGCCGCACAGCAGGCGGCTTTTAATTTTCTTTGGGTAATTCTGCGGCTTTCTTCAGCCAGTAGCGGTCGTTTGCCGCTTTTATCCTGTCCTTGTTCTCCGAGCGCCATTTCTTCTGATATGCGCGGCGAGCTAAGACTACTGCACGTTCTTCAGCAGACAGGTTGTCTAAGTCGTATATTTTTGCCATTACTACACCTCCTTTTTTATTTCGGAAAAATTTCTTTTCTTTTCTCTTGACAAGTAAAGAATTGATTGCTATAATTATGATAGCAAAAGAAAAGAAAAAAGTCAAGAGATTTTTTCTTTGAAATTTAAATGTAAAGCGTTAATTTACAAAGACTTGAAATGAGGTAAGTATGGCAAACGATAACAGATACAATGAAGAGAGGGAAAATGCGCCCTTTGCGGTCAACCTCAGAAAGCTGTTTGAAGATAAAAAAGCAACGCACAATGAGCTTGCGTGCTTCATAAAGGAAAAGACAGGCGACAGTATAACAAGGCAGGCGGTCGGTCAGTGGTGCAACGGCAATTCTTCTCCGAACCTGAAAACAGTTCCGGTTATCGCCGAGTTTTTCGGTGTGTCCTCTGATTACCTGCTAGGTATGTCAGATGTGAAGAGTACGAATGCCGATGTAAAGACTGTTTGTGAAATGACAGGGCTAACAGATAAAGCGGTTGAAACATTACTCTTTGGCGAACAGATAAATTGCTCTTGGTGGTTAAAAGCAATAAATTTTCTGCTTGAAGATTTACACGAGGATTTTAAAACTATGCTGTCGTTCTTCGAGAATATTACACCTGAGGAAACAGAGAGCGCACATAAGGATAAACAACCTTCTTCTCGGTTGCTTATGAATTTAGCGTATTATCTGAATACCTTGCCTGCAAAAGAAAAAGGGGTAGCAGCCTGTGATGAAATAATGATTTCTCAGAGCGGCAAAATAATTGATGAAAACACGGATTTTTTCAGCAAAAAGAACGTAAAACTTGAAGATATAGTGTCTATCAAAACGGTTAAGAAAAGCGAGATAATCAATAAAATTCTGTATGATGATGTGTGCGCTTCGGCAGTTAAGGCAAAAGAGTATTTTGTGAAAAAATACGCAAAAGAGGGTGATTAAATGGCAAGCATAAACGCACGGCGCAACAAAAGCGGGCAGATAACGAGCTTCACAATCCGTGTATATCGTGGCTATGACAGCAGCGGCAAGCGGTTAAAGCCGTACACCCTGACATACACGCCCGAACCGGGTTGGAGCGAAAAAAAGGCGATACGAGAAGCAAACAAGCGAGCTGTGCAGTTTGAGCAGGAATGCGAGAACGGCTTTGCAGGTAACGCAACCGGGCTAAAAATAGCCGATTTTGCGCCCGTGTACCTTGCCGCTATGCAGGACAAGCTTTCTCCTGTGGTGTATCATTCTTACGTCAGAACGCTTGACACGGTAATAATTCCTGCGCTCGGGCACATAAAGCTTGCAGACCTGAAGCCCGTACACGTTCAGCAGTTTGTAAAACAGCTTGCCGCTATGCCTAAGATGAAGCGCAACGGTGAAGCAGACCCGAGCGGTGAAAAAATATCGGTGGCAACTATTCGCAGAAAGCTTGCGGTGCTACAGTCAATGCTTACGTTTGCAACAAAGCTCGGATATATCGGCGTAAACCCTGCTGACGCTAAAAGGCTCACGCTCCCGAAAATGCCACGCCCTGAGATTGAAATTTTCACGAAACAGCAAGCGGCGTATATTCTTCAATGCCTGCGGAATGAGCCTTTACAGTTTCAGACTATGATACAGCTTGCAATTTACACCGGAGCAAGAGAGGGTGAGCTTGTCGCTCTGAAATTTTCTGACATAAATTTTGCCACACGAAAACTTGTAATAAACCGCTCGGCGTACAAGCTGAAAGGCGAACCGGTAAAAACCAAAGCACCGAAAAGCAATAAAGCCCGCACCGTTACTTTGAATAAGTCCTGCATTGATTTACTTGCGGAGCTGTCACAGGAACACTTGCTTGAAAAGCTCAGGCTCGGTGACGCATGGAACGGTGACGAGTGGGTATTCACGCAGTGGGACGGCTCAATAATGCACCCTCAGACGCCGAGCAGACAATTTGACAAGTTTCTGAAACGCAACAATATACCGCACCGCAAATTCCACAGTCTGCGGCACACTTCGGCAACGTTACTGTTGTACAACGGCACGGACTTGAAAACGGTGCAGGAGCGTTTAGGACACGCTGACTTTACGACAACCAACCGATACCTGCACCTTGTAGAGCAGGCGGACGCTGAGGCAGTCGACAGTCTGGAAGAACTTTTACAGGAAAAACACGCATAAAAATAAGCGCCCGTTTCATCACGTGAAAAATGATGAAATGAGCGCACTTTTTTTGTAATGGCGCACAAATGGCGCACAAAAATGAAAAATCCCTAAAAACAGAAAAACCGCACTGCGAGCCAAATGGCTTAACAATGCGGTTTGATGTGGAGCTTGTGACGGGACTCGAACCTGCGACCTGCTCATTACGAATGAGCTGCACTACCAACTGTGCTACACAAGCATATTTAATTTTAGGTTTGCGATTTGCACGTTACGAATGAGCTTTACACTTGCGGTGCCCGAAAAATCCTTCGCCGAAGCTCGCATTTTTCGACCGCTGCGCCATTTTCCCCGTCCTTATTCCGCCACAGGCGGCGGACGGTAAAAATGCTACCAACTGTGCTACACAAGCATATTAAATTTTAAATGTTTACGATTTGCACGTTACGAATGAGCTTTGCACTTGCGACTATAATATTGTACAATATTTCTCCGCGTATGTCAAGACCCGAAAAGAGAATTTTTGCAAAAATTGTTTTTCTGCCGAAACCGTGTTGCATACATTTCATTGTTGCAAAAGACGGGGAAGCATGGTATAATGGTATAATAATATTGTAATCAAATTCTGTCATACACATTCGACTTTACAGCTTGGTAATATCCCATAAATGACCCTTCCGTGTTAATGTACACTCCAAATGATTATGCCAAATCGGGGTTTACAACAAATATTTCGCATATATTAACCATACGAAAGTGAGGACACCTTGAACAGAAAAGCATCTGTAATAAAAATAATCGGCAGGATTTTCGGGGTACTGCTTATAATTTTGGCGGTGTTTCTCGCCGTCACCTCGATGACATTTTATTTCGGCGGAAATCAGTCCGCACCGAGCATATTCGGCTTCAACATCTACCTTGTACGCGGCGGTGACTTCTATCAGCTAAAATCCGGCACTGCGGCGCTTGCGCAGACGGTATGGCCGGACGAGATAAAGCCGGGAGAAATAATCATCTACAACCGCTACGAAAACGGCGGCGTAAGCTTGGGCAAGGTAAACACCGCGACCCTTAAAGAAGCGGTTATGAGCTACGATATAGAGACCGAACAGGGCGAAAATATCACGATTTCGCAGGGTCAGTATATAGCAAAGGTCACCCATTGCAGTGACTTTCTGGGAGTGATTATCGGCTTTGCGATGTCACCGTTCGGGGTCATGGCTATAGCTATTCTCCCTTGCCTTGCGGTTTTCGCGTTTGAGCTTGTAAAGTTCATCATCTCAAAGCTCCCCACCCCCGAGGTCGAGACCGTAAAGCTTCAGCAGGAGACCCCCACCTATATCCCCGCAAAGGAGCGCGAGGCGGTGCGGCAAAAGCGCCTTGCCGAAAAGGAGAGCAAGAAACAGCTTGCCGCCGAGCAGAACATACTCGCACCAAAGGCAGTCACCGGCTCAGATACGAAAAAGCCGGTGGAAAAGGCTGACGCGTTCACCGAGCATTTAAAATCAATACGCGACAGGCAGAACGCCGAAAAGGCGCGTGATGTGCGCGACCGCGCCGATTTTTCACCCGCCGCACGGCAGAAAATGGCGCAGGATTTGCAAAAAGCCGAAAAGTCGGAAGAAAAGCAAGCGCCCGCCCGCTCTGCGGACAAGCCTTCCGCCGTAACAGTTGGTTCAGCGGTCAAAAGATCCGCGTCTGTGCCGGAAAAAATCACGATTAATCCGAAAACCGGCGGTGAGCCGGATATTTCGCTTGTGCTGCAGGAGGACGAGGATAAGGGGTATAATATAGACGATATATTAAAGGATATAGAAAGCCGGCATAATTAAATACAGATAAATAATCAGGGCTGCCCTACACTAAGTAAGGCAGCCCTGTTGCTTTGTTGAAATTATTCAGTCACCCGCTGTACCGCCCGAGCCTTTCCCTCGGGGCGAAGCGGTGGATGAGGGGAATAAAAATCAGAACGCTATTCTGTCCTCGATATACTTTCTCACATCTGCAATCGCGATTCTCTCCTGCTTCATGCTGTCGCGCTCGCGGACTGTAACGCAGCCGTCCTCTACGCTGTCAAAGTCGTAGGTGATGCAGAACGGTGTGCCGATTTCGTCCTGTCTGCGGTATCTCTTGCCGATAGCGCCCGCGTCGTCATAATCAACGCAGAAGTATTTCGACAGCTCGTCTGCGATTTCTCCCGCCTTGTCAGCAAGCTTCTTAGAAAGGGGCAGTACCGCCGCCTTTACCGGTGCAAGATACGGGTGGAAGTGCATAACCGTACGGGTTGTGCCGTCCTCAAGCTGCTCCTCGTCATACGCCTCGGTGATTACCGCAAGGAACAGACGCTCTACGCCGAGCGACGGCTCGATAACGTAAGGCACATACTTCTCGTTTGTCTCGGGGTCGAAGTACTCCATCTTCTGTCCGCTGGTCTTGATGTGCTGTGTGAGGTCATAGTCGGTTCTGTCCGCAACGCCCCACAGCTCGCCCCAGCCGAACGGGAACAGATATTCAAAGTCGGTGGTAGCCTTAGAGTAGAAGCAAAGCTCCTCGGGGTCGTGGTCGCGCAGTCTGAGGTTGTCCTCGCTTATGCCGAGCGACAGAAGCCACTTCTTGCAGTAGTCCTTCCAGAAGTAGAACCAGTCGAGGTCGGTGCCGGGCTTGCAGAAAAATTCAAGCTCCATCTGCTCAAACTCTCTTACGCGGAAAATAAAGTTGCCGGGGGTTATCTCGTTTCTGAATGACTTGCCCACCTGTGCAACGCCGAACGGCACTTTTTTACGCGTGGTGCGCTGTATGTTATTAAAGTTTACGAATATGCCCTGCGCCGTTTCGGGACGGAGGTAAAGCTCGCTCTTGGAGTCCTCGGTTACGCCCTGAAAGGTCTTGAACATAAGGTTGAACTGTCTGATGTCGGTAAAATCAGCCTTGCCGCAGTTAGGACATACGATACCCTTCTCGCGGATATAGTCCATCATCTGCTCGTTTGTCCAGCCCGCGCAGTTTGTGCCGTCAAAGTCCTCGATAAGGTTGTCGGCTCTGTGACGGGTCTTGCACGCCTTGCAGTCCATAAGAGGGTCGGAAAAGCCGCCGATATGGCCCCGCGCAAGGCGGGTCTGCGGGTTCATAAGTA
>CAMEKZ010000013.1 GCA_945921635.1 uncultured Clostridia bacterium
GTTTGACATCTCGTCAACAAAGTCCTGAAGCGCTCTTGCCGCCTCGGGTATGCGGTAGTTTGCGAGGTTATCGTCTACCTCCCCCACTACGGTGTTCAGCTTTGACAAGAGCCATCTGTCCATTACACCGAGCTTGTCGGTGTCAAGCGTGTACTTGGTCGCGTCAAAATTATCTATATTTGCATACAGCACATAGAACGCGTAGGTGTTCCACAGCGTCGAGATATACTTTCTCTGACCCTCGTTTACCGCCTTTGCGTGGAAGCGGTTAGGAAGCCACGGTGCGGAGTTGGTATAGAAGTACCAGCGTATAGCGTCTGCTCCGTGCTCTGCCAGCGACTCAAACGGGTCAACCGCGTTGCCCTTTGATTTTGACATCTTCTGTCCGTCCTTGTCAAGCACAAGTCCGAGTACGATTACGTTCTTGTACGGTGCTTTATTAAACAGCAGAGTGGAGATTGCGAGCAGCGAATAGAACCAGCCTCTTGTCTGGTCTACCGCCTCGGAGATAAAGTCCGCGGGGAACTGGGTTTCAAACACGTCCTTATTTTCAAAGGGATAGTGGTGCTGTGCAAAAGGCATCGATCCACTGTCAAACCAGCAGTCGATAACCTCGGGTACGCGCTTCATCTGCTTGCCGCAGTGCGGGCACTTTATAGTTACCGCGTCGATATACGGACGGTGAAGCTCGATGTCATCGGGGCAGTTGTCCGACATACTCTTTAATTCTTCTATACTTCCGATTGCGTGCTTGTGACCGCACTCGCACTCCCAGATATTGAGCGGTGTGCTCCAGTATCTGTTACGGCTGATACCCCAGTCCTGTACGTTTTCGAGCCAGTCGCCGAAGCGGTTTTTACCTACGCTCTCGGGTATCCAGTTTATGGTTTCGTTGTTTCTGATAAGGTCGTCGCGCACCGCTGTCATCTTTATAAACCATGACTCGCGTGCATAGTAGATGAGCGGAGTGTCACAGCGCCAGCAATGCGGATAGCTGTGCTCAAACTTCGGCGCGTCAAACAAAAGTCCCTTTTCTTCAAGGTCTTTTAATACCATCGGGTCTGCCTTTTTGCAGAATACTCCCGCGTAGGGTGTTTCGGCGGTCATCTGACCCTTGCCGTCAACAAGCTGTACAAACGGCAGGTCGTAGTTTCTTCCGACCTTCGCGTCGTCCTCACCGAAGGCGGGCGCGATATGAACAACGCCTGTACCGTCGGTAAGAGTAACATAGCCGTCGCAGGTTACAAAATACGCCTTCTTGTTCTGCTTTGCGCATATATCAACCGCGCAGTCGAATAAAGGCTCGTATTCCTTAAATTCAAGATCCTTTCCGACATACCTTTCTACAATCTCATACGGAGCTGTGGGCTTGTCCCCACCGAGAATAGCGTCACAAAGCGCCTCCGCGAGATAATAGGTATAGCCGTCCGCCGTCTTTACCTTTACATAAGACTCGGTCGGGTTTACACAGAGTGCAACGTTTGACGGGAGCGTCCACGGAGTGGTCGTCCACGCGAGAATGTATGCGTCCTCGTCCTTTACCTTGAAGCGTACAACGGCGGAGCGCTCTTTTACGTCCTTATAGCCCTGTGCGACCTCGTGGCTGGAGAGCGGTGTTCCGCAGCGCGGGCAGTAGGGCACGATTTTAAAGCCCTTGTACAAAAGACCCTTTTCCCAAATCTGCTTTAACGCCCACCACTCGGACTCGATAAAGTTGTTGTCGTAGGTTACATAGGGGTTGTCCATATCAGCCCAGAAGCCGACCGTGCGGGAAAAGTCCTCCCACATACCCTTGTACTTCCATACGCTTTCCTTGCACTTTGATATAAACGGGTCAAGGCCGTATTTTTCTATCTGCTCCTTGCCGTCAAGTCCGAGCAGCTTTTCAACTTCAAGCTCTACGGGCAGTCCGTGTGTGTCCCAGCCCGCCTTACGCGGTACATAGTAGCCCTTCATTGTGCGGTATCGCGGTATCATATCCTTGATTACACGGGTAAGGACGTGACCGATGTGCGGCTTGCCGTTTGCGGTCGGCGGGCCGTCATAAAAGGTGTAGGTTCTGTCCTCGCTTCTGGCGTTCATACTCTTTCTGAATATGTCGTTGTCGTGCCAGAACTGCTCTGTCTGCTTTTCTCTCTCGACAAAATTCGGAGATGCAGGTACTTTTTCGTAAAGTGACATTTTTGTTTCCTCCTGAAATCTGTGTTTCCTTAATCTTCGTTATTATAATCTGCATTATGCGGAAAATGAAAAAGTCCTTATCCGCACAGGATAAGGACCTAAGTCTTTATAACCACCTATTACGTCATTCCGTCAAATGCGTTTTCTGTAACGGGAAAAGCCCGTCCCGTTCTACTTTCTCCGATAAATAATCGGAAATTTCGGCGGGCAGCTCCAAAGTGATTTTCGGCGATGCTGTCTGCACCGGACTTTCACCCTCTCCGGCTCGCTTTGGCATAGGGCACGCTTACTCTCTTTGTCATAGCCTTTAAATATACGGGTTAATTATACTATATTTATTTTTGGTTGTCAAGGGGTTTAGCGGCTGTTTACTGAAATTTCGGCAAATTTACATCCCGTTAGCCTCGCTGAGCGTAATACCGTTATCACCCAGCGGTATCTTATGGTCAAGACCTACAAACTTTCCGTTCTCCTGCCACAAAACCTCTTTTACAAAGGCGTACTTCTCCTCGTCCCACGTCTTGAAGTCGTCCAGTACAAGTCCGCCCGTGTCGCCCGAATTAGCGTTATAGCACCAGAAGGTGTGATTTAAGTGATACTCGCTTATAAGGCGGCGCATACAGGTCATCCATATCAGGTTAGGTTCTTTCATAAAGCCGCCCCACTCGCCGATTAAGAGCGGCGCGGTGTTCTCTGTATGTATGTACAGCCAGTTGTCCTGCCAGCAGTCCTTCATAAGGCTGTCATAGTCATAGCTGCCCTCAAACCACGGCTGTTTGTACACCGTCGGGCCGTAGTCGTGCGGAGAATATACAAGCTTGTTCTGATACTTGCCGAGATTTACCGGGAAATCCCTCACGCCGCGCAGGTTTCCGCCCCACCAGTTGAAATAATAGTCATTTTCATCTGTCGAGTGATAATCACCGTTAGCATTTATATCTGTCGGGTAAATCTCAATGCCCTCTATCATAATAAGCACATTCGGATTTTGTGCCAGTATACGCGCGGCGGCGGTTTCGGCGGCGTACTTCCAGTTGTTTTTATCTGTCGAATCGTTCCAGATTGCCGCGCCGTCACCCTCGTAGGGTTTTCCGTGCGGCTCGTTTTTCAGGTCGTAGGCTATAATCGTGTCGTTGTCCTTATAGCGCTTTGCCATCCATTCAAGCGCGCTGTAATACTCCTCCTCGCTCACCTTTTCGGTGTACCAGAGGTTTATCACATGACCCGATGCGTTTGTTTCGGCAGAGTGTATATCGGGCATGACCTTCACTCCGTTTTCCTCCGCGAGCTTTAAGAAGTAGTCGAATATCTCCAGACTGTTCATGCTGTTAAGCTCGGTGTTGTAGGCATTATTATAATTAGCCTTGGGGTACTCGCCCGCCGCCCAGCTGTTTATAAGCTCGGCGGATATAGGAACTCTTATCAGGTTAAAGCCGTGGTCGGCGATAGCCTCAACCGAGGGCTTCAGCTCGCTGTTCCACAGTCCGTCAAAGGTGTTTGTGCCGGTGTTGTAGCCGAACCAGTTTATACCCGTCAGCCACACCTGCTTTCCGTCCTTGTCGAGTATGCGGTTGCCATCTGTGTAAAGCCAGTCGTCACCCTGTTCTGCGTCCTTGCACCTTGCGAGCAGCTCCTCGACGTTTACATTGCTCTGCCCGTTATTCTGATTATTCTGATTATCCCCGTTATTCTGATTATTCTGATTGTTCTGATTTACAGTTCCCGCCTTTACGGTGCATTGTGCGCCGTTTACGGTTGCGCTGTTTATTTTAAGCTCTGTCGATGTCGCAAGGTTACAGCCTATCACCACCGTACCCCCTTTAGAAATATCTCCGTTGTACTCGGCGCTTGTAACTGTCAGCGTGTTGCCGCTCTGGGTAAAGGTGCCGTTCCATCCGGAGCAGTCGGTCAGTCCCTCTATATCAAGTACCAGCTCCCAGCCGCCCGATATTCCGCTGTCGGTGTTGTTTGTGATGCCGAACTGTACGCCGTAATTCATACTGCCCTCATCACCCCACGAGTTGTCAACCGAGTATTCTAAAAGCATACCGTTTTCCGGTACGGTGCTATCAACTGAAGTGCTGTCGGCGCTCTGGCTGTCCGATGTGACCGTAGTATCGGAGCTTTCCGATATATCCTGGGCAGACGAGCTTTCCGATATGCTTTCGCTGTTTTCGGAAGATGTCAAAGCCGCTGAACTGTCACCGCCGCTGTTATCGATATTTTTCGGTGCGGTCAGCACAAGCAGAATTATTATGATTGCCGCGACAAGCAGAGCGATAGCTCCACCCATGGAAATAAGCAGTATTACAACCCATCTCGGCAGCTTCGGCTTTGCTGTTGTTGTTTCATTATGTACTGCGGTATCGGCGAGGGTTTCCGCGCTTGCCTCTGTGTTTTCGGTGCTGCTTGTATCGGTGTTTTCCGCAGTTTCAAGCGGGGTATTTTCTTTTTCTTCCATGATTCTCTCCCTGTGTAAGATTTATGATTATTGTGATAATTTTACCATATAGGGATATGACTGTCAAGCAGCGGCGCAAGCAATTTTCCTCTTGCTCAGATTGTCTCTATCTTAGCCATTCCCGAAAACTCCTTGCCGCTGATATTAGTAAGCGCGTCCATTATCCCTACATAAAACGAACCTGTGCCCGCCGCGCTTTTCGCAGATATTTCCCCGACCGCGCCGATAAGCGACATAGCCGCAGTCGCCGCGGTGAAATAATCATCTGTTACCGCACACATAGCCGCGACAAGTCCCGACGCAAGACAGCCGGTACCAGTCACCCGCGACATCATAGGCACGCCGTTTGAGATAAGCGCGCATTTATCCTTATAGCACACCACATCGGTCTTTCCTGTGACTATCACCGTGCAGGAAAATTTTTCGCTCGCCGCGCGCGCAAGCTCGGTCGCTCTCTCGGTCGTTACCGCCGCGCTGTCCACGCCCTTTTCCGTTTTCATCGTGACAGCCGATGCGTTTATCAGCGCCGAAATTTCGGCGGGGTTTCCTCTGACCGCCGCAAAGCGGAACTGCCTTAGCATCTGGAGCGCGTTTTTGAGTCTGTAATCGGTCGAGCCTGCGCCCACGGGGTCAAGCACTATCGGCTTTTTGCTCTGTGCCGCCTCCTGCCCCGAAATCAGCATAGCGCGACAGCGGTCCTTGCCGAAGGTGCCCATATTGAACAGCACCGCGTCCGCGCTTGCGGTTATCTCCATTGCGTCAAGCGGACTGTCCGCCATGACGGGTGACGCGCCGAGTGCAAGCAGACCGTTTGCTACGGTGTTTGCGGTTACATAGTTTGTTATACAGTGTATCAGCGGGTTTTTCCCGCGCACCGCGTCGATAAGCTCCGCGCAGCTCTTTATCTGTTTATTTATCATAGTATACCTCTCGTTTAAAATAAGCCCGCAAGCGCAGTATACGCCATCAGTACAAGCGGCAGAGTCACCATTGACAAAATAGTGGTAGCCGCGAAAAGTTCGGCGCTGTACCCCGCGTTTTTGTTATACTGCAGGGCAAACATCGTGCTTATAGCCGCAGTCGGGCACGCCGTAGCGAGAATGTTTACTCCGCTTATCACGGTGTCGAATTTAAACAGCAGGCAGACAGCCGCCAGCACTGCGGGAAGTATAATCAGCTTAATAAGGCATACATAATACAGCTTCGGCTTTTTGAGCGCACTTTTAAGGCTGACGGTTGCAATAGTCGAACCGGCTATTATCATCGCGAGCGGGGTGTTGAGATTGCTCAGGTGCCGCGCCGTTGTAAGTATCGGCGACGGCAGGGTGATATTGCACAAAAACAGCACTATGCCGAGCGCCGTAACAATTATGCACGGTGAAAGCAGCGCCTTGCCGAAGGACTTTGCCGAAAATCCGCCGCCCTTCATAAACATAACGCCCTGCGTCCACACAAGTATATTGAACATCGTGACGTATGCGGTCAGATAAAACACTCCGTCCTCGCCGTATACTCCCTGTATAAGCGGTATTCCCATAAACGCACAGTTTGAATATATACAGCAGAACCGCTCTATCATCACGTTATCTTTATTCTTTCCCCGAATTATAAGCGGTATAAGCACAAATGCAATTACATAGCTGACTATCGCAAGTGAAAACGATAAAAGCAGACCGCTTAGCATATCGTGGTCAAACGGCTTCTGATACGATACGAGTATAACCATCGGCGTGGCGAGATTAAGCACAAGTGCGGACAGCTTCTTGGTGCTGTGCTCGTCAAGCAGATTTATTTTACGGCAGAGTATGCCGAGCGCTACGAGCAGTGCCATTATGACAACCTGCTCAATAATAGACCAGTTCATTTTATGTACCTCTTTTGTTCTTTAAGTGCGGGTAAGCCGCGATTCTATTTTTTGTTTTATTATACTACTAATAAGGGAGAAAATCAAGGAATTGAATGGAAGTGAAAGCGAAAATTACATTAAAGTCGGAGCAAAGCGTGATTAAGAGAGCTTATCACGCCGCGACGACTGCAACAGCGTAGCGGAGCTTTCCTCCGACTGGTTTCAGAGAGGGATTATCCCCCACTGGAAGACGTGTATAAACCCCGCCGCCTAAGAGGCGTGGGACATCTACGCTTGGTTATACGAAAAACAGTTTTATTGAGAAAATTTCAGAAATAGGTTGAATTTATCCTACTATAGGTATATAATATAAACAAAGGAGGTGCTCAGCATGACGGTAAACACCGATACACTTGTATCGATAACCGAAGCAAACCGCAATTTTTCAAAGGTTGCGCGACTGGTGGACGAAAACGGCTCTGCAATAATACTGAAAAACAATGTTCCGAGATATGTGATAATGGAGTTTTCGGAAATGGAAAAGCTTCAGGCAGCGCCCGACGAGGATGTTCAGACAATTTCAAAAAGGCTTATAGAGCGAAATTTCGAAGCGTATAAGGAGCTTGCAAAATGATTAAGCTGACGAAAAATCAGATTATTTCTCTTCACAGCTCTCTGATTGCAGCTACAGGCGGCTCTGACGGCATAAGAGAT
The DNA here is from genome assembly GCA_945921635.1 of uncultured Clostridia bacterium. Taxonomy (GTDB): domain Bacteria; phylum Bacillota; class Clostridia; order Oscillospirales; family Ruminococcaceae; genus Ruminiclostridium_E. The sequence continues at coordinate 7,203 of CAMEKZ010000013.1, forward strand.
GAGGGACTGCTTGAATCCGCAATAGAAGCTCCGTTTCAGACATTCGGTGGAGCTGACCTCTACCCCGCTCTGCTTCAAAAAGCGGCACGACTGGGATATTGTCTGATTTTAAATCACCCATTTCTTGATGGAAACAAACGGATAGGAATACACGCTATGCTTGTTTTTCTAGCACTTAACGGAGTGGAAATAAGTTGTACGCAAAAAGAGCTAATCGATGTAGGTCTGGCTCTGGCTTCGGGTAAAATGAAAGCAGAGGAATTGTTCGATTGGTTATCTACTCACAACTGAAGCGTCACTCTGCTGATAAATCCATATAACCAAGCGCAGGTGCCCCCGCCTCTTAGGCGGCGGGGTTCATATACGTCTTTCAACGGGGGAACATAATCCCACAGCGAAACCCGTCGGAGCAAAGCTCCGCTGCTCTGTTGCAGTCTTCGCAGCGTGATTAAGAGAGCTTATCACGCTTTGCTCTGACTTAAAGCACAAAAATCGGGAAACCATGCGGCTTCCCGATAATTTTTGTTCAGACATTTAAGATAGGCTTACATCTCGATTACAATATCGTTTTCAGCCTTTAAGATACTGTCAAGAATGAGCTTGCCCTCAATCTTTTCACCGTTTACGGTTACGCTCTTTACTCCGTGCTCGCTGCCGTTAGGATTGTTTACCGTAACGTGCAGCTTTTTGCCGCGGAAGGTCTTATCCATAGTGTACTGCTTCCACTCCGAGGGGATTGACGGGTCGATAACGATACCCTTTGTTTCGGGGTTAAGACCGAGTATACCCTCTGTAGTACCTACCATAACGGTTGAAGCTGTACCTGTCAGCCAGTGAACGTGTGCGCGTCCTGCAAACGGGCTGTCCTTACCCTCTACAAACTGACCGTAAACGTACGGCTCAAGCACTCTGTGCTCGGCGTTGTTGTTATAAGTTGCGGGAGCCGCCTCTTTCCAGTACTTGTATGCGCGGTTGCCGTGACCGAGCTTGGACTCGGCGAGTATCAGCCAGCCCTGCGGCTGTGAGAATATACCTGCGTTTTCCTTTGTGCACTTGTTGAAGCACTGCATGAGTGCTCCGTCAAAGCCGTGCTTAACGTAGGGCGGGTACATAACCATTGCGCCGTAGGGAGTGTTAAGCTCTCTTTCTACGCTGTCCATAGCCTTTTCAGCTTGCTCCTTGCTTGCAAAGCCGGAGATAACCGACCATGACTGGGGGTTGAGCCACATAGAAGCCTCGGGGTCGGTGCGCTGACCGATAACCGTGCCGTCCTCCTTGTAGCCTCTTATCCATCTGTCCTCGTTCCAGCAAGCGGAGAGGATAGTGTCAAGCTTTGCCTGTATCTCGTCAAGGTACTTTGCGTACTCGGTATCGTTCTTTTCAAGCGCGTAGGTCTTTAAAATCTTAATTGCGTATACAAGCTGGAATGCTACGAAGGTAGACTCGCCCTTCTTGCCGAGTCTCAGGCAGTCGTTCCAGTCTGCGTGCAGACCTGCGGGCATACCGTGTGTGCCGAGGTGATTCATCGAGAAGTCGATAGCTCTCTTCAAGTGGTCGTATACGGTACCCTTCTCACCGTCATTTGCATAGTAGATTTCCTCGTCGAGGAAAGCGTGGTCGCCGCTCTCGGATATGTACTTGTAGATAGTCGGGAACAGCCAGAGTGCGTCATCGGCACGGTAGCTGGGGTGACCGGTTTCCTTTGCATAAGCCGTGTTCTCGTCGTTTTCTTCGGGGTGGTTTTCGTGACCTGCATTGTGGGTGTACTTAACCAGCGGCAGACCAGCACCGTTTGTAACCTGTGCAGAAAGCATGAAGATAATCTGCTGCTTTGCCATCTCGGGTGCGAGGTGGATTATACCCTGAATATCCTGTACGGTGTCGCGGTAACCGAAGCCGTTTCTCAGACCACAGTACTGGAACGATGCCGCTCTCGACCAGATGAATGTGATAAAGCAGTTGTATGCGTTCCATACGTTTACCATATTGTTGAAATCTGCATCGGGAGTGTTAACCTGCAGGTTGTTCAGCTTTGAGTGCCAGTATTCCTTAAGCTCTGCAACTTCCTTTTCAACTACGCCTTCCTGTTCGTACTTTGCAAGCAGCTCGGTGATTTCAGCGTCAGTCTTTGTACCGCCGAGAACATAGGTAAGCTCCTTTGTTTCTCCCGGCTGGAGCACGATGTCGCTCTGGAGCGCGCCGCAAGAGTTTGTGTTGTAGTTAAGGTCGCCCTTTAAGCCGTCCTCAATACCCTTGGGATTAGCATAGCTTCTGTATGCGCCTACAAAAGAGTCACGGTCGCCGCAGTATGCGTCAGCCTTAGCTCTTGCAAGACCGAGAAAACGTCCGCTGTCGGGATTGTAAACCTCGTTCTGCATCTGGTGGATATAGTTGCCCTTGAAGTAGGTGCGTGTGATGAACAGAGTGTACTGCAGGTTTACCTGGTCCTGCTCATAGTTGGGGTCGTTTACAAATTCGCAGTAGCCGGTTACAGACAGCTTTCTTGGTTTTGTATCGTTGTTGGTTACCTTTGCTGCCCATACCTCATAGATAGCGTCCTTAGGTACATAGTAGGTAACCTCGGATTTGATGTTCTTGTACTCCGAAGTTATAACGGTGTACGCTGTACCGTGACGGCACTCGCTCTTGTACTCGTCGAGGGGCTTGCAGACAGGCGCCCATGAAGCCGACCAGTACTCGCCGCTCTCGTTATCCTTTAAATACACATAGCGTCCGGGCTGGTCGTTTGCAACCGAGTTGAAGCGGTAACGGATAACACGTCCGTTTGCGCCCGACTTTACAAAGCTGTAGCCGCCCGCGTTGTTGGAGATGATTGCGCCGTACTCCGGCGAGCCGAGATAGTTTGCCCATGCCGACGGTGTGTCGGGTCTTGTGATGACATACTCCTTGTTCTCAAGGTCAAAATGTCCGTAGTTCATTGGAAGTCCTCCTTGAAATTGTTATCGTTTTTAACGGCGTAAAGCCGCAGGTTTCATAAAAGCCGAAAGCAAAATACAACGCTTTCGTTATCTCTAGTATAACAGGAAAACGATTTCAATACAAGGGCGGTATTTTGCACAAAAATTCGGGAGGTTTTTTGTTATTTTTGCCGAACGGAACCGAATAGATCAGGCGGTATGTTTTAATCAAATTGCACTTGTTCGGCATTTATACCGCCATTTCTCTGTTTTGATAGTATAAAATCAATCCGGTTGAGTTACATATAATGGCATTTTCGACTCCCGTTCAATCTTATCAGCAGATTTTCTTCTTGACTTAAAGGCCTCATCGTGCTAAAATATAGAAAAGTCGCTAAATTTTATGTTCTAAATCTCAAACTTTTAGGCAATTTGACGGCAGTAAAATCAGGAGGAACATATTATGTCACGAATCGGCAAAAAAATGCTTACAATAGTTGTTGTTTCAATAGCTTTTGTAGCGATTACACTTCTCGTTACTTCGGCAGTTACGATTAACAAACTAACAGGCGATATTCTTCACGAGGAATCAGTTTCTGCAATGAATTCGATAAAAAATGAATTTTCAAAAGCTGCTGAAAAACCCGCAGAGCTATACACTGTTCTTTCAATGAATGACAGCTTCAATGAAGCATTGTCTTCAAAGAACGCTTCGGAAATCGAAAGCATATACAGCGCAAATGCGTCTTATGCTGCACTTTTTGCTGCGTTTTACGACAGCAACGGAAATCTCATCTGGAAGTCGGAAAGCTGCCCGACAAATCTCCCTGCCGCAGAAAATGCCGCAAACGGTATTATATCGGACGGAGAAAGACTTTTTTACTGCTATTCCAAACAGACGGCAACAGGCACCTGCATTATCGGCTGTGATTTTAAGGATTATGAATGTCTTGACAGCGAAAAGGAACGCTCAAATGCTCATTTTACAATTTTCAAGAATAATATCAGATATGCAACAACTATTATGAATGACGACGGCACACGCTTTGAGGGTACTGAAATGGCAGAAAATATTGCCGAAACGGTACTCACAAACGGCGAGAGGTACACTGGCTCAGCTAATATCAACGGCGGTAATTACATTGTTTGCTATGAACCTATAATCGATACAACCGGCGCAATCGCAGGCGCATATTTCAGCGGTTATCCCACAGCCGAAATTGACAGACAAGTCACTACGGCAATTATAATTATGATTGCAATCGGATTGTTATTCTGCTTTACGTCAGCCGCATCCTGCTTTGTAGTAATCAATAAATACGTTATCCGTCCCGTTAAGTACATAAACCGTCTTTCAGAAGAAATGAAAAACGGAGAACTGAGGAAATCAGAGCACAGTATACGACTTAACAATGACGAAATCGGAAATCTTGCACGAAACATCGAGCAAACAAAAGAAGCGCTTAATGTATATATGAGCGATATTTCATCCGTTCTCGGCGCAATGGCGGACGGAGATTTCACAGTTGCTCCAAGCGTTGAATACAACGGAGATTTTACCGCTCTCAGAGATTCGGCTCTGCATATCGGTGAAGAAATACGTTCAATTGTAGGCGATATTAATATGTCGGCAGAGCAGGTATCCAGCGGTTCTGCTCAGACCGCTAAGGGTTCAGAGCTGCTTGCGGAGGGTACAACCCGTCAGGCTGCCGCTATTCAGGAGCTTTCCTCTACTCTCGGCGATGTTTCGGTTAAGATAAACGAAACCGCTGACAATGCGGCAGGCGCAAAGACCTTTTCCGAAAACGCATCGGAGCTGCTTGCATCTCAGCACGGATATATGGATCAGATGCTGTCTGCAATGCGTAAGATTGCAGAAAAGTCCTCAGAAATCGAAAACATCATCAAAACCATTGACGATATAGCATTCCAGACAAATATCCTTGCACTTAATGCCGCCGTTGAAGCGGCAAGAGCAGGAGAAGCCGGCAAGGGCTTTGCTGTCGTAGCCGACGAGGTAAGAAATCTTGCGTCCAAATCAGCTGACGCCGTTAAAGACACAGCCGAGCTTATCACCGCAGCAATCGAAGCCGTAAACGAGGGCGAGGGCGTTGCTGACAAGAACGCAGAGGCTCTTGAAAACGTAATGGATATGTTCAACAAGACTAAGGATATGATTGACGATATTGCCGTAGCCGCAGAAAATGAGTCGGCGGCAGTTGAGCAGATAACAACGGGTATCGGAGATATATCGGAGGTTGTTCAGCAGAACAGCGCAACAGCAGAGGAGATTGCCGCATCCTGTGAAGAGCTTAATGCTCAGGCGCAGATTCTCCGCAACGCTGTCAAGAAATTCATTGTCTGATAAATGCATCACAACTTAGTATATAACAATAAATCCGCTGTGCGAGGCACAGCGGATTTCTCTTGATTGTTTCACTTTATTTTGTTCTTTTATATCTATATTTTCTACATATTTTCGGCACGCTCTGCGGTATTCTGATACGTTTTCAAAATATCCTCCGCAATCGCGCGCTGTGTCTTACGCAAATCCATTGCCTGCTTCTGGATATGTCTGTGCGCCTGCTCCTCGGTCAGATTAAGATACTGCATGAGCATCGATTTTGCGCGGTTTATTATCTTCATATCGGACAGCTGGCGGGTAAGCTGACGGTTTTCCTCCTCAAGCCGCATCATGCCGATGTGCGCGACCTCGGCGAGCTTTAAGGTCTGTACAAGCAGAGCCTTGTTGAACGGTCTTGCAAGTACAAACGCGCCGGTAAACCTGAGCTTTTTCTGCACCTCGTCGGCTATCTCGCGCTTTGCAAGCACGACTATGCCGTTTTTCGCGTCATGCGATATATCCGCGACAAAATCCAGTCCGAACTCGTCTGACAGCGGAGTGGAGACTATAATACCGTCAAACACGGAAATTTCGATTCCCCTTGCGACAGCACCGCTTGTATATGTTGTCACGCTGTCAAACTCCTCCAGCGGCAGGAGCTGAGAAATGCTCTCGCATATTTCGGGGGTTTTTCCCATGATAAGCAGGTTCATTGTGTCCACCTCTTTTATGTCGTCAGAATTTTCGTTATGGCTGTGCATATAACAGTATATGCCGCAGGCAGAGAATATGTTACACTGTCCCGAGCCGCTCAGTTGTGAGTATAAAGCTGCTTGTAAGGGCTTGCGGTGTTCGGGGTCAGCTTGTAGAACTTATCAGCGAGCAGCTTTTCGCTGTCGTAGCCGAACTGCTTGCCGAACTCCTCTACATATTCGCGTATCTTTTCCTTATCGGCATCGGTCGCTTCTTCGCAGCATACCTGCACGGGAAGACCCTGCGGTGCCTGCTCGCTTCTGATAAATATACAGCCGCCGTGCATACCCGTTCCGACAAACGAGCCTACAGGAACGTTTCCTTCATAGCCGATACCGAGCACTACGATTATTCCGCCCGCCTGATACTCGCCGAGGAAGTCCCCTACCTTGCCGCCGATTACTATTTTCGGGTAGTATTCCTGATACTCTTTCATGTGTATGCCGACGCGGTAGCCCGCATTCTCTTTTACGAAAATTTTGCCCGAGCGCATCGCATAGCCGGTAGTATCTCCACAGCTTCCGTGTACTACGATTTCGCCATTGTTCATGGTGTCGCCGATTGCGTCCTGTGCGTTACCGTGAACGATGATTGTGCTTCCGTCAAGATAAGCGCCGAGTGCATTTCCGGGAGTACCCTCTATGGTGATTGTTTTGCCTGCCACGCCGCAGCCGATATAGCGCTGTCCCATGGCGTTCTTTACCGTGATGTCGGTATCTTCGGAGGCAACAATTACTTTGTTGAGGTCAAAATAACCTACTTCATTTGCATCTATAACCATTGTAGTCCGTCCTTTCTCCAAGTCACCCGATTTTTCCCGCGAGCTTTTCGTCGCGTCTTGCCTTGCCGAACATCATCATCTGAGGCTTTGTTTTAAGCAGCTCTATATCAACATCCGCAAGCGGTATCTGCTCCTTTATCATCGAGGTGTAGATACCCGCTCTTGCAACATCACCCATAAGTATGTAGCCCTTCAGCAGACCGTCCTTCATTACAAGCTTCTTGTACTGCTCCTTTTCGGCGTTTTCCTCTACAAACGCTTCACCGTCATAGCTGCCCGCCGTGATTATATGCAGACCGTAAAAGCCTATCGCGTTCATCGGTATCGCATTAAGATAATAGGCTTCTTTTCCCGCCATGTTCTTACCTGCGACCTCGCCTTGCATAAAAGCATTGGGGAGAAGTGCCAGTATTCTGTCTGTACCCGATGAGCAGTCGTGGCTTACCGTGCAGTCACCTGCCGCATATACATCGGGGATTGTTGTGAGCTGGGTCATGTCGGTGATGATACCCTTTTCCACCTTGCCGCCCGCCTCGGACACAAGCTCGGTGTTAGGTCTTACGCCGACCGCTACAACAACGATGTCAAAATCAACTGTCATGCCGTTTGTAAGCTTTGCTGAATTTTCTGCAAACTGCTCTACGCTTGCACCAAGGATAAACTTTGTACCCTTGTCCTCGATATGCTTCTGCATTATCTCGCCCGCGCGCACATCAAGAATACTCGGCAGTATTCTGTCCGCAAGGTCAACCACCGTTATGTCCGCTTTAAGGCGATACAGCGCCTCGGCACATTTAAGTCCGATAAGTCCCGCACCGATAATCAGCACCTTAGTATTTTCCTTTACCTTTTCCTTTATTGCCTTAGCGCTGTCCCAGTTCATAAAGGTGAATTTGTCCTTTACGTTTTCCAGTCCCGCCATAGGGGGTACAAACGGCTTTGAGCCGGTTGCTACAAGCAGCTTATCGTACTGCACCTTTCCGCCGTTTTCGAGAGTTACATAGCCGTCTCCGATTTTTACGGCTCTGGTACCGAACATCGTCATAACGTTGTTCTTTTCGTAAAAGTCCGGCTCTCTGTAATAAATCTTTTCATCATCGACCTTGCCCTCCAGCCAGTAGCTGATAAGCGGTCTTGAATAGGTGTGATAAGGCTCGTCGGATATAACCGTGATAAGTCCCTCGCCGTCAACCGAGCGTATGCCCTGCACCGCGCCGATAGCCGCCGCCGAGTTTCCGATAATTACATACTTCTTCATCTATTATACACCCTCCCTTATCTTTCTTCAAGTACTATCGCTTTATTGGGACAGCCTTTTACGCAGGCGGGGTCGCCGTTGTTGTTCTTTACGCATAAATCGCACTTCTGTATTACCTTTGAGTTTTCCGAGGTTACAATACAGCCGTAGGGACATGACAGCACGCAGGTGTAGCAGCCTACACAGCGGCTCTCGTCACAGGAGATTACTCCGTCCTTTACCGACAGCGCGCCGGTGATGCAGCCCTTTACGCAAAGCGGGTTATCGCAGTGGCGGCACTGTACCGCAAAGTTTATTCCGCTGCCCTCCTCGACCTGTATGCGCGGGATAGGCTTGTTTCCGTTTGCAAACGCCTTTACCATATTTTCTGCGCCGCTGTTGGCCGCCGCACAGTAATACTCGCACAGATGGCACGCAAGGCACCACTCTTCATTAACATATACTTTTTTCATGCCGTGACCGTCCTTTCTTACTGTCCCGCGTGCTGAATACCGAGTATCTCAAGCTCTTTTTCATTAAGGCCTATACCTCTGAGCATAAGTCTGTTTCCTCTGAGCGCCTCGATTGAGTTTATACCCATGCCGCCCATCATTTCCTTGATTTCGTGATCCCACGCGTGTACAAGGTTTACAAGGCGCTTGTAGCCGATTTCGGGATTAAGACGCTTTACAAGGTCGGGGCGCTGGGTTGCGATACCCCAGTTGCACTTGCCTGTCTGACAGCTTCTGCAAAGGTGACAGCCGAGCGACAGCAGAACTGCCGTGCCGATATAGCACGCGTCCGCGCCGAGCGCGATTGCCTTTACTACGTCCGAGCTAGAACGGATAGAGCCTGCGACTACTATAGAAACCTCGTTTCTGATACCCTCGTCGCGCAGTCTCTGGTCTACGCTCGCGAGCGCAAGCTCGATAGGAATACCTACGTTATCGCGTATTCTTGTCGGTGCCGCGCCCGTACCGCCTCTGTAGCCGTCTATCGCGATAATATCCGCGCCCGAGCGTGCAATACCAGACGCGATTGCCGCTACGTTGTGTACTGCGGCGATTTTTACTATTACCGGCTTTTTGTATTCGGTAGCTTCTTTAAGTGAAAATACAAGCTGACGCAAGTCCTCGATTGAATAAATATCGTGGTGCGGTGCAGGAGAGATAGCATCCGTACCCATAGGTATCATTCTCGTCCTTGATACGTCTTCAAGGATTTTAGCACCCGGAAGGTGTCCGCCGATACCCGGCTTTGCGCCCTGTCCCATTTTTATCTCAATTGCCGCGCCTGTTTCAAGATAATCCTTGAATACGCCGAAACGTCCCGACGCAACCTGTACTATCGTGTTCGGTCCGTACTGATAGAAGTCCTTGTGCAGACCGCCCTCACCGGTGTTGTAGTAGATACCGAGCTCGGTTGCGGCTCTTGCAAGGCTCTCATGCGCGTTTCTGCTGATAGAGCCGTAGGACATCGCAGAAAACATGATAGGCGTTGACAGCTCAAGCGTAGGGCTTGTCTTAGTATTCACGCTTCCGTCCTCGTTGAAGGTTACGTTCTTCGGCTTTTTGCCTAAGAAAACCTTTGACTCCATAGGCTCACGCAGGGGGTCGATAGGCGGGTTTGTTACCTGCGAAGCGTTGAGCAGGATTTTATCCCAGTATACCGGATATTCTTTCGGGTTGCCCATAGCCGAGAGCAGTACGCCGCCGGTCTCCGCCTGCTTATAAACCTCGGTCATTATCTGCTGGCTCCAGTTGGAGTTGTTTCTGAAGGTGTTGGGATTGTCTACTATTTTAAGTGCCTGTGTCGGGCAGATACATACACAGCGCTGGCAGTCAACGCAGGTGTGGCTGTCCGATACCATTTTATCAAGGTCGCCGTCGTATTTATGTACCTCGTTTGCGCACTGTCTTTCGCACGCACGGCATTTTATGCAGCGGTCTTTGTCACGAATAACCTCAAATAAGGGCTGAAAATAATTAAGTGCCACTTTGATTTCTCCTTTACTTATTGTTCAGTTTAACTATTATAGGCTCGCCGCCGCGCGGTGACCAGATTCTGTCTACATCGGGACAGATAGCTCTTATCGCACATTCTTCACTCGCAAGATAAACCATATCGTCCTTTTCTGCGGCTACCATCGAGCGGAGCTTCAGTCTGTCGTTCAGCGCCATGATACCACCGTCAAATCCGAGTATTATCGAGAAAGGACCGGTGACAAGCAGGCTTGAAAATACGTTTCTGAAATATTTCAGCTTCTGCTTTTCCGCCTCGCTGTACTTGTCAGACTCAATCTCCGACCAGAACGGCGCGGCGATTATCTTCGCAATATCCTCAAGGCAAAGGCGCTGTTTTCTGTTCAAGAAGTCTATAATATAGGTGATTACCTCGGTATCGGTAAGCAAATTGCACTTGTAGCCGTACATCTCGATATACCGTCTGTTTGCGTCATAGGACGAAATCTCGCCGTTATGTACTATAGTATAGTCAAGCAGAGCAAACGGATGAGCGCCGCCCCACCAGCCGGGGGTGTTTGTCGGATAACGGCCGTGTGCCGTCCACGCATAGCCCGCGTACTCGTCTAAGCGGTAGAACTCGCCGACATCCTCGGGATAGCCGACAGCCTTGAATACGCCCATGTTCTTGCCGCTTGAAAAGACATAAGAGCCGCTTATCTTGTCGTTGATATTGATTACGCACTGTGCGACAAACTCTCTCTCGTCAAGCTGGCTTGCGGCGAGCTTAGTCGGAAGCGGAGTAACGAAGTATCTCCATATCAAAGGCTCGTTTGTGATGTTGGGGTGCTTTTTTGTCGGTATGCGCGAAAGGTTTACCACGTCAAAGTGTCTGTCGAGAAATCTCTCGGTCTCAACTCTCGCCTCGTTTGAATCATAGAAGATATGAAAGGCGTACTGATCCTTGTACTCGGGATAAATTCCGTAACCGGCAAAGCCGCCTCCCAGACCGTTTGACCTGTCGTGCATATAGGAAATCGACTTTACAATCTGGTCACCGCAGATTCTCTTTCCCTCTCTGCTGATAAATCCCGAAATGGCACAACCTGCAGGTATTCTGACCTGACCCTCTTTTTCCAGCATAAGCTCACTCCTTATTTTATATTTGTTTAAATTTTCGCTTTCGGTACATCAGTGTCCGGCTTATTGCGACAAAAACAGCAGGCAACAGAGGGTACAGCCTTGTTACCTCAGATTTGCGGAGCACTTATGTAAAATCCTGCAAAAATCGGTAATATTTTTGAAAGCTTATTTACAAAAGCTTCAAATCGGCGACCGTCTGAAACAGCCTTGTTTCATAATTGCCTGCAACCGGATTGATTACTGTTGCTATTATAACACGATTTTTCGACGTTGTCAACACATTTTTGCAAGAAATTTAATTGAAACTTGCAAAAAATATTCCTGCATTTTTGCGGTGAAATGTGTACAACATGACCAAAGGTGATGTTAAGCGGTATTTCCATAGCTTTAAGCATTGCCTTTGTACATAAAAAGTATTTACACGATGGCTGATTTTAAGTCTTTACCGCTGAAGCACACTATAAACCTCAAAGACGCCGCAGCCGATAAAGCGCTTGTTATCGTACACAGCGACTCCGAGGACGGCAACTCCATGTGGGTAGGACCTGCAAATAACGCAGAGGAGTTTAAGGATTCGCTTGAAAAACTCGGTAGGTCGTAATCAAAATTTTCAGCGAATAAAATACATGGCGGAGATTCCACTACTGCGGACATCTCCGCTTTTTTATATTCTGAATATACGGTGCGCTTAAATTTTACCGGAATCTGCCGATATACTATATGAGGGAATAGGCGCTTATTCTCTTACGGTACTATTCGTTTTACGAAAGCCGTTTTATGGAAGGAGCGATATTATGAACATATCTGCAAACAACCTGTTTTACAGCTCTATGAGCAATGTGCTTAACCAATGGAGCGATTTTCGGGTAAGCAGAAATATGTACAGAGCATATTTCGATTTGCAAAAGACGCAGACCGAGCAAAGTTCCTCCGCAGACAGCTATTTACAGCAGCTGGTAAACAGCAAAACCACCGTAAACAAGACGGAGGACAAGCTGGGCGAGCTGTCCGAAAATCTCACCTCATCGGCTTCAAAGCTGAAAACCGGCTTTGCCCCCGATGAAAAGACCGGCGAGCTTGATTTAGAGGCGGCATACAAATCAGCCTCCGACTTTGTCGGAAGCTACAACTCGTTTATGTCCGCGATAAGCAAATCGGGCGACAGCACGGTGCAGTCAAAGTATCAGTTTATGACCAACATGACCACGGCGTACAGCCGCCAGCTTACAAAAGCGGGTATCAGCATAAACACAGACGGCACTCTGTCGCTCGACAAGGACACCTTCAACAAGGCGTCAGCCACCGAGCTTACCGATGTATTTACAGACAGCAAATCCTTTGCAAGCTTTATGAGTAAACAGGCGGAGCAGCTGAACGCTTACTCGCAGTCCGACAGCTACAATAAAGCAAGCACAACCTACAGCGTTACGGGCAGTCTGACCCAGAGCGCAGGCTTAAACGGTTCACTCCTGAACCTTTTTGCATAATTTTGAAGATAAAGCGTCGGAGCGCCCCGATGCTTTATTTTTTGCTTTATTTATTTCCAAAACTTTTGAAAACCCGCGGCTAAGCTCTTGCAAAATCGGCTATAATGTAGTATAATATAAAAAAGTATGTCCGATTGCAAAAGAAAGGAAAATGAGATGGATATAAAGACCATAGAACATCTGTGCAATCTCAGCAAGCTGAATTACACCGACGAGGGCAAGCAAAAGGTAATGGCCGAGATGAGTGAAATCATAAATCTTATGGACACCGTAAAGGAGTTCGATGTGGTTTATGACGATACAAAGGATAACAACAGCATATCCTACGCCGAGGTAAGAGAGGATAAGGCGAAGCCCTCATTCCCGACCGAAAAGCTGCTCAGCAATACAAAGCCGAGCGATAACTGCTATGTTGTGCCCAAGATGGTTGACTGAGCTTACGAAAGGATGACACGATGAACTTAAAAGAGCAGACACTTGACACCCTGCGCGGGCTGCTTGACACAAAGAAAATAAGCGCGCCCGAGCTTTGCGGAGAATATATAAAGCGAATTAAAGAAATAAATCCCGAGGTGCTGGGCTACATCACCGTCACCGAGGACGAGGCCATGAAAAGCGCGGAGCAGGCGCAAAAGCTGATTGACAGTGGAGAGGCAAAGCCGCTTACCGGCATACCGCTTGCCATAAAGGACAATATCTGCACCGATGGTATAAAGACCACCTGCGCGTCAAAGATGCTGGAGGATTTTGTCCCTCCCTATGACGCGTGCGTAATCGAAAAGCTGAAGGCGGAAGGCTATGTAATACTCGGAAAGACCAGCATGGACGAGTTTGCCATGGGCGGCTCGACCCAGACAAGTACCTTTGCAAAGACAAAGAACCCCTACGACCTCACCCGCGTACCCGGCGGCTCAAGCGGCGGCAGCGCGGCGGTTGTATCGGCGGGCATAGCCCCTGCGGCGCTCGGCTCGGACACCGGCGGCTCAATAAGACAGCCTTCTTCATTCTGCGGCGTTACGGGTATCAAGCCCACCTACGGACGGGTATCGAGATACGGCCTTATCGCTTTTGCAAGCTCGCTCGACCAGATAGGTCCTATCGCAAACAGCGCAAGGGACTGCGGCACTCTGCTGAACGTAATAGCAGGAAAGGACAGCCGCGACGCTACATCATCAACTAAGCCTGCCGAGGACTTCAACGCGAAAATCGGTCAGAGCATAGAGGGTATGAAAATCGCACTCCCGAAGGAGTTCTACTCCGACAGCACCGATGATGAGGTAAAGACTTCGGTACTCGCGGCGGCTAAGAAATACGAGGAGATGGGTGCCCAGCTTGTTGATTGCTCGATAAGCAGCCTTAAATACGCGGTTGCCGCTTATTACCTTGTATCAAGCGCCGAGGCGGCGTCAAACCTCTCGCGCTTTGACGGTATCAAGTACGGACTGCGCGGCGAGGGCAGAACCTTTGACGAGATGATACGAGACAGCCGTACACGCGGCTTTGGCGATGAAGTAAAGCGCCGCATACTTCTCGGCAACTACGCGCTTTCAAGCGGCTACTACGACGCTTATTATTTAAAAGCGCTTGCGCTTAAACAACAGATTATAAAAGAATATGACGAGGTATTCCAAAAGGCGGATATTATACTTACCCCGACCGCCCCGACCGTTGCATACAAAATCGGCGAACAGGAAACCGACCCCGTAAAGATGTACCTTGCGGATATATGCACCGTTACGGTAAATATCGCATCACTCCCCGCTATCTCAACTACCTGCGGCTACAGTGCAAACAATATGCCTATCGGTATGTCGCTTATCGGCAGAAAGTTTGACGAGGCTACTCTTATTCAGGCGGCGGACGCCTTTGAAGCGGGCTTTGAAAAGCGCCCTAACAATATATAATGTGCAGATACACCTGATGAAAGGATTGATTTATAAAGAATGAAGCTTTATCCGACAATAGGACTTGAAATACACGCGGAGCTGCTGACAGAATCCAAGGTGTTCTGCACCTGCTCGGCTCAGTTCGGTGGCGAGCCTAACTCGCGCTGCTGCCCGGTATGCTCGGGACTTCCCGGCACGCTCCCTGTTCTCAACCGCAAGGCAGTTGAGTATATTATAAAGGCGGGATATATAATGAACTGCGAAATCTCCCGCTTTACAAAATGGGACAGAAAAAACTACTTCTACCCCGATTTGCCGAAGGCATATCAGATTTCACAGATGCCCCGACCCGTGTGTCTTGGCGGTCATGTTGACATCGTGTCCGAGGGTGAAGAAAAGACAATACGCATAAACCGTATTCACCTTGAAGAGGATGCGGGAAAGCTCGTGCATGACGATACCGAGCGCGTGAGCCTTGCGGACTACAACCGCTGCGGCATTCCGCTTATCGAGATTGTTACCGAGCCGGACTTTCACTCTGCCGCTGATGTAGTGGCGTTCTTTGAGAAAATCAGGCTCATGCTCCAGTACGCGGGCGTATGTGACGGAAAGCTTGAGCAGGGCTCAATGCGCTGTGACGTAAATATTTCGCTTGCGGAAAAGGGCTCGGATAAGCTCGGCACGCGTACCGAGGTAAAGAATCTTAACTCCACCAGAGCGATACAGCGCGCGATAGAGTACGAGATATACCGTCAGACCGAGCTTATTGAAAACGGCGAGCGCGTAATACAGGAGACGCTCCACTTCAACGACGCGACCGGCGAAACAAGCTCGCTTCGCTCGAAAGAGGACGCGCACGACTACCGCTACTTCCCCGACCCCGATATTCCGCCGATAGTATTCACAGAAGAAGAGCTTGAAGCGATAAGGGCGGATATACCGGAGATGCCGCAGGCAAGGCGCGAGAGATATATAAACGAATATAAGATTTCACCCGCGGACGCCGCAGTCCTCACCGATACAAAGCAGATAAGCGACTTTTTTGAGGACACAATAAAGGTATACAACAATCCTAAGCCGATAGCGACCTTTATCGTTGTAGAGCTTATGAGAAGAATAAATCTCGGCGAGCTGGATATGGATAATATGCCGTTTACCGCCGCCGACTTTGCAAGGCTTATCGAGCTTGCCGAAACAGGCAAAATCTCAAAGGATAACAGAAAGGTTATCCTGCGTGAGATGGCGGACAGCGGCAAGAGCCCCGATACCGTGGCAGATGAGCAGGATCTCTGGATAAAAGAGGATAACGAACTGCTTGAAAAGACGGTAAATGATGTACTTGCCGCAAATCCCAAGGCGGTAGAACAGTACAGAAGCGGCGAAACCAAGGTATTCGGCTTCCTCATGGGTCAGTGCAACAAGATACTGCGCGGTGCGGCTTCTCCCGCGGCTGTAAAAGAAATGTTAGAAGCAAAACTAAAGGGAATATAAAGGAAGGACATAACAGAAATGTTTCTTGAAAACAAATACCGCACACATACCTGTGCAATGCTCAGCGAGGACGATATAGGAAAGAGCGTCAGAGTGGCGGGCTGGGTTGAAAATATCCGCGACCACGGCGGAATAAAGTTCATCGACCTGCGCGACCACTACGGCTATGTTCAGATTACTTTCCAGAAAAACGAACACCTGCTCGACGGCGTAAACAAGGAGTGCTCTGTAACTATAGGCGGCACGGTGATAAAAAGAGCCGAGGGCACATACAACGACAAGATTTCAACAGGTACAATCGAGATAGTTGCCGAGAGCCTTGAGGTACTCGGAAAGGTGACTGTAGAGCAGCTCCCGTTTGAGGTGCCTACCTCTACCGAGACAAAAGAGGATATACGCCTTAAATACCGCTATCTTGACCTGAGAAACAAGAAAATGCACAACAACATCATACTGCGCTCGAACGTTATCTCATTCTTACGCAGTAAGATGACCGAAATGGGATTTCTTGAAATACAGACCCCTATACTCTCTACAAGCTCGCCCGAGGGCGCGCGCGACTATCTGATACCTAGCCGCAAGCACCACGGAAAGTTCTACGCTCTGCCGCAGGCACCGCAGATATTCAAGCAGCTCCTGATGGTATCGGGCTTTGATAAGTATTTCCAGATTGCGCCCTGCTTCCGTGACGAGGACGCAAGAGCCGACCGCTCACCCGGAGAATTCTATCAGCTCGACTTTGAGATGTCATACGCTACGCAGGAGGACGTTTTCGCGGTTGCGGAAGAAGTATTGTCCGCTGTATTCGCAAAGTTCAGCGACAAAAAGGTATCCCCCGCACCGTTTAAGCGTATACCATACGCCGAATCGATGCTGAAATACGGCACGGATAAGCCTGATTTACGCAACCCGCTTATCATCACCGAGCTGTCGGATTTGTTTGTTGACAGCGACTTCAAGCCGTTTGCAAACAAGTGCGTAAGAGGTATAAGAGTACCCGGCATGGCGAGCCGCTCAAAGGGCTTCTTCGAGAAGATGGAGGCGTTTGCTAAAGAAATCGGCATGAAGGGTCTGGGCTATGTAAAGGTAGACGAGGACTATAAGTATTTAGGTCCTATCGATAAGTTCTTAAATGACGAGCAGCGCGCCGAGCTTAAAACCAGATGCGGTCTTGAAATCGGTGATGTGCTTTACTTTATCGCCGACAACAAAAAGCTCGCTCCCAAGTTTGCGGGTCAGATACGCACCGAGGTTGCCGAGCGCATGGAGCTTGTTGACCACGACCGCTATGAGATGTGCTTTATCGTAGACTTCCCGATGTACGAGGAGGACGAGGAGACAGGCAAGATTATTTTCACGCACAACCCGTTCTCAATGCCGCAGGGCGGTCTTGAGGCTCTTAATACAAAGAACCCGCTTGACATACTCGCTTATCAGTACGACATCGTCTGCAACGGCGTAGAGCTGTCCAGCGGCGCGGTAAGAAACCACCACCTTGACACAATGGTTAAGGCGTTTGAAATTGCGGGATATACCGAGCAGGACGTTGCCGAAAAGTTCGGCGCGCTCTACAATGCGTTTAAGTACGGCGCTCCGCCGCACGCAGGCATGGCTCCCGGCGTAGACCGCATGATTATGCTGCTTACGGGCGACGAGAGCATAAGAGAGGTTATCGCGTTCCCGATGAACTCAAACGCGCAGGATTTGCTTCTCGGCGCACCTACCGAGGTTACCGAGCAGCAGCTCCGCGAGGTTCATATCAAGGTAAGACAGAAGCCGAATGTATAAAGACTGAAGCAAAAATACACCGTGCAGGATTTGCAAGCTCTGCACGGTGTTGTTTTTTATTCATTTATTATATATTCAGCGGCATCAGCTTATAATTTTCATCGGTAACAGTACTGCCATTTACCTTGACATTATCAAGCAACGCCTTTCCGAATAGCTGACCTATCCACAAAGAGCGTGTACCCGAAAGAGAAGATACGGAAATATCCCCGCCCTTTATGCTGAGCTGTCCGCCGCCCTCGGCGCTTCCTATACCCGCGACCACATCGCCCTCAAAGTAAATAACAAACGATGTACCGGTTATGTCTATAAAGCTGTCCGGCGCGCGGCAGCCAATGCCCGCTCCGTGCTGTGCCTTGAAGAATATATCGGCTTTGCTGTCAGATATTGATATGACGGGGTTTCTCTCAGAAGTGAGCATCGAGAGAGTGCCTATGCAGCAGGCATTTACTCCCAGAGATTTTAATATAAGCTCACTCTTGCTCACAGTCACCTCAGGACAGCCGTACAGAGAGCCTATACATACCGAGTTGTCACCCGATGCGGAAATTTCCATCCGGCAGTTATCCGAGCCGCCGACAAGTATCTCACAGCTACCGTCATACGAGCCGAGTCCGATACAGTCACGTCCGGAAGCCGACATCTTGATATTGCCGCTGATAACCGAAACCGCATTCTTCTGCGAGGTTATTCCTCCGCCGACGCATACGCCGTGGTCACCGTTTGCAGACAGCTCCAGAGTGCCGCCCGAATTTATAACCAGCTTGCCGAAGGACTCATTATACGAGCTTCCGATACAGCAGCCGTTGTTGCGGTAGGAGTCAATGCAGAGGTCACCGTCACCCGCTATCACCGCAGTTGCGGTATCCGGCACGCTTATACCGTCATATAAGAACAGATTGTTTCCCTTAAACTCAAGGCGCGCACTTGAATTTTCCCTCATGATTACACAGGGACGCACCTCTCCGTTAAGGCTCACGTTTTCAAATATAATATGTGCGCTGACATTTTCGGCTATCTCGATGTTAATCGGCACGCTTTCAAGGACATTGCCCCTGAAATACGCATAATCGCATTTTACCGAGACGACTGTGTATTTGTCGGCGGCAAGCTCGC
This sequence comes from uncultured Clostridia bacterium, assembly GCA_945921635.1. Lineage (GTDB taxonomy): Bacteria > Bacillota > Clostridia > Oscillospirales > Ruminococcaceae > Ruminiclostridium_E. The sequence continues at coordinate 26,108 of CAMEKZ010000013.1, forward strand.
ACAAATCTATCGGCTCATCGCTTCTCTCAGTCAGCTCATACACATTCGCAATTCTGATTTCCGGCTTGTTGATATTTACCGCCCGTATGCTTTCTGAGACGTTGCTAGCAATCTCCGGTATTATATCCGATGCGGGTCGGGCAGTGAAGAAGCCCTGTATATAGTCAACGCCGCGCCGTATCGAGACGCTCATCTCGTCGTAGGTCTCGACGCCCTCGGCGAGCACCTTTATGCCGTTAAGCTTTGCAAAGTCGATTATACCCGACAAGAAGTGCTGCTTTCTGGTGTTTGTATTTATATCCGAAATCAGCGTGCGGTCGATTTTTATTACATCGGGCGCTAAATTAAGAACCGCGGCGGAGTTTGAATATCCGCTGCCGTAGTCATCAATCGCTATCATACATCCCTTTGCACAGTATATCTCACGAAGCCGCGAAATATGCTCGTCAGTAAGGTCTGACTGCTCGGTCAGCTCAATAACCACCTGCTTCATTATATCACCGTACTTGTCGCACAGGCGGTAAAAATCATGCTCCTTCAGCATACAGTCGGGGATAGAATTTATAAATATTTTCCTTCCCGCAAACTTTCCTATATTGTTCTGCACCTCGGCAAGCACATTTTCAAAGGTCAGCAGCTCAATATCATACAGCTTTCCGTGCTCGCGGGCTATCCTCAGCACCTCGAGCGGATTTGAATTTTTCGGCCGCATAAGTGCCTCGTATGCGTAAATAGAGCCGTCTATAGCCGACACTATCGGCTGAAAGCAATAGCTGAAATCATTGTCATCAATAAGATTGTTGAGCAGTCTGGAGTCGGAAAAGCTGCTCTGCTCTTTTGTGAACTCGCTCGGCTCAAACTCTCTGTCGCGGCTGCCCGAGGACATAGCCTTGAACAGGGCAAAATCGGCATAGTTTATCATCATATCAATGGTAGCCGCTTGTGACGGATACCAGCAGTAGCCGATTGACAGCGAAAAAGAGCCGCTTCGCGTCTGTATCTCGTTGCCGAATTCATCGGTTATCTTGCAGGACTTGACAGAATCGGAGAGCTTTTTAAAAATATCAGCTACCTCGCTTTTTGCCATCTGACGCAAAAATACGAAAAAGTCCTTATAGCTTTTTACA
>CAMEKZ010000014.1 GCA_945921635.1 uncultured Clostridia bacterium
CCTGTCCAGGCAAACGGGGTAGCTACCGAGTTTGTCGAGGTTTCCTCGCCCTTGAGGTACTTGTAATAGTGGCGTGTTACCGTACCGTGTGCCGCCTCGTATTCGTATACGCCGTCGGGTGATACAAGTACAGAAGTCATCATGCCGAGGCTTCCGAAGGCTGTAGCAACCATGTCCGACATTACATCGCCGTCATAGTTCTTGCACGCCCAGATATATCCGCCCTCTGAGCGTACAACTCTTGCAACCGCGTCATCAATAAGGGTGTAGAAATACTCGATACCCGCATTATCAAACTTTTCCTTGTACTCGCTGTCGAATATCTCCTGGAAAATATCCTTGAAGGTGTGGTCGTATTTTTTTGAGATGGTGTCCTTTGTAGCAAACCATATATCCTGCTTTGTATCAAGCGCAAAGTTGAAGCAGGCTCTTGCAAAGCTTGCAATACTTGCGTTTATGTTGTGCAGACCCTGAATGATACCGTCCGAGCCGCTGAAGCTGTGGATAAGCTGTCTTGTTTCGTTTCCGTCCTTGTCAGTCACTACAAGCTCAGCCTTGCTTCCGTTGGGAACTTTCATCTCGGTGTTCTTGTATACATCACCGTAAGCGTGACGTGCGATAGTAATAGGCTTTTTCCAGCCGGGGAGCAGGGGAGTGATACCCTTTACGATAATCGGCGCTCTGAAAACCGTACCGTCAAGAATTGCACGGATAGTGCCGTTAGGTGATTTCCACATCTCTTTGAGGTTGTATTCGGTCATTCTCTGTGCATTGGGTGTGATTGTAGCGCATTTTACCGCAACGCCGTACTTCTTGGTTGCGTTTGCGCTGTCAATCGTTACCTGGTCATCCGTTTCGTTTCTGTGAACAAGACCTAAATCATAATATTCTGTGTTCAGGTCGATATAAGGAGTAAGCAGAATATCTTTAATCATCTTCCAGATGATTCGAGTCATTTCATCTCCGTCCATCTCAACGAGAGGAGTTTTCATTTCAATCTTTGCCATAGTCATTCCTTTCCTTGTCCTCGTTTTTACCGTAATTGTTTATGGTAGTACCGTTGTTGCATCCGTAGCTTGAACCGCCCGGAGCTAACAGCAGTCCCATACTGAACCCCAAAAACAATGTAAAAAGAGACAATAAAACAGCAGTTGATTTTCTCATATAAGCACCCCTTGCTTGCTTCAGCTGTTCTGCTTTGTGAAGTTAAGCAGACCTCCCGCGAGTATCATACCCTTTCCGCGCTCGGAAAGCTCGCAGGTTACTTCAAATTCCGTACCCTTTGTGATATTCTTTACAATGATTTTTCCGTCTGTCTCTATAATCTTTCTGATATCGGAAAGCTCAAGAACATCATCACGGTCGATTGTATCATAATCCGCCTCGTTTACAAAGCAAAGCGGAAGTATGCCGTTGTTGATAAGGTTCTGTCTGTGTATGCGGGCAAATGACTTGCAGATAATAGCCTTTACGCCGAGGTAGAGCGGTGCAAGAGCCGCGTGCTCTCTCGATGAGCCCTGACCGTAGTTTGTGCCGCCGACTATTATGCTGCTGCCAAGCTCCTTAGCGCGTGTAGGGAAGGTTTCGTCACATACCGCAAAGCAATACTGGGAAATTGCGGGGATATTGGAGCGCAGAGGTAATATTTTCGCGCCCGCAGGCATAATATGGTCTGTAGTAATATTATCGCCTACTTTAAGCGAAACAGACGCCTTTATAGTCTCGGCAAGAGGGGTGTTTACAGGGAAGGGCTTGATGTTAGGGCCTCTGAGTACCTCAACATTCGGTGCTTCTTCAACGCTTGCGGGAGGAACAACCATGTTGTCGTTGATAAGAAATTTTTCGGGCATAACATACGGCGGCATCTCTCCTGCAAGTCTCGGGTCGGTGAATACGCCTGTGAGAGCCGAGATTGCCGCGGTCTCGGGAGATACAAGATAAATCTGACCGTCCTTTGTTCCGCTTCTGCCCTCAAAGTTTCTGTTGAAGGTACGAAGTGAGATGCCCTTGGAGTTAGGCGACTGACCCATTCCTATGCAGGGGCCGCAGGCGCTCTCAAGTATTCTCGCACCGGCGTTTATAAGGATTGACAGCGCGCCGCAGTCAGCAAGCATATTGAATACCTGCTTTGAGCCGGGTGCGATGGCAAGGCTTACATCGGGGTGAACTGTTTTACCCTTTAATATATGAGCGACCTTCAGCATATCCTGTAAGGAGGAGTTTGTGCAGGAGCCGATACATACCTGGTCGATTTTGATAGCGCCGATTTCTTCAACGGTTTTAACGTTGTCGGGGCTGTGAGGACAAGCAGCCAGAGGTACAAGCTCGGAGAGGTTTATATTTATTTCCTCATCGTAAACGGCATCGGGGTCAGCGCTCAGCTCAACAAAGTCCTGCTCGCGATCCTGCGCCTTTAAAAATGCGAGAGTAGTTTCATCAGACGGGAATATGGAGGTGGTCGCACCAAGCTCTGCGCCCATATTTGTGATAGTCGCACGCTCGGGAACACTCAGGCTCTTTACGCCCTCGCCGCAGTACTCGATAACCTTTCCTACGCCGCCCTTGACCGACATAATCTGCAGAACCTTTAAAATAACATCCTTTGCAGATACCCAGTCGTTAAGCTTTCCGGTGAGATTTACCTTTACTACCTTAGGCATGGTTATATAATAAGCGCCGCCACCCATAGCAACCGCTACGTCAAGACCGCCCGCACCCATAGCAAGCATACCGATGCCACCGCCCGTAGGTGTGTGGCTGTCAGAGCCTATCAGAGTCTTTCCGGGCTTGCCGAAGCGCTCAAGATGAACCTGATGGCAGATACCGTTACCGGGGCGTGAAAACCATATACCGTGCTTTTTCGCAACGCTTCCGATATAACGGTGGTCGTCTGCATTTTCAAAGCCGGACTGGAGCGTGTTGTGGTCGATGTACGCCAGCGAGCGCTCGGTCTTTACACGGTCAACACCCATAGCCTCAAACTGAAGATATGCCATTGTGCCGGTAGCGTCCTGAGTCAGCGTCTGATCGATTTTCAGACCGATTTCGGTGCCTTTAATCATCTCGCCGTCTATAATATGGCTTTTGATGATTTTTTCAGTCAGCGTTAGTCCCTTTTTTTCGTTCTGTCCCATTTTGTTGTCCTCCTTGGGTTTTTATTCAGTTTGATTATACTATAAATCAATGAAAAAGTCAAGAATTTAACAAATGGCTGTAAAGTAAATACACATCGGATTTTTTATGAAATTCTGCGTGAATTTACCTCATAAATGAGAAAAAATTCGTTAAAATGCTGACTACTATACTAGAGTAACTGTATTTTTGAGTAATATAGGTGCATTTTATGCACTTTTCGTATATGAAAGGCAATTATGAAAAAAAATAAAATTATCAGCTTGCTCGGTTTTGCACTTGCGGTTGTAATTTGCGCCACAGGCTGCGGACACGCAATTGTACTGAGCAATTCGGATGTTGACAACAATTCGGATTTATATTATAATGGCAATGAAATAAGCGGTATTCCGCTGCCGAAGGATACTTTAAAACCTGCGGAGGAAATACCTTTGGAAACGAAGCAGCATGAGACTGCATCCGAAACGACCGAAGTATATACAACAGCGCAAACTGAAGGTGACACACCGACCGAAGCTCCGCAGACACCAGCCGTGCCGCAGACACCTGATGTACCTCAGACACAGGCAAGCGAGGAAAAGCCTATCGAGACTATCCCCGAAACCACAGCGGTGCAAACTACAAAAGCTCCGCAAAACTCGTCAGACCAGACCGCCGCACCGCCGCCATCAAGCAATATTTTGCCTGATGATGACCTGCCTGTAAATAGCTACAAGGCGCTTAATTACAGTGAGATGAAGGCCGTCTGGATTTCATACTTTGAACTTTACCCTATACTTACCGGGAAAACCAAGGCGCAGTTCGAAAAGGGCATAGGTGAGTATTTTGATAACGCAAAGTCGCTTGGCATAAACACGGTTTATGTCCATGTGAGACCCTATGGAGACGCAATTTATAAATCCGAATACTTCCCGTGGTCAAAATACTGTACGGGATATATCGGCGAGGATCCCGGCTTTGACCCTCTCAAAGTTATGATTGAGCAGGCGCACAAGAGAAATATTTCTTTCCACGCGTGGATAAATCCGCTGCGCTGTTATCAGCAGGACGATGCCCCGCAGGTAGACGACAGCTATCTTACAAAGCAGTGGTATAATTATAATGACGGTGATTATATCGTCAAGGTAAACAGCTACTGGTACTTAAATCCCGCATACGAGCAGGTCACCGACCTTATTGCACTCGGAGTCAGCGAGATTGTTTCAGGTTATGATGTTGACGGCGTACATATCGATGATTATTTTTATCCGACGACGGAAAGCTGGTTTGACAGAACAGCGTTTAATAAGTCCGGCTATACAAGCCTTTCACAGTTCAGGCTTGACAATTGTACACGAATGGTTTCCACTATGTACAATGCGGTAAAGTCCCACAATAAAACCGTACTTTTCGGAATAAGCACACAGGGAAATGTTACGAATAATCAGGAAGTCCTGTATGCAGATGTAAAAAAATGGTGCAGTGAGCCGGGCTATGCCGACTACATGGCGCCGCAGATATACTACGGCTTTGAAAACAGCGGCCAGCCGTTTTCCGAGGTTGTTGATGAATGGGATAAAATGCTTTCCGGCACAGGAAAAACGCTTGTCCCGGGTCTTGCCGTTTACAAGATAGGCACTGAGGATACATGGGCAGGAAGCGGAAAATACGAGTGGATAAATAACACGGAAATTATAAAAAGACAGATAGAAAAGTCCCGCACGGCAAAATGCTACGGCGGAATAGCATTATACAGCTATCAGTTTATTTTTGAGCCGTCATCTGATGTGTCGGCGGCTGTACAAAAAGAAATCGCGGCATTTAAGCCGCTGCTTAACTGATAACGGATTTGAAAAGGTAAGGTAATATATGCAAAATAAATTTATCAGACTGATATGTGGCGTGCTTTCATCGGCTATGCTTCTTGCATCTTTGTCGGCCTTTGCAGAAGAAGCGGAAAATTCGGATGCAAGTTCAGCTGACAGCGAAATCTCCGAAGAGACGGCGCCGCAGGTGATAACACCTAAGCTGTCGCTGTCTGACAGCTTAAAAGCAGGGGTAATAAACCTCGGTGATTATGACGGTGAAAAATTCAGCGACAATGTGACAGAAAGCATAGACAAGCTGATTACATACGGACTTAACGGCATTTATATAAATCCTTACGGCAAAAGTACATATTATACCACAGACATGAACAAAAGCGGCGACAGGCTTGAAAAGACGCTTGCTGTTGCGTCAAAAAAAGGGCTTCAGCGCTTTGTGTACTTTGATATAGAAAAAACGCTTGCCGGTTGTCCCGCAGGTACTGATAAAAGTGATTATCTCGCTACCGAGGCTCATAAGTTCGCTATAAAATATCCGTGCACGGGTATCATTCTTACAGGCTATTATAATAAGAACAATAACGCCGCTTATAATGAATATATGGATAACGGCTCCGGAATAGGCTATACTAACTGGCTATATGATGCGACACAGCACCGTTTTAAAATAGTAAGCGATGTTATCCGTATGACCGATAATACTATTGCTGTCGGTCTTGACGCGTCAGATGTATGGGCAAATTCCGACAGAAACGAAAACGGCTCGGATACCTACTGTGACTATCAAGCTTATTACGATGGCTTTGCCGATACCAAAGGCTTTGTTGAAAATAAACTGGTTGACTTTGTTTCCGTAAAAATAGAAGGCTCGCTTTCCGATGGAACTGCCGCATTTGATACTGTCAGTGGATGGTGGAACGAGGTTGCTGAAAATGCAGAAATACCGATGTATATTGTTCACTATAACGAGAAAATAGGAACAGATTCGGATGGCTGGGGAGTCGAGGATCAGCTTCTCCGTCAGCTTGCAACCGCTGAGGAGCTTGACAGCTACTGCGGAAGCGTGTTCAATTCTGTTTCAGCTCTTGACGAAAATGTGATGAATACTACCGATACGCTTGTTAAGTATTTTAACGAGCAGATAAACGTTGAGAGTCTGTTTGAAGACCTTGTTATGACCTCGCCGTATTACATGAATTATTCAACCGACGAGACCTCTGTCGCTTTCATGGGTACTTTTGATGAAAACTTCGATGTGTATTTTGATGGGGAGAAGCTGGAGCTTAATGAGGCGGGCAACTTCTATTTTGAACAGCCGCTTGATGTCGGCATGAACACCTTTGTGATTGAGCACAAGGGCAAGACGCTTTATTATAATATTGAACGCACAATAAACGTACTTAAATCCATCGGCAGCTCAATTGCATCGGGTAAGTCAATGAAGGTTGAGGGTGGTACCTCGGTTTCGCTGCTTGCTATTGCTTATAATGGCGCAAATGTTACGGCATCAATAAACGGGACGACTGTTCAGCTTTACGAAAATACAAAATCCGATGATGTCGATATCAACTCCTCCTATGCTTCGTTTACAGGAAAATTCAAGGTTCCCGATGGTATAATAAATGAGGAGCAGTATCTCGGAAATATCGAGATTACAGCGTCTTATGCGGGATATTCGCGTACATATATAGGTGCGGATGTGACGGTAAATGCTAAAAAGCCTGTAGAAAACAACGCTCAGATTGAGGTTGAAATCCCTGCCGACCAGAGCTCGTTTGGTACGGGCGAGGTTGTCGGAAAAATCTCAGCTTCTGTTGCTGAAGATGTTGCGGTTACATTTGTAAAGCTTAATAAGGACTTCGCTTACATATTTGACGGCACTAATACCGACTCGGTAAACCCGCCGAACTGCGGACAGCTCCCGCTCGGAACACTTGATTACTATGAAAGCGCGTGGGATGAATATTATGTTACTTCATCCGGAAAGCGCTTTTTGAAGGAGGACGGCGAGCTTGTGGAGGGCTACGGCCTGGGTGAAAATCCGCTTGTAGTCAATGCTATAGGCAATATGGGCGGTGACTCGTTTATCCAGATGAATCTTGAGGACAGGGTAACCTTTACTGTTACACCTATTGGCAATGAATATTATTCCGGATATGATGGAGATTTTTACCTTGACAGTTTTACTGCGGATTATGTATATATAACCTTTGACAATGTAACCTCAGTTACTGCGCTTCCTTCGTTTGAGAACTGTTCGGTATTCAGCGCAGGAGAGTGGCAGCAGGTGGAGATTGATGGTGTGCCGAAGTTCCGTCTTGTGTTAAAGCTCAGACAGAACGGAGTTTACGCCGGAAACAGCGCTACCTATGATGCTGACGGCAATCTTATGTTCAAGTTTGAAATACTAACAAACGATATAAGAAATATGACAATCGTAATCGATCCCGGACACGGCGTGACCGAGTATGGTTATGACGACCCCGGCGCTATCGGTCATATACAGGAGGCGGGTGCTAATCTCGCGGTTGCAAAACTCGTCGAGCAGAAGCTTTCGGCTATGGGTGTAAATGTTATCAGACTTAAAACCGAGAGCGAATTTTACGATACCAAGCGCCGACCATACTACGCGCGCGACTACGGCTGCGATTTATATATCGCTATACACTCAAATAAAGCGGGCTATGAGACGCCGAGAGGCACGGAGTGTTATTATTACTCCTCATATTCTCAGCCGCTTGCCGAGGCGCTTACTAAAAATGTCTCCGCATATTTTTCAAACAATGTTTACAGCGACGGTGCAAACTGCAACCGCGGCGCACTGTACAGCTATATGTGGACGACAAAGCAGCAGGACTTCCCTTCAGTACTTATTGAGATGGGTTTTGTAAGCAACTATGAGGATGCTATGGCTCTTGCAAATTCTACTCATCAGAATGGAATTGCACAGGCAATCGTTGACGGAATTGTAGAATATATTCAGCGAAGCGCTATTTCTTCATATTGATTTTTCAGGCGTATTTAAAAGACCGCACCACTGATTTGATAAATCGGCGGTGCGGTTTTCACTTTTTAAGGTATCTTTAAGCTACCATATATATAATAATTATTTGTAAAGATTGCTGACAGAATACGGAAATATAACTTTTTTAACTTTTTTTGACGATTATAAAAAAACATCTTGCATTTTTTGCGTTTGTTTGTTATAATGTAATTGTGTTTTCTGTCTCTGCTAAAAAGCGGAGAGCATTCATTAAATAAAAAAAGAAAAGGGGACTGTCAATGCCGGCAAATATTGTTGTAGGAACTCAATGGGGTGACGAGGGCAAAGGCAAAATTATTGACATCATTGCGTCAAGAGCAGACGTGGTTGTACGCTCACAGGGCGGCAACAATGCGGGTCATACCGTTGTAAACAACGGAGAGACCTATAAGCTTCACCTTATACCTTCCGGTATTCTTTATGAAAATACACCCTGCCTTATCGGCGCGGGCGTAGTGCTCGACCCTAAGGACTTGTTGGGCGAGATTGACAGCCTTTCACCGAGAGGCGTGTCCTTCAAGAATTTGAAAATAGACCCGAGAGCGCACGTTGTTATGCCTTGGCATATAACACTTGACGGACTTTCGGAAAAGTTCAGGGGAAACAGCGACATAGGTACCACAAAAAGAGGTATCGGACCGTGCTACATGGACAAGTACGAGCGCTGCGGAATAAGGGTTTATGACCTTGTTCATCCCGAGGTTTTTGCAGAAAAAGCAAGAGCCACAGGAAAGCTCAAAAATAAGATTATCACCGAGGTTTACGGCGGCGAGCCGCACGACATCGAGGCAATTATCGCTGAATACACCGAGTACGGCAAGCGCCTTGCACAATATGTGGACGATGTTTCGGTCATTGTCTACAATGCGGCAAAGGAAAACAAGAATATCATGTTTGAGGGCGCTCAGGCGACCCTGCTTGATATAGATTTCGGCACATATCCTTATGTAACCTCGTCACACCCGCTTTCGGCTGGTGTATGTGTGGGTACAGGTGTAGGCCCTATGGTTATCACAAATATAATAGGTGTAGCAAAGGCATATACAACGAGAGTCGGCAAAGGTCCTTTCCCGACCGAGCTTGATGACGAAATCGGCGAAACAATACGCAATAAGGGCGGCGAGTTCGGCACTACAACAGGCAGACCCAGACGTACAGGCTGGTTTGACGCGGTTATCGTACGCCACTCGGTAAGAGTAAACGGACTTTCATCGCTCGCTATAAACAAGCTTGATACCTTAGGCGGTATAGGCGATTTAAAGGTTTGCGTAGCATATAAAAAATCCGATGGTACGATTATGAAGGATTTCCCGCCAACGCTTGAGGAGCTTGCTGACTGCGTACCTGTATACGAGACGCTAAAGGGCTTTGATGATGATATTTCCGCCTGCCGCAGCTTTGACGAGCTTCCTGCCGCTTGCAAGGAGTACATTGAAAAGCTTGAAGAGCTTTGCGACTGCCATATTTCAATGGTAGGCGTAGGCCCCGACAGAGAGCAGATTATCGAAAGATAACATTGTATTAAAATAGGATGTGTTGTATTGAATATTTTGTTTATCGGAGATGTTGTAGGACAAAAATCCTGTGCAAATCTGAGAGATAAGCTGCCTATGCTAAAGCGTGAGTACGATGCGAAAATCGTAATTGTAAACGGTGAAAACTCCGCTGACGGAAACGGCATCACGCCCGTCACCGCTAGGTTTCTGCTTGACAGCGGCGTTGATGTTGTCACTACCGGGAATCATTGCTTCAAACGCAGGGAGATGGACGCATTTTATGAAGAGAGCGATATTGTTCTTCGTCCAGCAAATTTTCCCGATGAAGTTGTCGGAAAGGGCTTTACCGAGCTTGACTTTTGCTCTTATTCGGTAGCTGTTGTTAATCTGCTCGGTACGGTGTTTATGCAGAATTTGGAAAATCCCTTTCGCTGTATTGACAGAATACTCGGACAAATACATTCAAAGACGATTATTGTCGATTTTCATGCCGAGGCTACCTCAGAAAAGAAAGCTATGGGCTATTATCTTGCGGGCAGAGTTTCGGCTGTGCTCGGTACACATACGCATATCCAGACCGCTGACGAGGAGGTCATTGACGGTAAAACCGGCTATATTACCGATGTAGGTATGACCGGAGTGCTTGATTCGGTATTGGGCATAAAGAAAGAGATTATAATCAACAATATGATAACGGGCTACCCGCAAAGATACGAGTATGCGGAAGGGCAGCCTTATATTTGTGGCGTTGTCATATCGGTTGATGAAAAAACCGGCATTTGCAATTCAATCAAACGAATTAAATGCTGAATATTACCTTGGAGGTTAAGAGAGAATGGAAGTAGTAAAAGTTTCAGCAAAATCTGTTCCAAAATCGGTTGCAGGCGCTATTGCCGCTGTTATCCGCGAAAACGGCGAGGTTGAGGTTCAGGCTGTAGGTGCAGGCGCTTCAAACCAGGCAGTAAAAGCAATAGCTATTTCAAGAAGCTATATGGCATTGTCCGGTGTTGATCTTGTTTGCATTCCTGCTTTTACAACCGTTAATATCGACGGTGAGGACCGCACTGCAATGAAGTTCATTGTTGAGTGCAGATAATTGTTTTGGAAGAGGAGAAACCAAGGCAGGCGTAGCTACTTGCCTTTGCAGAAAATCCCATTGATTGATGCAATCAATGGGATTTTTTGTGTTATATTGACCTGCCGACTTTTAAAGAAATAATATTATTTCACGTTTTCAATGGCTTATTGGTTTGGGAGAAAGGAACATTTTCCAACCTGCGGTTGGAAGTCTTGCCGACTGAATATAAAGTACTGATTTGCAGATATTATTTACGGTGATGAAAATGACTGATATTATAATAATCGACAGAAATAATCAGCTTTGCGATTATGCTATGCAGATTCTGTCAAAAAGCTATTTTGTGCGGTCTACAGACGGAAAAAGCTTAGTTCAGAAGGGGAGCGGGTATTTACTTGATATTATAAGAACCGAGCACATAACACAAATAATTTCGGACAGCTGCGTCGTTATTCTCGGAGAAAACGAACAGTACGGCAATATAAAAACTGACTGTCAGAAGATGTATGTAATAGCAAATTCGCTTTGCGACAGTCAGATTACAAGCCTAAAAAACTGTGCCTGTCCGGTTATAACCTGCGGCTCAAAAAGCGTGGATTCTGTTTCTTTTACCAGCATTTGCGACGAAATTGTGACTGTTTCGCTGAACCGAAGCGTAACCGCGCTGTCTGGCAGGAGTGTACAGCCGCTTGAAATACCTGTTCATTATGATAACGAGGAGAGCATTTATAACGTGCTTTCGGTTACTGCACTCAGAATTCTGCTCGATGATTTCAACTCTGAGCTGGGAAAGCTTTATTGACAAAAAGTTAAGCAGGAATCGTTTTCCAAAAGCCGAACGTTGCGAGCGGCTCATTGGATAGAGCATGAATAAAATATCGTTTACTACTTGTAATTTTGTTATATTTGGTGTATAATGATAGTATATGCAAGAATGGCAAAACGGCTTTTAAGCCGCTGCAGCATATGGGTGTGGATTAAAATATCCGAATAAAACGAATTTCGCAAAATCATTCGAATGTCGTTTTTGAAAAATCGCGTCTATTGCTGTGTTGATTGCTACAATTTGTAGTATTATGGGTGAAAGGGACGGTTTTTGTATTATGAATAAAAAAATTACGCGTTCAAGTGCAAGTCTTAAAATATCCAACGATGTACTGGTAAAAATCGCTGAGGTTGCTGCAACCGAAATAAGGGGTGTGGCGTCTCGCGGTGAGTATCTTGCAGTGTCGGATAAGGGCGTTCAGATTGCAGGAAAGCTCACCCCTCCGGTAAAGGCAGTCATGAAAAACGATGCCGTTGAGGTTACAATAAGTATTGTAGTTTTGCAGGGCTTTAAGGCGGGAGCCGTCGCTCAGGCTGTACAGCAGAGCGTAAAATCCGCTATACAGAACATGGCGGGAGTACCCGTATCAAAGGTTAATGTTAAAATTGCCGACATAAAACTAAATCCGTCGGCGCAGTAAAAGGAACATATAAATGACAGACAGAAAACTTACAAGGCATGAAATGAGAGAAGCGGCTATGCTGATACTTTTTCAGCTGAAGCTGAATATCAGTACATTGGAAGAGATACTTGAGGATTGCGAAAATTCTTTTGAGCTTGAATATACCAAAGAGTCACTTAAGCTTGTAAACGGCGTAACAGAGCATGAAGATGAGCTTATTGCGACAATTTCGGGGTATTCTCCGTCAAGAAAGGTTGACAGAATTTCGGTAATAAACATGGTAATTATGGAAATCGCCATTTATGAAATGAAATACTGTCCGTCCGTACCCGATAAGGTAGCGATAAACGAGGCTATAGAGTTTTCAAAGGAATATGCTGATAAAAGTGACACCGCGTTTATAAACGGCGTGCTTAACTCATATTATAAGGACAACTGTAATGCCTGATATCTTTACCGTAACGGTATCCCAGATAAACAGACGACTTTCAATGCTCGTAAAGGACGACAAGGCACTGTCGGATGTTTATGTCAAGGGAGAAATCTCAAATTATACTTATCACCGTCCGTCAGGACATATTTACTTTACGCTTAAAGACGACAAGGCGTCGATAAAATGTGTCATGTTTGCGAGCTATGCAGGCTCTCTCAGCTTCGAACCCGACAGCGGCATGAGCGTGCTGGTTCACGGAAGCGTAAATGTGTACGAGGCAACGGGAGCAAATCAGATATATGTCACCGAGATGTTCCCCGAGGGGCTGGGCGAGATGTATCTCGCGTTTGAAAAAGCAAAGAACGAGCTTGAAAAAGGCGGATATTTCGCACAGAAGCGCGAGCTTCCGGTGCTCCCGAAAACAATCTGCATAATAACGGCGGAAAAAGGCGCGGCTTTGCAGGATATGCTTAATATCATATCCCGCCGATGCCCGATAATAAAGATAATACTTATTCCCGTGACGGTGCAGGGTGTGACAGCACCGCGCACGCTTATAAATGCGATAAATCGTGCGCAGAGCACTGACGCAGAACTAATTATTATAGGCAGGGGCGGCGGCTCGGCGGAGGATTTAGCCGCTTTTAACGACATCGAATTTGCCAAAGCGCTTTTTGCAAGCAGAATACCCACGATTTCGGCGGTCGGACACGAAACCGATTTTACAATATCCGATTTTGTTGCGGATAAGCGGGCACCGACACCGTCCGCTGCGGCAGAGCTTGCTACTTCGGTAACTTCTGATGATTTGACGGCTTACCTTGTTCAGAAAAAAGAAGCGATGAGATCGCGGCTTATATATCTTTTTGAGCGGTATGAGCAGATGCTCGACGGGAAGGAGCAGCATATATATGCGCTGACTCCGGCTAAGAAGCTTGAATATTTCGAGCGTGAGCTTGAACATAAATACAGAGCAATCCACAGGGCAATTGACAATATCCTGTCACGCGCCGAAAACGAGCTTGACGGTAAGGCAGAATATATCTCCGCACTAAATCCCATGACTGTGCTGAGTCGTGGCTATTCGGTTACGGAAATGGACGGAACCGTGATTTCTAGCGTCCGTAGTGTTAAAAAAGAAGATTCGATTAAAATTTTGCTGTCAGACGGCAGCATCAGCGCGATAATTAAAGACATACAGTCCGAAGAAAAGGAAATGATTACAAATGAGCTTTGAAACAGCAATGAAAAGACTTGACGAAATCTCCGCACAAATGGAACAGCCGGATATTTCACTTGATAATTCGATGAAATGCTATAAAGAGGCGGTAGAGCTTGTAGCATTCTGCAGAAAGTACATCAATGACGCAAAGCTTACCGTACATAAGCTTGAAGAAGTCTGATGGAAAGGAAATATCAATGAATATAAATTCATCCGGTTTTCCCGAAGCAAGCGCCGGCTTTGACGAGGTTTTCGGATTTTATCAGTCGGCCTTTGAACTGGCGCTTGAAAACGAGAGCAGTAGGCTTACAAATAAATCGGCAGGCTATATAAATGTTTGCGAAGCAATGAAATACAGCTTAAAGGCAGGCGGAAAGCGTATCAGACCTATGCTCGCACTTGAATTTTGCCGTGCCTGCGGAGGTAATATCAACGATGCCATGCCTGCGGCTGTCGCTATCGAAATGATACACACTTTTTCACTGATACATGATGATTTGCCGTGTATGGATGATGATGATTTAAGACGCGGCAAACCAAGCTGTCACAAGGCTTACGGCGAGGCTGTGGCTCTGCTTGCGGGCGATGCGCTTACGCTTATTGCCTGTGGAATAATAGCAGACAGCGGCATAAGCCCTCAGAAATCGTCAAAAATGATTTCGGTACTGTGTGAGTGCGGTTACAAAATGATAGGCGGTCAGACCATTGATATTGAGGGCAATCCCGAAAGCATAGACAGGTTGTACGAGATGTACGCGCTGAAAACCTCCGAACTTATCAGGGCGGCCTGCGTCATGGGTTGTATAGCGGCAGGTGCCGATGAAGAAAAGCTGCGGGCGGCAAACGAATATGCCTATAATCTCGGACTTGCCTTTCAGATTATAGATGATATTCTCGATGTTACATCCGATGAGGCAACACTCGGAAAGCCGATAGGCAGCGATGAAAAGCAATGCAAGCTTACATCAATAGGCTTTGTGGGACTTGAAAAGGCAAAATGTGATGCGGCAGAGTTTACTGCAAAAGCTGAAAGCAATCTGGGCGCGTTTGAGCATAATGAATTTTTGCTTAAAATGACAGATATGCTTTTGCAAAGAAAAAAGTAGGTAATATATGAGAACTGATGAAGTAAATGTTATTCTGGTGGTAGCTGTTATAAGCTGGGTTCTGGCTCAGCTTATCAAAACGATAATCCACCTGATAAAGACGAAAAAGTTTTGCGCTGAGCGCCTTACGGGTGCGGGAGGTATGCCATCTGCTCATTCGGCGGCGGTATGCTCGCTTGCGATAGCAACCTGCCGTGTATGCGGAATATGCTCTGCGGAGTTTGCGCTGTCGATGGTGTTTGCGCTCGTAGTTATGTATGACGCGACGGGTGTGCGCCGTGCCGCAGGACTTCACGCAAAGGAAATCAACCGTCTTCGCCGTGTCGTAAATGAGCTTGACGAAGAATTTATGGATAAATTTGATGATAAGGTCGAAGAAATAACGGTAGAGAATACCGAAGAAATGCACGACCTTAAAGAGTTTCTGGGTCATACGCCGCTTGAGGTACTGTGCGGCGCGCTGCTCGGCATACTTGTAGCAATGGCATTTCCTATTGTTGTTGTGCCTGCAGCGTAATAATTTTACGGGAGAAGTACTTTGTTACTGAAAAACAACATTTCGGCTGACTACATAAAATCGCTTTCCATAGAACAGCGCCGCCGTCTTTGCGCTGAAATAAGGTCTTTACTGGTAAAAACGGTAACCGAGACAGGCGGTCATTTAGCTTCAAATCTCGGAACGGTAGAGCTAACTGTTGCAATGCACTCTGTTTTTACAACGCCCGAGGATAAATTTGTTTTTGATGTCGGTCATCAGGCGTATACGCATAAGCTGATTACGGGAAGAATAATGAAAATGAATACTCTGCGGCGAGAAAACGGTCTGTCCGGCTTTCCCAAATCGCAGGAATCAGAGCATGACAGTTTTATCGGTGGTCACAGCAGTATTTCAATATCTGCGGCGCTCGGTATCGCAAAAGGTATGCAGCTGCGCGGAGACAACCACAGCGTTGTTGCGGTTATCGGTGACGGGGCACTTACCGGCGGCGAAGCGTATGAGGGCATGAACAACGCGGGAAAATCCGACTGTAATATCATAGTAGTGCTTAACGAAAATGAAATGTCGATTTCCAAGAATACCGGTGCGCTTGCGCTGTATCTTGCACAGATGCGTTCAACTCAGAAATACTATCGTACTAAGAATTCCGTAAAAAGCGTGCTGAGTAAAACTCCTGTTATAGGAAAGGGAATAGGTGCCGCGATGAAAGGCACCAAGCAGATGCTTAAATACGCTATATATAAAAGCAATTTGTTTGAAAATTTCGGATTTAAATATTTAGGACCTATTGACGGACACAATCTCGAAGAACTGACAGAGGCACTGTCTGTTGCAAAAATGATGCAGCAGCCATGCCTTGTTCACGTTTACACTAAAAAAGGAAAAGGCTATGAGCCTGCCGAAATAAATTCCGGAGAATATCATGGAATTTCTCCCAAAAATGCAGTCCGGTACGAAGGACGCAATTTTACCGAGACCTTCGGACAAAGCTTGTACACGATTTCCGAGAAAGATGAACATATATGTGCAATAACAGCCGCAATGAAATATGGTACAGGCTTACAGTATTTTGCCAAGGAGTTTCCGCAGAGATTTTTTGATGTCGGAATTGCCGAGTCACATGCGGTAACATTTGCCGCAGGACTTGCCGCGACAGGCTTTATTCCCGTATTTGCGGTATATTCGTCGTTTTTACAGCGCTCGTTTGACCAGCTCGTTCATGACTGCTCAATCGAAAAGCGTCATATAGTTCTCGGCTGTGACAGAGCCGGATTTGTCGGCGAGGACGGCGAAACACACCACGGTGTCTTTGACGTGCCAATGCTCACATCGATACCCGGTGCTGTTGTTTACTCTCCGTCTGATACAAAAGAGCTTGAATTTTGCCTTAATGAGGCGATTTATACAGATGACGGTGTCGCGGCGGTTAGGTATCCGCGCGGCTGTTAGCTGTACGTCAGCGGATGTACTGAGTATTACAGCTACAGACATATCGGCAGTATGGATAAGCACAAGCTTATATTCACCTACGGAAGAATTACCGCTTTTGCCGTACAGCTGACCGAATGTGCCGATGTTTTGCAGGCTGTAAAGATATTTCCTATCGAAGACGAAATAATAGATATATGTAAACAATATGACGAAATTTACTTCTTTGAGGAATCTGAAAAAAGCGGCGGCATATCTGAAAAAATATGCTCGATTTTAATGCAGAGCGGTTATAACGGAAAGGTTACAATTACCGCCGCAGAGGGATTTATGCCGCACATGACTGTTGAACGGCAGCTTGAAAGGGCAAGCCTTGATTATAACGGCATGAAGAGTATTATAGGTGAACAGACTTAAATCCTGCTTTATGTTATTTTCATGACTGTTTCTGTGTGCGTATTTAAGGAAATGTATAATGCAAACCAGACTTGATATATATCTGTACGAACAAAAAATGGTAAAAAGCCGCTCTGCGGCTGCCGAAATGATAAAATCGGCAAGTATATCGGTAAACGGCTCGGTTATCACAAAGCCGTCGTTTACCGTAAATGACGGTGATTCCGTTTTCATAACCGGCGAGGTACTGAAATATGTCGGAAGAGGCGGCTTAAAGCTCGAGAAGGCGCTTGACTTCTTTTCGATTGATTTGAGCGGCAGAACCTGCCTTGATATAGGTGCGTCTACCGGCGGCTTTACCGACTGTATGCTCCAGAACGGAGCAAAGCTTGTATATGCTGTAGATGTCGGCACAGACCAGCTTGACGAAAAGCTGAGAGCTGACAGCAGGGTTATTTCCATGGAAAAGACCGATATAAGAAATGTCGGAGACAGTATACCGGCTGTTGATTTTATCAGTATAGATGTTGCTTTTATCTCGCTGAAGCTTGTATTACCATCTGCAAAGGCGCATTTAAAGCGCGGCGGCTGTGCGGTCGCATTGATTAAGCCGCAGTTTGAGGCGGGAAAGGCAAGCCTTAACAAAAAAGGCATTGTCCGCGATGAGAAGATCAAAAACAGAATTTGCTCCGAGATAAGCGATTTTGCCGCTTCTATCGGTTTTACCGTCGGAAATGTTATTATATCTCCTATTACGGGCGGTGACGGAAATACCGAGTATCTGATTTATCTGTTGAATGAGGGTGAACTTGTTTGAAAGTTTTTATATGTGCAAACCTGTCAAAAGAAAAAACTAAAGCAACGGTAGCAGAGGTGTGCACCGAGCTTTTGAAAATCGATTTCGTACCTATGCTCGAAAATAAATATTCATCAGTATTTAATGCCGAAGGTGCTGTTTTTTCCGATGCGGAAAGCCTGATTTCCGAATGTGATATGCTCCTTACAGTCGGCGGTGACGGAACTATACTAAAATGGGGCAGACGAGCCGCCGTTGCGGGAAAGCCGCTTCTCGGCATAAACACCGGCAGACTTGGATTTATGGCAACTTTGGAGCACAATGAGCTGTATAAGCTGAAAAGGCTTAAAACCGGAGAATATACAGTAAGCCGCCGTATGCTGCTGGATATTATCAACGGTGATAACGACAGGTACCTTGCGGTGAACGATGTCGTATTCAGTAAAAACCGTTATGCAAAGCTGCCGGAATTTTGCGTATGCGCCGGTGAATTTGAGGTAACAAGAATACGCGCCGATGGCATTATTTTCAGCACTCCCACAGGTTCTACCGCATATTCTCTTTCGGCGGGCGGCCCGATTATATCTCCCGACGCGGAGTGCATTGAGTTTACACCGCTTTGCGCTCACTCACTTTTCGGCAGACCTATGATTTTTTCGGCAAGCTCCGAGATAACCGTAAGGTTTACCGGCTACGAGGACAGCCGAGTGATACTCAGCGTGGATGGTGATGATGATATCGATTTCATCGAGGGTGAAATTGTGACTATAAAAAAGTCGGATTTGTCGCTTGCACTTATAGACATAGACGGCGGCAGCTTTTACAGCGCTGTTCATAATAAACTTATGAAGCCTTTAAAATAACCTGACTCTTTGGGAAAGATGGTAATATATGAAAAAGAAAAGGCAGGCTGAAATATTACGCTTAATCAGCACCTATGAGGTCGAGACGCAGGAAATGCTGCTTTCGCTTTTGAAGGAGCGTGGATTTAACGTTACTCAGGCTACGGTATCGCGTGATATAAACGAGCTGAATATAGAAAAGAACATATCAGAAAACGGTGTAAACTGCTATGCAAGAGCATCAAAGGTTCACGCCGTGCGCTTTCAGAATATTTTTTCCGAGGCTGTGGTCAGCATCGACTACGCGATGAACATTGTATCGGTCAAATGCCATGCCGGACTTGCAAACGCCGCATGTGCAGGTCTTGACCTGATGAATTTATCCTATGTGGTCGGCACAATTGCCGGTGATGATACTATTTTTGTACTTACTCGCACTGAGAATGACGCAAAGGCGCTTTGCACTAGACTCAAAGAACTGATATAAAAAGGAGGTCGGCGTTTTGTTAAGGGAATTGTCAATTGAAAATCTTGCCATAATTGAAAAAGCGTCGATTTCTTTCGGCGAAAAGCTTAACGTATTTACCGGTGAAACGGGTGCTGGCAAGAGTATACTTATCGGTGGTATAAACGCTATTCTCGGCGGCAGAGTAAGCAAGGATATAGTGCGTGCGGGGGCGGAAAAAGCCGTCGTAGCCGCACTTTTCGACAACCTCCCGCCAAGGGTCGGCGATATTCTGACGCAGTATGGACTGAGCGCTGAGGATGAGCTTGTAATACAAAGGGAGATTTCCTCCGATGGAAAAAGCACCGCGAGAATAAACGGCAGGGCGACAACCGCCGCAATACTGCGCGAGGTCGCGGTCGAGCTTATAAACATACACGGTCAGCATGACAATCAGCTGCTGATGAGCAATGACAAGCAGAGAGAGATACTCGACAGCTACGCAAATGCGGATGAAATTCTGACAAAGTACCGTACGGCGTTTAAGGAGTTTTCCGCTATTTCAAGAAGAATTAAGGAATTATCGCGTCAGAGCAATCTGGAGCTTGAAAAGGCCGAGATGCTCAGAGAGCGCATAAACGAAATCGATAGCTATAAATTTACGCGCGGCGAAGAAGCCTCGGTAAACGAAAATCTGTCCAAGCTACGCAACTTTGAAGCAATTCAGAGCAGCCTGTATTCCGCCTTATCCGCTATTACTGGAGATGATGAGGAGGCGGGCGCGTACAGCCTTTTACAGCGGACGCGCGACAGCCTGAACTCTCTTGCAGACGCATCTGCAGACTTCGCCGGAATATCCGAGCGTGTATCACAGCTGCTTATCGACCTTGAGGATATCAGGGAGGACATAGCACAGCAGATACCCGATGAAAACGAGGATATTTCCGCGCAGCTCGGATTTTATGAGGAGCGGCTCAGCGATATACTCAGAATGAAGCGAAAATACTCCTGCGAGCTTGACGAGTTGATTGAAAAGACAGAAAAGTGGCGCGAGGAGCTTGATGCGATAGACAACAGCGATGATTTGATAGAGCAGCTTACCGAGCAGAAAAAGACGGCAGGTGAGCAGGTAAAGCACCTTGCCGCACAGCTTACCGATATGCGAAAAAAGGCGGCGGAGGAGCTTGCGGCACGGATTTCCGACGAGCTTACCTTTCTTGATATGCCCGATATACGGCTTGTGTTTGATATAAAGCAGGACAAGGTTACATTAAACGGCATGGATAATGTCGAAATGCTTATCTCGGTCAACAAGGGCGAGGAGCTGAAGCCTATGAGTAGAATTGCATCGGGCGGCGAGCTTTCCAGAATAATGCTCGCTATTAAAAATGTCCTTGCCGAGACTGACAATATCCAGACAATGATTTTTGATGAAATAGATACAGGCATAAGCGGCCGTGCCGCACAGAAGGTAGGTATTAAGCTGCATGAGGCGGCACAGAGCAGACAGATACTCTGTGTAACGCATCTGGCTCAGATTGCCGCTATGGCTGACACTCATCTGCTGATAAAAAAGACCAGCGATGACAGCCGAACATATACGAAAATCACACAGCTTGACTTTGACGGACGGAAGAGAGAGCTTGCGCGGATTATTTCCGGTGATGAAACAAATGAAATTTCTCTTGAAAATGCAGAGGTGCTGCTTAAAAGAGAAATTACCCTATAAGATAAATCTAACCGACTTCGTATGAGGCCGGTTATTTTTTTGCCTTTTTTGCGACAAGCAAAGACAAGTTTTCTCTACCGTTTCTGACAACTTTTTCAACCGCCTGATTATATAATAATACAGGGGCTATGAATATGGTTATTTATATCGATGTGCTGTTTCTGATAAACCTGTACGTTACATATTTTGAGATACTCGGCGTGTGCGCGTTTACACACAGAAAAGCAGGGAGGCTTCGTATGATAGCGGCGGCGCTGCTTGGCGGGCTATGCTCGTTTGTGATATTTTTGCCGCAGGATATGGTTATTCTGAGCACTTTGATAAAGATTGCGTCCTGCTTTGTAATTACGCTTATTGTTTTCGGCTACGGAGGATTTTTGGCGTATGTAAAAAGCTCACTGCTTATGCTTTTTGTTAATTTTGTATTCGCGGGACTTATGCTTGCGGTGTGGTTTTTTGCCGCGCCGATGAAAATGCTCTATTCAAACGGAACCGTATATTTTGATATAGACTTTATGACAATTCTTATCTGTACTGCGGCGGCATATACCGTTTTGCGTATAATAAGATTTTTTCTGGATAAGAACGGAAAAGAGGACGGTGAGTACAGCGTGATAATTGAAAACAACGGAAAAAGCTGTGTTTTATCGGCTCTTTCCGATACCGCAAACGGGCTTGTCGATTATTTCAGCGGTCTGCCTGTGATAATCTGCCGCCAGAGTGCCTGCGCGGATGTTTCTCCGCCGAATATCAGAAGTGTATGCGGCACGGCAAATGCCGATGAATTATGCAGTACAGATATAAAAGGTATAAGAGTGCTGCCGTTTTCAACCGTCAGCGCGGCAGGCTATGTATATGCTTTTAAAGCAGATAAAATAACCGTAAGTGATAAGAAAAGCGGAAAAAGCTATAATGTAAACGCTCTTATCGGTATTGCTCCGCAGAGCAGACAGGAGTACGACGCTATTTTCAATCCGAAAATTTTGGTATAGTTTAAGCGAGGGACAGCCATGAACATTTTATTTAACAAGCTAATGCGGATTATGATAAAAATAGGTCTTGCACAGCCGTGCGAGATTGATTATATAAACGGTGCGGAGTCGCTTCCGCCGCCGCTGTCAAAAGAGGAGGAGCAGGAGGCGTTCAGAATGCTCGAAACCGACTTCGACAAAGCGCGCGAAACGCTTATTGTTCATAATCTGAGGCTGGTTGTGTACATAGCTAAAAAGTTTGAGGGTACGGGTATAGGCATTGAGGATTTGATTTCAATAGGCACAATCGGTCTTATCAAAGCAGTAAACACCTTCAGCGTAGAAAAAAATATCAAGCTGGCTACCTTCGCCTCGCGCTGTATCGACATCGGAATACTCATGTATCTTAGAAAAACAAATCAGCAAAAGTACGAAATCTCCATCGATGAGCCGCTTAACGTGGACTGGGACGGAAACGAACTTTTGCTGTCGGATATATTGGGCACCGAAAACGATGTGGTAAATGTCAATATCGAAAGCGAGGTAGAGCGCGAGCTGTTGCTGAGCGCTATAGACAAGCTTGACGAGAGGGAAAAGCTGATTATGGAGATGCGCTTTGGACTGAACAACCGCCCCGAAAAGACACAGAAGGAGGTCGCGGATATAATAGGAATATCGCAAAGCTATATTTCAAGACTTGAAAAGCGCATTATTAAACGGCTGAAAAAAGAAATGGAAAAGCTTTGCAGCTGAACATTATCTTCCGAGTACCGCCATCGCGCATTTAAGTCCGTCCATCGCGGCGGTAACGATACCGCCTGCATAGCCTGCACCCTCGCCGCAGGGGTAAAGTCCGCGGAGCTTTAGCGCACAAAGGCTTTCATCTCGCAAAATCCTGACCGGAGAAGAGCTTCGCGTTTCCGGACCGGTCAGAACGGCATCGGGGTTATTAAAACATTCGATTTTTTTGCTGAACTGCGGCAGGGAATATCTCAGCGCAGAGCATACAAAGTCCGGCAGATACTCGTCGGGGAGCACAAACGCTGTCCCGGGGCGGTATGACGGCTGTACGCTCTTAAATCCGGTGGACACTTTATGGTTTAAAAAGTCACCTGCAAGGCAGACGGGTGCTTTATAGCCTCCGCCTGCCGCCGCATAGGCGGCTTTTTCTATTTTCTCCTGAAATACTGTACCCGCCATAACATCGGTGTCCGAAAAATCATCAGGAGTCACACTTACAAGAAGGGCACTGTTTGCGTTTATGCCGTTTCTTGCAAAAAGACTCATGCCGTTTGTGACAATGCTGTTTTTCTCGGATGAGGAGGCAACTACGCTGCCGCCGGGGCACATACAAAAGGTGTAAATCCCTCTGTTATCGGGGGTATGCACCGATAGTTTATAATCAGCCGAGCCGAGGGCTGGGTGGTTGTAAAATTCACCGTACATAGAGCGGTTAAGCTCCTGCTGCGTGTGTTCGATGCGCACGCCGACTGAAAAGTTCTTGGCTTCCATATCGACGCTCTTATTTTTAAGCATATCGAAGACATCGCGTGCGCTGTGACCTATGGCAAGTATCACATTGTCCGTATCAATTTTATTTTCTGTGCCGTCTTTTTTGTATGTCACAGAGGAGATTTTACCGTTTTTCTCGGAAAAATCGGTGAATTTTGCTCCGAAAATCATCTCGCCGCCGAGAGAAATAATATCATTACGGATATTCTTTACCGTTTCGGACAGTTTATCCGTACCTATATGCGGCTTTGCTTCGTAAAGGATTTCGGCAGGCGCGCCGTGCCGTACAAGCTCACTAAAAACTATGCGGCTCAGCGGACTGTTCACACCTGTGTTCAGCTTTCCGTCTGAAAAGGTACCCGCGCCGCCCTCGCCAAACTGTACGTTGCACTCCTCGTCGAGCACACCGCTTTCCCAGAAAAGCCTGACCTTTTCTATTCTGCTGTCAACATCAAGTCCGCGCTCAAGCACAATAGGTCGTGCACCGCACTGTGCAAGATACAGCGCTGCAAACATACCCGCAGGGCCGAAGCCGATAACTACGGGGCGCTTTGATATTGCGGCGGGTTTTGGCAGGGTGTATCGCTCCGGATGTGCCGCTGAAACGCTTTTGTTGTTCCTGTTCCTTTTCAGCACGGCGGCTTCGTTTTTCACTTCTGTCATAACCGACAATACAAATTTTATATCTGATTTTTTTCTTGCGTCTATAGATTTTTTAATCAGCTTTATATCTGCAATATCGCTTTGTGATATGCGGAGCTTTGACGCTAAAAACTGCTTTATCCACTCCGTATCAAAGCTAAGCGGCGCATTTATGTTTGTATATCTTATCATGAAAATTACTCCCCGACAATTGAAAGCGCGGCGTTTTGTCCTGCGGTAAAGCCACTTCTCCATGCCCATTCGAGATTATATCCGCCGCACAGACCCTGCAAATCTATTATCTCTCCGCAAAAATACAGACCGCTTACTATTTTTGATTCAAGCGTACCTTTTATTTCATTTCCGCTTATTCCGCCCGAGGTAATCTGCGCCAGCGACCAGTCCGAAACGCCTTTAATCGGAAAACGCCAGTCCTTTATTATACGGCAGATTTGCGAAAGCTGTCTGTCGGTTATTTCACCGCACGGAGTATTGAACGAAATATCAATCGCTGCTTTCATCACCGCCTGTCCTATACGCTTGTGCAGCAGTCCGGTCAGAAGCTCGCCGCAGGTGATGTCTTTTCGCACCTCTCTTACAGATGAAAGCATAATGAAAAGCTCCTTCTTTGAAAGACCGGGTGCAATATCAAGCGATATTTCACACTTTCCGATGTTTTCCGCCGCCATAGCAGACAAATTGAAAATACAGATACCCGACAGCGCACCATCGGAAAACTGCACCTCGCCGCTTTGCTCTGCGGCTTTTTCGCCGTTTATTATAAGCGAGGCGGTCGCCGAAGTCCTGAGTCCCTTTACAGCTTTTACCAGGTTTACATCTGTTCTCAGCGGGGCGAGTGCCGGGTAAAGCCTTGTAACGGTATGCCCCAATGATTTTGCAAGCTCATAACCGTTGCCGTCACTGCCGAGCGACGGCGCTGCACAGCCGCCTGCCGCAATTATAACACGTTTCGCAGTAATATCACTTTCGCCGTTTGTAATAACAAAGCTGTTATTTTTTTTGATAATCTTTTTTACTTCAAAGTCGCAAATTGTATTCACTTCTGCGGACAAAACCGCAAACCGCAGAGCGTCAAGCACCGAGGATGCCGCCATGCTGTGCGGATAAATCCGCCCCTCGCTGTCGCTTTTGACTGCCAGTCCGATTTCGCCGAAAAAATGCTCCGCCGAAACATAATCTTCGGAAATGCCGTTCAAAAGCTGCGTAGCTCCGCTGTATCTGTCTGCTGAAAGGCTCGTATTAGACAGATTGCACCGTCCGTTTCCGGTTGAGAGTATTTTTTTACCCACTCTCGGAAGCTTTTCAATTAAAGTAACATTTCCGCAGAAATTTTTTGCCGCCGCGACAGCCGCCGCAAGTCCCGACGCGCCCGCGCCGATGATAGCTATATCCGCATTCTGAGTCATTTTATATTCATTCCTTATCGTATGTGCTGTTTGTGAAATTTAAACTCCGTTAATAAAAACAGTATAACATATAATTATTGTGTTATCAAGCGGTTTGTTTCAACGCTTGGTTTCTAAATTAATATTTTTCTTTATGTGCAGTAAGCAGCCGAAAATACGGAGGTATTCTATGGACGACAGAATTGTAAAGCTCTTTATAGCTTTGGGAAAATTAAACAATCAGCCGCGTAGCCGCGCCTTAATCCCGGGTCTTAATGCAAGTGAGGCGGGAGTGTTCTGGGCAATGACTCAGATAGTTGCCGAAAAACCGGAAACTGAGCTTTTCGGACTCAGCGACCTTAACAGTTATCTTAATTTCACACGACCCAATCTCTCCCAGACTGTAAACAAGCTGGAGGACAAGGGATATGTTGAGCGTGTCGTCTTAAAAGATGACAGGCGTGTAACCTACATACGTCTTACCGAATATGGCCTTTCGGCGGTTAGTGAAAAGTCCGCAAAGATTATGGAAAGAATGAAGAAAATATCGCAAATTCTCGGAGAGGATGATACAGACAAGCTTATAGAGCTTGTGCTTCGTTTTGCGGACGCATACGAAAAGACAGAAACAGAATAATAACCTATCTTATGAAGACGGGTTCTAAAAGACAACAGAAGGAAGGCAGATTATGCTAAAAATATTCAAGTATCTGAAGTATGCAATACCGCAGGTACTGCTTATTACCGTACTGCTTATTATTCAGGCGTGGGGCGACCTTACTCTGCCGCAGTACACGTCAAATATTGTAGATATCGGTATTCAGCAGGGAGGTGTTGAAAACGCCGTTGCGGACGCTATAAGCGAGGAAAGCTATAATTCTTTGTCACTATTTATGAGCGATGAAGACAAACAGCTTTTTTCAGAGTGCTATACATTAAAAACTCCGGAAACGGTAAGCGATGACGAAAAGAGCCGTTTCCCTAAAAGTGCAGAGCAGAATGTCTATTTTAAAAATCAGCTGTCCGCAAAAACAGCCGAAAATCTGAACAGTATGCTTTGCACACCGATGATGATTTGCAAAACGCTTGAAGAAATGAGCTTTGACGATTTTAAGGCTCAGATCGGCGAGGATTCTCAGGTATTTGCAAACACTTCTTCTTACAGCGATATACTAAAAGCAATGGGTATAGAATCTGACGAGAACGCAAACGCGCTCGATCTAATAAATGCGTTCTGCTCTATGGGTATGCAGATGACCGGCACGGAATCTACATCCGATTTTGAAAAGCTCAAAGATATGCCTGAGTCTATTCTGACACAGGGTGCGGCAGGCTATGTAAGAAACGAATATATGGCACTCGGAGTTGACGCCGATGCACTCCAGCAGAATTATCTGCTCAGCACCGGCGGTGCTATGCTTATTATCGCGCTTGTTATGATGGCAGTATCGGTATGCGTAGGCTTTATCGCGTCACGGGTAGCCGCAGGTGTAGGTATGCGGCTCAGAAGCGCC
>CAMEKZ010000015.1 GCA_945921635.1 uncultured Clostridia bacterium
TCCTTTATATCAGAAAAATATTTTTTATCATTTATCAAAAGTGTACCGGCTCGGCCTTCTGCGAAAGGCTGCCGAAGCTGTAGCCGTTTGCCTTGAGCGCCGCTATTATGTCTTCCAGCACAAGCACGGTGTTTTCCCGTGCGCCGGTGTCGTGGAACAGAATAACAGGCGTGCTGAGCTCGCAGGCGTCTGAGGTCACATTGTTGTAAAGCTGTGTCCAGCCGTAGCCCTGCCAGTCGTTGCTGTCAACGTTCCAGTCAAAATATTCAAAGCCTCTGCGGCTCATTTCCTTTATTATAGCTTCGCGGGTGTCGGTGTTCCAGTCGTTTACACTGCCGCCGGGGAAACGGTAGATTGACGGGCGCTCGCCGGTTGCCTCATAAACTATCTTGTACGCTGCGTAAAAATCGTCTAGGAAGTCGGTCACCGAGCCGTAAATCTTGTCATAATCATGCGAGGAGGAGTGTATGCCTATTGAGTATCCCGCGTCATGGATTTTCTTCAAAAGCGAGCGGCAGAACTCTGTGTCCTCGGGAACAACGAAAAATGTCGCCGTAACGCCCTCCTGCTTTAAATAATACATTATATTTTCGGTAAGCACCGACGGACCGTCGTCAAACGTCAGATATACCGTGTTGTCATCATTTATGTACTCTCCGTCGTATTTATCCGCATAAAGGTCGGGATAAAGCGCGGTGTAATCAGGCGCCTCGGTTGATGTACCGGAGCTGTCTGGCCGTGACTGTGGGTCGGACTGATCGGTCTGCGACTGCGCGGGGTCGGAGCTGTCGGGCTGAGGCTCGGATGTCGCCGGAGTCTGGGATTCTGATGCAGACGAGGTCTGCTCAGGACTGCTCTCAATATCCGATGAGCCGGACTGTTCCGATGTTGAAGCGGTGCTGTCGGAAGAATTTTCTGTATTGCTGTCCGAGCTTTCCTGTGAGGAGTTTTCTCCGGACGAGCCGTCCTGCGGCAAAGCGCCGCTGTTTTCCGAATCGGAATACGAGCTTTCCTGCGAGGCTGAGGTCAAGCGGCTTATCTCGTCCGCCTTTTTAATATTATCCCCTACAAGGACGATACAAAGGACGGTAGGTGTTATTATCAGCAGAGCGATAACCGTTAAAATCAGATGCTTGAAAAATCTGACACTGCCGAAATACAAAAAAACCACTTCCCAACCTGATATATAAATCTATAATACATGATTTATCGGATTTTGTCAAGTAAAGTCGGCACTTAAATTTATGGAAAGTCGGAAAATTTTCGTGATTATGTATAATAACCGTTTTTTAAAATGTTGCATTTTTTTGATTTTGGCAGGATGTTAAGGTTTGTTAGTGCAACTTCAACTAAAAAGTAATAAAAATTTTATTGATTTTTTATAAATTGTGAAATAACTGTTGTAAAAAAATCGCAAATGTATTATAATAGTTATATTAAGTTCATCATGCGTGCTGTTTGCCGCTTATTGTAAACGGAGGGTGATTTTTTGAATACCGAGGAAATAAAATGGATATCCTTCTACGGAAAGGATACCGGAACAGTCTGCCGTTCTTTTTACGAGAAAGTGAAGAAATTCGGATTCTGCCTTGTTCTTGACGAATACGGCTCCGATAAAGCTTCAAAGGCGCAGCTGAGCGTCCTGGACGCCGTGTTTGCAAACAGTTCTCCGAATATACTGCTTATCTGCCCCAAGCACCTTATGCACAGCTGGTACAGGTCGCTTGTCACCAAGGACGGCATGGATTTCAAGATGATTTCCGGCTCGTCACGCGCAATTACATACTTCAATAAGGATATGTCAAATACCTACATTATTGCCGAGGAGGCTCTGCGTGCCGACAACGCTATGCTGGAGCAGTTCGAGCAGGCTGGCATTGTATGGGATCTGATGATAATAGATGCGGGTCTTAATATCGCAGGTGTGGACAGCTCGCTGTATCTTGAGCATATAAAGACAAAGACCGAAAAGCTTGTTGTGTTCAGCCCTGTACCCTGCGCCTACGGCAAGGGCTATGACGATATAAAGAGTCTTGTAAAGGGACTGATGAATGATGAGCAAAAGGCGGCGGCGGTAGACAATATCGACTTTTCAAAGCACACTATCTGCTTTGACCCTGATGTGCCGGTCATGCGCTACTACGATACCTCCGTGTACAGCGGCGAAACCGCCCGCAATATCGTAATGCTGAATTACGCCTTTGACAATGATTTTATCTTAAGCTCACGCAAGCTTATCGATATAAAGACAGGACTTCCGCTTTACCCCTGCGGTGGTAATATTTTCGAAGAATACGCCCTCGAAGCAAAAAAGGTGTATACAAAGCCGTCCTATACGATGGCGGATGTAAATATCCTGCGCGAGACCGACAAAAAGCTCGACTGCTTTCTGACAAAGCTTGACGAGGTGCTCGCCTCTGCCACAAACAAGGCGGTTGTGTACTGCGTCACAAGCTCTACAATAAGCTATCTTACTAAGGTAATCAAGGCGCTTTATCCGAACTACGCAAATCTGCTGAAGGTTGACCGCGGTGACATCTTCAATACCCGATACGACAACTTTACCGCAGAGCCTTCCGACAGTGCAAGAGTGGTTATCACTGTTGACACGATTGGCTCGATAAACCCCGTGATGAAGACCTTTACACACATTTTCAACTACGAACTGCCCAACAGTCCCGTCGTGCTTGAGCAGCGTGCGGCGCGCCACGGCGGAAAGGACGAGGCTTCGCGCGAGTTTATCCTGTTCTGCGATGATAACGGAATTTTCGACAGCCGTATGCTTTCAAAGGTGCTGTTCGGCAAGATATACAAGAGCCTTGTAGAGGGTCTGCCCGGACGAAATGTGCTGTTCGATCTGCCTAACGCTACACAGCTTGTAGTAAGCTGTATCAAGGACTTGCAGTATGTCTGCGGCTATACCGGCGAGGTTGCCTCAAGCCGCGATGTTATCACTCAGTTTATCGGCGATTACAACGTAATCCCGTCGGTGGACTTGTCTACTGCCGCAAAGACTCACGATTATACCGCGGAAAAGCTGGATAAGATATACCGCGCCTTCGGTATTGAAAATCAGATAAAGGATAATTCTACCGATGAAAAGGCGCTTAAACAGATGATAAAGCCTGTAATCGACAGCTATAAGAATTCGCTGCTGTATCTTAATGAAAATCAGCGTATAATCCCTATCAGCGGTGAGGAGCTTAAAGAGTGCCTCTACGGCGAGCAGTACAACGAGTACAAACAGCAGGCAGGCTCGAGCGAGATAGGCATGGGTCTGACGGCGGCGCGCGGCGCACTTGACAATTACATCAGCGAAAACAAGAGCGCAGAGCTCAGACAATGCGTAAACGAGCTGCCGGATGTGATGAAAATGCCCGTCCTGCTCAACACATGGCGTTATCTTACCGATGAATATATAATTCAGGATACATTCAGAGAATTTATGAGAAATTGCAACGAGGGAGTGATGTAAGGTGGAGGCTTTTCGTAACGAGGAAATCGCGGGACTTTTAGGCGACTTTTATCAGGCACACGCAAACGAAAACCGCGAGGTCATGGATCAGTCGCTGATGAAAATGCAGAACCTGCTTTATACGGGCGAGGCTGACAGTACGCCTTTTAAGGATTATTTCAATTCCGTATTCGGAGGACGCACACCGTACAATGCCTCTCTTTCGGTAAGCGACTATCCAAAGGAGTCGATACTGCGCGAGCTTTTGCAGAACACCTTCGGATGTTATTATTCCGAGCCTGATATCAAGGTGCTTTTCAACTTTGAAAATGACGGCGAAATAAGGCTGACATACAACGAGGACGGCTTTACTCTGGAGCAGATACTGTACTATTTAAGTATAGGCAGGAGCGACGGAGACAAGTCGCGCGAGGGTCGCTTCGGCGTAGGCTCAAAGAGCGTATTCATGAATGTAGAATGGCTGAAGCTGCGCTCTAACAACTTCGCTTTCCGTATAGTAAACGATGCGGGTATACTAAAAATCCGCGAGCTCAATCTCACCGCGCCGGTGTTTAAGGGCACCGAGATTATATTCAAGGTTTCTCCCGAGGAACAGAGCAAGATAAAGGAAAATCTTGTAAATCTGACTATCCACAAGGGCGAGTATATAAACCTTGTCGAGTTCTGCTTTGCGTTTATCAGGAAAAAACAGCTGGGACGCTTCGGCGAGGAAGAAAACCCGAACCGTACCTTTAATATAGCGGTTATGGATTTAGGAAAGCCGCTTACTGTGTACAAGGTTATCCGCTATCAGAAAACCCCCGAGGACGACCCGACTGTGCGTTTTTTGCAGAACGGAAAGAGCATCATCGAGTTTATCTGGCACGAAAATGAGGGCTTTATCTACCTTATCCCGTTTGCGGTATCTTCTGCACGGCGCGATACTATCGTCCATGTATTGCTTGACAAGTACAACTATTTCTCTACCTACGAGCTTACCGGTCTTATAAAATCCACCGGCGAGGACTTTATCAAGGAAAAGCTGTCGGCATTCTTCATAAGCGTGCCGAACTCATATATTACCACTCACAGAACGGGTATCCGCCACGAGTGCGAGGAGGAGGTTTCGGCCTCTATCAGCCGCGACCTCGAATACATGATAGACAAGTATTCGCGCTATTTTGTGCTGGAGCTTTTACCGAGGACAAATTCGGAAAAATTCTATATGCGCCCCAAGCACTATGTATTCGAGTTTTTCAACAACTATCTCAGCACAAGCACGATGGCGACAGGACTTCAGAGCAAGTTCCATAACTGCGTTTCGCTTCTGCTCCCGGGCAGGGATAAGGCTATGCCGTATTCCGAGATAAAGGAGCTCGGCTTTTTCTCGACAACCGACGGGGTATCAAAGGAGGAGCACGAGAGCGGCACCGCGTTTACCGAATATATCGCGGACGAGCTTGTCAAGATGAAGGCAGATGTTGCCGAAATCCCCGACAATATCATTGTCGCTTCCTACAACTGGGAGGACGAGGAGACTGAGGAGTCAGGCAGAGAGTTCTGCTACAACTTCAATTTTGACGGCAAGACCTATGTGCTTGACAGCGAGAAGAACCCCGCTATAAAGGACTTCGGACTGAGCTTCGGCTTCAGGAGCATAGTAAGCTTAAAGCTCGGCAAATATGTAATAAACGACATGGTGGACAATGAAGAAGCGCTTATCGGCGCGATCGGACTGTTCGATACCATGTACGGTCAGGACTACAAAATCGGTATGCGGTACTATCAGTTCAACGTCCGCTACCGCGATATACAGCACAACTTTGACGTTGCGCGTATGACCGTAGGCAATCTGAAAAAGGCCTATGACTGCATTGTAGCACACAAGAACAGATTTGAAAACCACCAGGTCTACAACGAAGTCATAAATATGCTGATAAACACCTTTACGCAGGGCAAGGACACCATGACCTTCCTGCGTGAGATGAAGTCGCAGGGCTGTGACATAACCTTACAGCTTGATATCAACAAGAAGTTCCGCTTTGCGGCGTACGGTAAGCAGTTCATGATTCCGTCGAGCATCACAAACGCCGACCTGCTCGAAATTATCGGCGATGTATACGCGCTGATAAACTGCGGTATGTTCAACGGCCGTGTGTTTGACTTCAAATTCGTAAAGTCCGGCTATTCGTTTGAAAAGGCGTCGCTGATGAGCCTGCTCCGCAGCTATGACCTGACCGATGAAAAGGTGTCGGCGATTATTCCTAATCTCTATATCTGCGACCTTAAAATCCCGCGTATTGCCTTACTCGGCGAAAATGACAAGATTATCCGCATCGTGGATATAAACGAGCCTATTACTGATGACGAGAGAAAGGCAATAGTAAAGTATGTTGTTCTGCGTGACGACCTTTCAAAGCCGGAGTTCTCAAAATACGCCGAGTATCTGCTTATCGGCGAGAACAACAACGTTTTAAGCCAGTTTTACTCCAGCACCGAGGAGCCGAACCAGGTGCTGCTTGACCAAATACCTTATTATTATAAGCCTCTGCCGAGCATAACCGCCGAGGAGCTTGGCTTCTTACGTGAGCAGTATAAAAAGGTGCGCGGCTTTTCAAATCTCAGAGTTTACCGCAACTATTTTGCAAAGGATATAAACAGCAAGCTGTTCGGCTACGGCGGAACCTGCTCCTGCTGCGGCTGTGAGTCCAGCATTATAAACAACTACGTTATCAAGAGCTTTGAGGTCGGTCTGTTCAAGGATGACCGCGAGGAAAAGTTCAAGTTCTCGCTTTATATGTGTGCAAACGATTCTTACGCGGCAAGCGGCTGGATTATCGAGGATATAAGCATAGGCGGCATGAGCCCGTTCTTATGGCTTGACGAGATATGCAGCTGTGACGTTATCCCGCCCGAGTTTTTACTCTGCACGATAAAGTACCGCTGTCAGCTGACCTATGATATTATAGGCAGCGAGGGTCGCGAACAGGGCGAAATCATCACGATGGAGAGCGTAAGCGACGGTGAGCAGAAGTCTATGGATATTATCCTGTCACCGCTTATGCTTGCAAAGTGGATAGAGGATAATCTGTCGGACGAGTACGAGGGCGGCAAATCTGAATAAAAATCGAATAAAAGGTGTCAGAAACACCACCGACTCAAAATGATGTGCCTACATTTTCGCTACAACACAATATGTTGTAAATCAGTAACAATTACTAAAGAATCCCCTAAAAAGGGGGTTCTTTTTTTGTGCAATTTTAATGAAAAACGCACGGCGGTTTTAGCTATTTTTTCGGAATAAATGATAAAATTTCCACTTGAATTTTTTTTGTGGGGGTAGTATAATATAAATGGACACTTTTAGCCACTTTTGTGGTGAAGATTTCACTTTTTCAGAAAATCGGGGCGGATAGGCTCCAAAATCCTATCGTTAAATAGGCTTGTATCAAAGACGCTTATATCGCGAGAAGCAAAGATATAAATAGAAGTACTTTGGCGCGCGTCTGCGCGTCTAGGCACTAGACCATCGCGAGAAGCAAGGATATAAATAGAAGTACTTTGGCGCGCGTCTGCGCGTCTAGGCACTAGACCATCGCGAGAAGCAAAGATATAAATAGAAGTACTTTGGCGCGCGTCTGCGTGTCTAGGCACTAGACAGGAGGTGACGGGTCGTGACGGGCGAATTTAAATCCACGCTTGACAGCAAGGGACGTATGAATATACCCGTAAAGCTCAGAGATGAGCTCGGAAACGACCTTGTCATTGCCAAGACGATAGGAAATGAGTGTCTGAAGGTATATGCGAAGGAAGACTGGAAAAAACTTATAGAGAAGATAAACGAGATGCCTTCGGTAAAGACCCAGAACATAAAACGCTTTTTATGCGGCAGCGCCTACGAGGTGACCGCGGACAAGCAGGGAAGAGTATCAATCGCACAGCCGCTGAGAGAATACGCAAAGCTTACGCTTGATGTTGTCGTAGTCGGACTTGAGGGCACGGCGGAAATCTGGGACAAGACCGAGTGGGCAAAGTTCAACGAGCGGACAAACTCCGCAGAGCTGCTTGACCTTGCGTTAGAGCTTGGTATCTAAGAATCTGCGTGGAAAGGTTCTGCAATCCGGAATATTTTTAGAGAGGACTGAGCCGCATGGAGGAAAAACAAGTTCATATCCCCGTGCTGCTGGGTGAGACGATAGAGGGACTTGACATAAAGCCCGACGGAATATATGTAGACTGCACGACAGGATTTGCCGGACATTCGTGCGAGATAGCAAAGCGGCTTTCGGGCGGCAGGCTTATAGGCTTCGACCGCGACCCAGACGCGATAGCGGCGGCGGAAAAGAAGCTTGCACCGTACAATCATACTCTTATAAACCGCCGCTTCTCCACTTTCAGAGAAACGATGACGGAGCTTATGATAGACGAGGTTGACGGCGTGCTGATGGACCTTGGTGTATCGTCCTATCAGCTCGACACCGCCGAGCGCGGATTTTCTTATCACGAGGACGCGCCGCTTGATATGAGAATGAGCAAAAGCGGTCTCAGCGCTTATGATGTAGTAAATGAATATCCCGCCGCACAGCTTGAAAAAATACTTTTTGAGTACGGCGAGGAAAAATTTGCCCGCGGGATAGTCGCGGGGATAGTAAAAAGCCGCGAGCAGTCTCCGATAAGGACAACCATGGAGCTTGCGGAGATAGTAAAGAGAAATGTGCCATTAAAGGTCAGGCGGGAGAAAAACCCCTGCAAAAAGACCTTTCAGGCGATACGAATAGAGGTCAACGGAGAGCTTGACGAGCTGCGCGAGGGACTTGACGCGGCGTTTGACGCGCTGAAAACCGGCGGACGGCTTGCGGTTATCACCTTCCATTCTATCGAGGACAGAATAGTAAAAAACAAATTCAAGGAGCTTTGCACGGGCTGTACCTGCCCGCCGTCCTTTCCTGTCTGCGTGTGTGGCAAGACGCCGCGCGGCGCACTTGTGACGAAAAAGCCGGTTACGGCAAATGAGGACGAGCTTATGCAGAACAACCGCTCGCGCAGCGCAAAGCTCAGGATAATCGAAAAAATACAGAAATAAAAAAGCAAGGGGGAGTATATATGCAGGTACCTCACAACAAAACAAGCGCCGCATACGATTTAGCACTTTTTGATACAGCACAGA
Source organism: uncultured Clostridia bacterium (assembly GCA_945921635.1). Lineage (GTDB taxonomy): Bacteria > Bacillota > Clostridia > Oscillospirales > Ruminococcaceae > Ruminiclostridium_E. The sequence continues at coordinate 8,622 of CAMEKZ010000015.1, forward strand.
GAAAAGAACAGCCCCAGAAAGCTGAAAAGCCTGAGCTTAAAATGGTCGAGTCCTCAGCGGCAAAGGCAGGAAAGCCGGTAGCACTCGTTCTTATCGCAGGCTTGTTTTTAGCGGTGTTTATAATGTTTTTATACAGCAAGGCTACGCTCAGTGAGCTTAATTTAAAGATAAACAGCGAGACTCAGGCGCTCGAAAATGCACAGTCGATAAACACAGCGCTCACCGCACAGCTCAGCGGCTCGGTTTCAATAGAAAATGTCGAGCAGTACGCGCAGGAGGAGCTCGGAATGCAGAAGATAAACAGCGCGCAGGAAAGATATGTCGAGATGAACACCGGAACAATGACCGAGACGGCGTCCGACACGGAGGAAAATATCTTCGTGGTTATCCAGAACTGGTTCGGTGATGTTTTGGAATATTTGGGATTTTAGGACAATATAAATGAACAAGCCGGTATATAAAGTATGTGCGGCTATAAGGCTCCTTTTCTGAAAAAAGCTATGCTTTTTTCGGAAAAGGATAAAGCTTTTTAATGAACATTTTGCAGTTATAGGTTTTCGGCTGAAAAAAGGGAAAGGGTCACAGCAATGAACATAAAACCGACCAGAAGCATGAAAAACCGCATACTTGTCGTGGTGTTTTTCTGCGTGATTTTGCTTACGGTCTATATATCCGCAAAGCTGTTTGACGTTGCAATCATACAGAACAAGGAGCTGAGCGCCCTTGCGGGCAGTCAGCAGCAGGACAGCTTTGTGATAAAGGCAAAGCGCGGCACGATATACGACCGCAACAACAAGGTGCTGGCACAGAGCACTACGGTATGGGATATAATAATCTCGCCGGGCGACATCGAAGAGTACGAGCCGGAGAACAAGGAATTTATCTGCAAGGGACTTGCCGAGATACTGGATTTAAGCAGCGACAAGCTTATGGAGGCGTGCGAGGACGTAACCAGCAGATACTATATTGCGAAAAAGCGCGTAGACCGCGAGACGGTTGAAAAGGTGAACAGCTTCGTGCTTAAAAACGGATTGCAGTCGATTTCCGTTTACGCAGTCGAAAACAGCGAGCGCACCTATCCTAACGGCTCGCTTGCGGCAAGCATACTCGGCTTTATAAACGAAAACGAGGACGGCTATGGCCTTGAAAAATACTACAACGAATATTTAAAGGGCGTAGATGGCAGAGTAGTCACCGTAACAGATGCGCACGGTGACGCGATGCCCTACGACTATGAGGCAAAGTACCCCGCAAAGGACGGCAACAGCCTCATACTTACGATAGACGAAACATTACAGTATTATCTTGAAAAGAATCTTGAAATAACCGTATCACAGCATAAGGTAGAAAACCGCAGTACGGGCATAATAATGAATGCAAAGACAGGCGCTATCGTAGCTATGGCTACTTACCCCGGCTACGACCCTAACGACCCGTCATATCTCTTTTTTGAAAAGGATAGGCTGACTATAGCACAGATGTCGGCAGACAAGGCAACCGAGGAGGAAATAGAGGACGCAAAGGCGGTGCTGAGAGAACAGCAATGGAAGAACAAGGCCGTCAGCGAGCTTTATATACCGGGCTCGGTATTCAAGATAATCACCTGCGCGTCGGCGCTTGAAGAAGAGGTAGTAAGTCTTGACAGCACGTTTATGTGCAGCGGTGTGGCAGATGTCGCGGGTACAAAGATAAAGTGCTGGAACCTTGGCGGTCACGGTACATCTACCCTCACAGAAGCTATGATACGCTCCTGCAACCCCGCGTTTATCGCGATAGGACAGCTGCTCGGCGAGGATAAGTTCTCACAGTATTTTGAGGCGTTCGGCTTTACCGAAAAGACCGGCATAGATTTGCCGGGAGAGGCGGATTCGCTTTATGTATCAAGGGATAATATGGGAATTGTCGAGCTGTCCAGCTCGGCGTTCGGTCAGACAAATAAGGTTACACCTATCCAGATGGTGACTGCCGTATCGGCGGCGGTAAACGGCGGCAAGCTTATGACACCGTATCTGGTGGACAAAATAATAGACAGCGACGGAAATGTAATAAAGGCTACCGAGCCGGTAGTAAAGCGGCAGGTAATCAGCGAGGAGACCTCGGCGCTTATGCGTCAGATACTGGAGGACGTAGTTACCACAAACGGCGGCAGTAACGCATATATAAGCGGCTACCGCATAGCGGGCAAGAGCGGCACCTCAGAAAAGCTGGATGATTATTACAGCGGCGAGGACGCGGAGATGCGGTACGTTGCTACCTTCTGCGCGGCAGTACCCGCGGACGACCCCGAGTATGTAATGCTTGTAGTAGTAGACGAGCCGACAAGCGGATATATCTACGGAAGCGCGATTGCGGCGCCTGTCGTATCGGCGGTATTTAAAGAGGGTCTTGAATATCTTAACATCTATCCGCAGTACACCGCAGAGGAGCTGCAGCAGCAGGATGTAACGGTGCCGTATGTAGGCGGCTATAACAGTATCCGTGCAGAGGCTCTGCTCACGGCGGCAGGTCTTAAAGCAGAGATAATCGGAAGTACCGACGGCACGACCGTAACCGGTCAGGTACCCGGCGCCGGCGCGATAATGCCGAACGGCGGCACGGTAATGCTGTATATGGGAGATATACCGATTTCTGACTATAAATTCTCGACTGTGCCGAATGTAATCGGCATGACGGTAGCCGAGGCCAACAAGGCTATGGCTGACGAGGGTGTGAATATATGCGTCACGGGAGCTTCGGGCAGCAGCGACGCAAAGGCGATAAGCCAGAGTATAACTGCGGGCTCGTCGGTATACCGCGGCACGGTGGTAGAGGTTAATTTCCTTATCAATAACGAAACAGGCTGATGGGGGCTGATACTATAACACTCTATGATATATGTCCCGACGCGAAGAAATGCGGCGTGGATAACTGCGGGATTACATCGGTCACCGATGATACCCGCAAGGTTCAAAAGGGCAGCGTGTTTGTCTGCATAAAGGGTGCAAGCTTCGACGGACACAATGCGGCGAAAGAGATACTTGAAAAGGGCGCGGCGGCGGTCATAACCGAGCGTGACCTAGGACTATCCCGACAGATAATCCGCGAAAACACAAGAGCAGAGCTTGCAAGGCTGGCATCCCGTTTTTACGGCGAACCGACCAAAAAGCTTGCTCTTCTTGGAGTTACCGGCACAAACGGAAAGACCACAGTCGCACACTATGTAAAGCATATACTGACCTCGCTCGGTAAAAAATGTGGTTGTATCGGGACGGCAGGAAACGACACCTGCGGCGGCAGGATAATAAGCTCGCCCCACGGCACACCCACAACGCCGCCCCCTACGGTGCTGTACTCGTGGTTTGCCGAGATGGTGGAAAACGGCGCGGAATACTGTGTGATGGAGGCAAGCTCGCAGGCTTTAGCCCAGTATAGAATAGGTGACGAGGACTTTGCGGCGGCGGGATTTACTAACCTCACCCGCGACCACCTCGATTATCATAAAACTATGGAGAACTATTTCGCGGCAAAGCGCAGACTGCTCACCATGACCGAAAGACCCGTTATCTGCATAGATGGCGAGTACGGCGAGCGGCTCGCAAAGGAGTTTTGTGATACCTGCATAACCTACAGCGCATATAAAAAGGCGGACTTGTACGCCGAATTTATAAAGCAGTCGGCGGGCGGCACCGAGTTTATCCTGATGAGTGCACGCGATAAAAAGGCGGTAAAGGTAAATATCCCTTCACCCGGCATATACAATGTACAGAACGCGCTGTGCGCTGTCGGCATCGCTTCAGCGGCAGGTTTTGATATATGTGAATGTGCAAAGGCGCTAAAGTCCTGCAATGGCGTGGACGGACGGCTGAACCCCGTGTATAAGGGAGATTTTACCGTAATAACCGACTATGCACATACGGACGATGCACTCTCAAAAATGCTTGCGGCGCTAAGACCCCTTACCGAAAAGCGGCTTATCTGCGTATTCGGCGCGGCGGGCGAGCGCGACAGTGAAAAGCGGCCGCTTATGGGAAAGGCAGTATCTCAGTACGCCGATTATATCATAGTTACCTCGGATAACCCCGCGCATGAGAATGCGGAGAATATAATAGAGCAAGTATGCGGCGGCGTAGATAAAGCAAAGCCGTATGAAAAATACACCGACCGCAGACAGGCAATACGCCGTGCGCTCGATATGGCGCAAAAGGGCGACGTGGTCGTGCTTGCGGGCAAGGGACACGAAAAATATCAGATAATAGGTGACGAATATCTGCCGTTTTGCGAGGCGGATATAGTAAATGAAATAATGGAAGAGAAAGGAAGCATAAACCAATGAGCATACCTGCAACGATAATCGCGGCAGTAATAAGCTTCGGAATTACGGCTCTGCTTGGCTTTGTGACGATACCCGCGCTAAAAAGGCTTAAATTCGGTCAGACCATTCTTGACATAGGCCCTGCATGGCATAAGTCAAAGGAGGGTACTCCGACTATGGGCGGTGTGATGTTTATCGCGGGCGTAATTATCGCGTTTGCCGCAGGTATAGCGGTGCTGTGGATAAACGGCGGGATAAACCTTGAGGGCGCAGGCGGCCTTAAGCTGATGAAAGGCATATCAGCAGTTATTAGGGCGCTGTGCTTCGGATTTATCGGATTTGTAGATGACCTTATCAAGGTGAAGAAAAAGCGCAATGAGGGTCTTACTCCGAGCCAGAAGATAATCATGCAGGTGCTTGTTATCGCGGCGTTTTTCACCTCAAGAATTGTAGCGGGCGACACCTCGACCGTTATCACCTTTCCTTTTCTCGGCCAGCTTGATTTGTGGTATTTTTACTACATCATCATGGGACTCGGCATACTGTATCTTGTAAATGCGGTAAACCTTACCGACGGCGTGGACGGACTCTGTTCGTCCGTGACGGTCGTATTCTGCGCGGCATATCTCGTAATCTGCGCGCTTATGGACTTTGCCGAGCTTGGCATAGTTGCGGCGGCGGCAGGAGCAGGCTGTATGGGCTTTCTTGTATGGAATCTGCACCCCGCAAAGGTCATGATGGGTGACACCGGCTCGATGTTTTTAGGCGGTATAGTCACCGCGCTCGGTATCTGCACGGGTACGGAGTTTATCATGGTGGTATGCTCGGCGGTGTATATCTGGGAGGCGCTCTCGGTGCTTATCCAGATGACATATTTTAAGCTTACGCACGGCAAACGCCTTTTCAAAATGACGCCTATCCACCACAGCTTTGAGATGCGCGGCTGGAAAGAGGGAAAGATAGTAGCGGTATTCTCGCTTATAGAGCTTGCGGCGTGTGCCGCGGCGATAGCTATGCTGTATTACGGTATGCTTTAACAATATTTCAGTTTTCAGATAAAATTTCCGTGAAAGGGGGAGGACAATGGCACAGACTAACGGAGGCCTCAGCCGCGAGCAGCAAAACGAGCTGTACCGCACCGCCGTAAACAAGACGGCAAAAGCAGATAAGCAAAGCGGCAGGCTGAACGATGTTATTGTATCAAAGCCCAAAAAACGCCGCGTCTATGAGCCACCGGTGAGTGCGGCTGTTCCCGAAAAAACGGATGTAAAAAGGACTGCGCGGCAGTCGGATAATACAGAAAAAATATCAGCGGAAAAACCCGCGGCTAAACAAAAACATCGCAAGACCACTATCGGTGATATTGCGGCGGAGAAAAAAGACAAGGCGATACGCTCTTTACTCAGCCGCCCAAAGTGCCCCGATGCCCCTGCGGTAGAATGTACCTGGCTTAAAAAACGCGGCAGATTTGATATGCCGCTGTTTACGGTAGTGCTGATACTTCTTGTAATGGGTATCGTCATGATGTCCTCGGCAAGCTACGCTTATTCTTTAGCCGAGCAGTCGGACAGCTTTGTGTATATGGAACAGCAGCTGCAGGGTGCGATTATCGGCTTTGTCGCGCTGTGCTTTGCGTCAAAGCTTGACTACCACGCCTACATAAAGCCATGGAAGCGAAAATCTAAAAAGAAATACGCGGCTGAAAACGGCAACGGACTGAACGCCGCAAAGGTAGCCTTTGTATTCTCCTGCGTGCTGATGATAGCGGTATATTTCTTCGGCGAGGCGGTAAACGACGCAAAGCGTTGGATTACGATATTCGGCGTACAGTTTCAGCCGTCAGAGCTGCTGAAAATCGCCGCGATACTGCTTGTAGCCTATATGCTTCAGCGGTACTACGAGCAGCGGCGGGATATATGGTACGGATTTTTAAAATACTGGCTTGTGCTTATCCCCGCCAGCGTGTTCTACCTTATGCAGAGACACGTCTCGGCAATGCTTATTATCTTCGCAATTATATATGTTATGATGTTTGTAGGCGGCAGTCACCGCGGCGGCATGATTTCACTTATCGTGCTTGCGGTGGTCGCGCTTGCAATGCTGCTTTTCGTGTTCAAGTGGGATTATCTGACAGAACGACTGCAAAGCTTCTTTGAGCCGTTTTCCGCTACGCAGGACAGCACCTACCAGACCTCTCAGTCGTTGATAACGATAGGCTCGGGCGGGTGGTTCGGTCTTGGCCTGGGCAACTCGCGGCAGAAATATTTCTACCTTCCCGAAAGCCAGAACGACTTTGTATTCTCAATTATCTGCGAAGAACTCGGCTTTGTCGGAGCTATGACGGTTATACTTCTGTTTGTACTGTTTGAGTGCCGCGGCTTTCTTATCGCGGCAAAGGCAAAGGACAAATTCGGCTCGTTTGTCGCTCTCGGCATAACCTTACAGATAGGCATACAGGCGCTGCTTAATATTGGTGTTGCCTGCAACGCGATACCCAACACGGGTATATCACTCCCATTTTTCAGCTACGGACGAACGGCGCTTATAATACAGATGTTTGAGGTGGGCATACTGCTCAGCGTATCAAAGCAATCCGATACTTAATGCGAAAGGAACACAAAAAATGAATGTCGCATTTGCGGCTGGCGGCACGGGCGGACACATAAACCCCGCGCTTGCTATCGCCGATAAGATTAAAGAGGTTTTTCCCGACAGCGAGGTCTTGTTTATCGGCTCGCCCGACGGACTTGAAGCAAAGCTTGTGACAAAGGCGGGCTACGACTTTTCACCGGTAATGATGGCGGGTATACAGCGCAAGCTCACCCCGAAAAATATCGGCCGCAACGTAAAGGCGGTATATTATTATCTCAGCGCCGGAAGACAGATAAAGAAGATATTTTCGTCATTTTCGCCCGACCTTGTAATAGGCACGGGCGGGTACGTTACCGGTACGGTGCTGAAAACCGCAGTAAAATGCGGGATAAAGACCGCTGTGCATGAGAGCAACTCTCTGCCCGGGGTATCTACAAAGATGCTCGCGGACAAGGCGGATATAATCATGCTCGGCTCAAAGGACGCGGAAAAGCACTTGAAAAATTGCAAAAAGTGCGTGTTTACCGGCAACCCGCTGAGAAACAATATCCCGATAGAAAGCCGAGAGCAGGCGAGAAAGCGGCTCGGACTGCCCGACTGCCTGACTATCCTTTCCGCAGGCGGAAGTCAGGGCGCGGCGAGAATAAACGACGCAGTCGCACAGCTTTTATCATGGGAGCAGAGAAAGGGTAATATAAACCATATCCACGGTTACGGAAAGCACGGCAGAGATACCTTTATGCAAAAGGTAAAGGAAAACGGTGTGGACGAAAACAACCCGCACTTTATACTTAAAGAATACATCGACAATATGTACACCTGTATGTGTGCAAGCGATCTGATAATAACCCGCGCGGGCGCAATGACCCTCACCGAGATAATGGCGATAGGCAGGGCGAGCGTGCTTGTCCCGTACCCCTACGCGGCGGAAAATCACCAGTATTACAATGCTCTGACATTGCAGAACGCAAACGCGGGACGTATAATAGACGACAAGGAGCTGACCGCCGCGAAGCTTATAAACACGGTGAACGAGTTCTATCAGAACCCCGAGCTGCTACAGCTCATGTCGGAAAACGCGGCAAAGCTGTCTGCACAGAACTCGGCTGATATAATTTTAAGAGAAATTATCGACCTTATGGGGCTTAAAAAGTAGGATATATCCCCTAAGCCCCCCCGAAAAATAACAAAATCACTCTCACTGGCATAAGATGAAGAAAAGCTATGAGAGGGTGACTTTATGGATAAGCAAAAGCTGATTATACAGGGCGGAAAGCGGATTGAGGGCGAAATACCCTTACACGGAGCGAAAAACAGCGCTCTGCCTTTGCTTGCCGCGGCGGCGCTTGTCGGTGACGGCGAGTGCGTACTGCATAACTGCCCCAGACTTACCGATGTTGACGCCGCCTGCCGCATATTAAACCATATCGGAGTAAAGTGCAAGCGCGAGGGCGCGACGGTTATCACAAACGCCGAGACCATAGGCTGCTGTGAGGTGCCTGTCGGACTTATGCGCGAGATGCGCTCGTCAATCGTGTTCCTCGGCGCTATACTCGGGCGCATGGGTCATTGCAGGTTGTCCTTCCCCGGCGGGTGCGAGCTGGGTCCGCGGCCTATAGATTTGCATTTATCGGCGCTTAAAGAGATGGGCGCGGATATAGCCGAACAGCACGGCTATCTCGAATGTAACGCACCTAAGGGACTTTTCGGCACTGCGATTTCGCTGTCGTTTCCGTCGGTGGGCGCTACCGAGAATATAATTCTTGCGGCGGTAAAGGCGGAGGGCGTGACAGAGATACACAACGCGGCGCGCGAGCCGGAGATATGCGACCTTGCTGATTTTCTCTGCGGCTGCGGAGCTAAGATAAGCGGCGCGGGCAGCGACAAAATCACAATACATGGCGTAAAGACGCTTCACGGCTGTGAACACAGGGTTATCCCCGACAGGATAGCCGCGGTGACATATCTTTGCTGTGCAGCGGCAACAGGCGGCGAGCTTGTCCTTAGCGGTGCAAACGCCTCGCACCTCGGCGCTGTCATACCCGTCATGCAGTCTATGGGCTGCCGTATCTACAGCTACGGCAGAGAGAACATATATATAAACGTACGCGGGCGGCTGAAAGCTCCGGTGACGGTAAGGACGATGCCTTATCCCGGCTTTCCTACCGACGCGCAGGCACTTCTGATGGCGATAAGCGTAACGGCGAGCGGTACCTCGCTGTTTGTGGAAAATATCTTTGAAAACCGCTACCGCCACGCGGGAGAGCTTTCCCGCATGGGTGCGAAAATAAAGGTAGAGGGAAAGGTCGCCGTGGTAGAGGGCGTACCCTCGCTTTCGGGAACCGAGCTTGTCGCGACCGATTTACGCGGCGGCGCGGCGCTTGTCATAGCGGCGCTCGGTGCGGAGGGCACTTCGACAATCGGCGAGATACATCATATCGACCGCGGCTATGAGGCAATAGAAAAGGCGCTGAGAAGCGTGGGCGCTGATATAAAGCGTATATAGCAAAATAAGGAATAAGAAAAATCAAGGAAAAGGGGGCGGTGAGATGCCTGATTTAACGGATAAGGATAAAAACAATCTATGGGCGCAGATGCCGCCTACCAGAAAAAACAAGCCTCCCGTACAGCTGCCGCCGCAGATGAACCGGAGCGCCGAACCTCAAAGCGCACAAAATAATAGTACAGAGGATAAAAAGAAAAAGAGCAAACGTAAAGCCCAAAAATCGGATAAAAAGTCAGCTGCCGCCAAAAAGCAGGCGAAAAAAGGCGGCAAGCCGAAAAATACCGATACTGCCGTACCGGTACCCGCCACATCAAAGGCTCAGCCGATGCCGAAATATGTCAGCGATAACACGGCTACCGATATACCCGTTGCAAAGCCGATGGATATACAGAGCAGAGCGCTGCGGCACAAGTCAAATCAGCGCCGCGGTGAAACGACGCCTGAAAAGAACGGCAGACGCACACGCAGAAAGCTTTCAAGCTATCTGCTGTATTACATAATGTTCGGCATCATTGCGGTAGTTATAATCTGTGTGCTGTCCACCACCGTCCTGTTCAATATCGAGCACTTTGAGGTGACCGGAGATGATGTATACACCCAGAGCGAGGTGCTTGATGCACTCGGCGTATCGGCGGGAGAAAACTTGATTTTGCTTGACAGCTCGGCGGCAGAGCAAAGGCTTATCGAGGCGCTTCCGTATATTGATAAGGCAAGCGTAATCAAAAAGCTTCCGTCAACCCTGCAGATAGAAATAGGCAGGGCTGAGGCTGTGGCGAATATCAAGAAGAACAACAGCTATTATCTTGTATCGGCAAACGGCAGGATAATGAACGCCGAGCTTACAAAGCCGGACTCAAAATATGTTGTGGTGACCGGCTTCGACCCGGAGTACGCCGCGTCGGGAGATTTTCTCTCGGTAGCAAACGAGAGCAGCCGCAATATGCTGTGCAAGCTGCTTTCCTCGGTCAAAAATTACGCGGAGCTTGACGGGCAGACGGACATCAGCGCGGAGAAGAAATACGATATACTGTTTGACCTTATCGGGCAATATACCGAGGTCGGCTTCGGCGGAAAGATAAAAGAAATTGATATTTCAAATATATACAATATCACGATGAATTATGACAATAAGCTGACGCTTCAGCTCGGTGACTATTCCGAGATAAAGCTGAAGCTTACCGTCGCAAAGAATCTTATCGACAAGGGAGAGTTTGACGGAGAAAAGGGAATCCTTATTCTGTCGCAGGTGGCAAGCTCCTCGGACAGCATGAAGGTGACCTTCCGTCCGGACTATGACGATACATCATCTGATAGCAGTACATCGGACAACAGCTCGTCTGACAGCACGCCGCCTGACGGAACATCGTCACAGCCGTCTGACAGCACGGACAACAGCGGTGCGGATATAGGTGATACAACTCCGCCGACATGAGGATAATTGCACGAAAAATACAATATATTGTGCAATTTTTCGGTTGTAAATCAATTTATGTAATTATTGATGAAGAAAATTTGTGTAAACCCCTTGCAATTGATAAAAGAATCTGTTAAAATATTAAAGTAGGGTATTTCTACTTACTAAGACACGGAGGAATTTTAAATGAACTTTGAGTTTGACGAAGAAGAGTTTGAGCGCGATGTGAAAATTAAGGTCGTAGGCGTTGGCGGCGGCGGCGGAAACGCAGTAGAAAACATGGTCAGAAATAATGTTGAAGGTGTCGACTTTATTATAGTAAATACGGATGTTGCTGCTTTAAAAAACAAGGACGGCAACGCCATGGAGCGTATACAGATAGGCAGAAAGACAACAAAGGGCAGAGGCGCAGGCGGAAAGCCTCCCATTGCGGCAGAGTCGGCAAAGGAAAACAGAGATGACATAGCCGAGGCACTTAAAGGCTCGTCGCTGGTATTTGTAGCAGCAGGTATGGGCGGCGGCACCGGCACAGGCGCGGCTCCTATCATTGCGGAAATTGCAAAGGAGCAGGGCATACTTACTGTCGGTGTTGTTACAAAGCCGTTTGATTTTGAGCGCGAATACAAGATGAATCTTGCGCTTCAGGGTATAGCAGAGCTGAGAAAGAATGTTGACGCTCTGATTATCATACCCAATCAGCGTCTGCTTACAATAAAGGAAAAGAATATCTCGATAAAGGCTGCTTATGCTATGGTTGATGATGTTCTTTACCAGGCTGTAAAGGGTATTTCCGACCTTGTAAATGAGGACGGCGTTGTCAATATCGACTTTGAGGACGTAAAGTCCACTCTTGAGGACGCTGGCGACGCGCACATGGCTATCGGCCACGGCACGGGTGATGACAGAGCAGAGCAGGCTGTCCGCGAGGTTGTAGAAAGTCCGCTGCTCGAGACCTCTATCAAGAACGCAGGCAAGCTGCTTGTTAATTTCAGAATTTCCGAGGATACACCTCTTGACGATGTCGCAAAGGTAATGAATATGCTCACCGAGGTGGCGGCAGAGGGTGTACAGGTTATACACGGCGTAAGCTTTGACAGCGAGCTCAATGATGAGATGGTTATTACTGTTATTGCCACATCGTTTACCGACACCGAGGGCAACCAGCTTATCACTTCCGATAAGGCTGTAGAAACCGTACTTTCCGGTATCAGCTCAAACGGCGGCGAGGCTGAAGCAAACGGCGTAACCGAGTCGCTTGTTTTCCCTGCTAGCCCCGGAGTGCCTTCTGACGAGGACGACCCGTTTTCGGCTTTGTCGGATTTGCTGAATAACAGAGGTAGATAAGGCTATTATCACAAAATAAACAGTATTCCCGCCGCGAGTCTGCGGCGGGAAAAATATATCCAAATATTTACCGCCGGAGAGTTTCTGCTCTCCGGCGGTTTATGTTACTTATTCATTTTCCTCAAACTCAGGGTTGTAGCCGTAATCCTCCGGCTCCTCATCTGTCGCAACCAGCTTGTGCGAACAGCTCGAGCAGTAGGTATTTTCAAACTTGTTCTTAGTGCCGCAGACAGGGCAGGTGACGATTTTCTTAGTAGTCTCAATCTCAGCGTAGAGCTTTGACATCTTCTTGTAAAGACGCTCAATCTCCATAACCGCCTCGGCGATTTTCTCCGAGTCGGCACTGTCGTGCTTTACCATGCCGTAAACCATCTTGCCGAGGTTTGTGTATTTGTTCTTTATCTCGCTGTCAAGCCGCACACAGGCAAGCTTCAGCTTTGATACGCGCACTACCTCATCAGCCTTTTTTATGCCTGCGTCGGTGATGTCGCGGGCTTTTCCTAAGATTACATCAAATTCGTCTTTAAATTCCATAATATCATTTCCTTTCATAAGGCTTTATAGATACAGTATAGCATAGTTTCCTTTATTTTGCAAGGGAGAATTGCCATTTGAAGAAATCTTCTATATCCTTTTTCCGCTCGTTCATCAGCTGAAAGCGACCGATGTACTCAAACGGGTACTTGTAGTTAATAACTCGGGTGATGTTTTCGCCGTCACACAGCTTCGTAGATGCGCCGCAGCCCGCCGCGAGTATCGTCTGCAGCTCCTCCATGATAAAGATGTTGTACAGGCTCTCCGCACCGGCTTTGCAGTAGCCGGTGTTTTCAAGATTATCCGCGATGTTCTTCTGCCTGTAGAGATAATAAGGAGCGTAGCCGTATTCGCCGAGAATATCCGCGGCGCAGTCGGTCATAACGCCCGCGTATTTTCCAATATCTTCGCCGAAGCTGCGGTAGAGTGCGGACGAGCGCTTCAGGCTGAGTGTGTGAACGGTTATGTTCTCGGGGTCGAGAGAAAGCAGGCGGTACAGCGATTTTTCAAAGCTGTCGGGGGTATCGGTCGGCAATCCCGCAATCAGATCCGAGTTTATCACATCAAAGCCGACCCGCCGCGCTAGCTCAAATGCAGTCTCGACCTGCGCCGAGCTGTGCTGTCTGCCGATAGCGTCAAGTACGCTATCGTTCATCGTTTGGGGATTTATCGAGATACGGCGCACACCGCCGTTTTTAAGTGCTCTGAGCTTTGCCTCGGTGATGGTGTCAGGTCTGCCCGCCTCTGCGGTAAACTCGCGCAGGTGCGACAAATCGAGCTGCGCCAGCTTTTCGCAAAGCCGCGACAGCATACTGTCAGTCAGCATAGTTGGCGTGCCGCCGCCGATGTAGATTGTATCGACAGTAAGACCGTACCGCCTTATCATGTCGGCGTATATGTCGAGCTCTTTCAGTAACAGCTCAAAATATTCGCCGATAAGCTTTACGGCGCTGTCTCCCGCACTTGATACAAACGAGCAGTAGCTGCACCGCGACGGACAGAACGGCACGGATATATACAGGCTTATCAGTCTTTTTTCAAGACTGTCTATTATCGGTTGCTGTATCTTTATAATCTGCTGTGCGAGCTTTAGCTTTTTGTCGCTCACAAGCAGATTTTCGGTGATATAGCGGTCGGCGGCATCGCCCATGCTCTCGTATATGCTCCTGATGTATTTCACGGGTCTTACTCCTGTAAGTATTCCCCACGGGAGCGGCTTGTGCCCAAGCTTTACCATAGCCGTGACAAGCAGCGCACACAGGCGGGTTTCGACTTCTGTATCGGAAATATTATCCGGCACGCTCTCCGATTCGGTCACCTTTTCACCGTCGCAGACGGTAACTGACAGTGCCGTACTATCTGCATAAAACTCCGCGTAGCCGTCACCGAGAGGCTCTGTATCAACCAGCATATCAAGCTTATGCGGCAGAGAAAAGCTGCGGGTAATTCTTTCAAGCTCGTAGCGGTATTTTTCCGCCGATTTCTGAAAATAAAGCGCCGTAATCATGAAAGACCGTCAAAAAAGTCCGCGCGTATCCCTACCGTCAGGTACGGGTTGTACTTTTTCTCCTGCTTTAGCGTGGTAGATCCGCCGTGCCCGGGGTAGATTATATAATCTCCCTCTAAATCGGCGATTTTTTTCAGGCTCTCGCGCTGTGCGGTAAAGTCGCCCGAGTAGAAGTCGGTTCTGCCGACCGAGCCTTCAAAAATCGTATCGCCCGAGAAAATGCAGTTTTCAGCAAAGTACATCACGCTCCCTGCCGTATGGCCGGGGGTGAGCATAACTCTGAACTCTATCTCGTCAAGGCTGATTTTATCCCCGTCCGACAGCAGTATATCAGCCGAAAACGGCTTGTACACAAAGCCCGGTGCGAGATAGGCGACATTCCTGTTAGTATCGTCAAGCATACATTCGTCATTTTTGTGGATATACACCTTTGCGCCGGTCTGCGATACAAGGTCGCTGACAGCGCCGGTGTGGTCAAAATGGCCGTGCGTCAGCAGTATCATTTTAAGCGTCAGGTTGTTTTTTTTAAGCGTGGACATGATATAGTCCGCGTTTCCTGCGGGGTCTATCATAGCCGCGTTTTTACTTTTGCTTGATACGAGATAGCATGAGGTGCCAAGCTCGCCGAGCGTCATCGTGATAATATTCATTACTGCTTGCCCGTCCTTTCTGCGGAGATTACGCCGGGTACCTTCTGCAGGCGCTGGATTATATTTTTTAGCTGTTCTATGCCGCTTACTTCGACTGTGACTATTATATTTGCGTTTCCGTTTTTGAGGAAATGCGCGTTTATCTCATGTATCGGTATGCGGTTGCTTGCTATCGCCGTGGTTACGTCCGCGATAAGCGCGGTTCTGTCCTCAGCGATAATATCTATAGTTGCTCTGAAAGCACTACTGGAGTTTACTGCCCAGTGAGCCTTTATCCAGCGGTCTTTATTTTCACCACTGAGGCCTATCGCTACATTAGGGCAGTCGGTCTTGTGAATTGATACACCGTAGCCCCTTGTGACAAAGCCGATTATATCGTCACCCGGGAGCGGGTTACAGCACTGCGCGTATTTTACCGCGCAGTCGTCTATGCCGTCTAATATTACGCCGTTTTTCTGGGCGCGCTTGTTGTTGTCAGCTATTGTCTTTTCGACATCTATCGGAAGCGCGGCGTTCTGCTTTTGCTGTCTTGCCTGCTCCTCTTTGAGCCTTGTAATTATCTTTGTAAGCTGTACGCCGCCGTAGCCTATCGCCGCGTACAAATCGTCTATTGTCTCGATGCGCTGGCGGTGCGCTATTTCAAGCAGCAAGTCCTCGTCGTCTGCTATGCCGTTGCGGCGCATCTCGCGGTCGAGTGCCGATTTTCCGCACTCGATATTTTCCTCGCGGCGCTCGCGCTTGAACCATGAGCGGATTTTCGCCTTGGCTTCGTTAGTCTTTGCTATCTCGCCCCAGTTGCGGTTGGGTCCGTAGTTCTCACTTCCGCTTGTCAGTATCTCGACAATATCTCCGGTGTTCAGCGTGTGGTCAAAGCTCACCATGCGGCCGCCTACCTTTGCACCGGTCATCTTGTTTCCGACCTCGGTGTGTATCGCGTATGCAAAGTCGATTACGTTAGAGCCTGCGGGGAGGGTGATTACATCACCTTTAGGAGTAAACACATATACATCATCGGGCGCAAGGTCAACCTTTATCGCTTCGGAAATCTGCTCGACATCGTCCGCCTCCTGCTGCTGCTCGAGTATCTGTCTTATCCAGTCAAAGCGCTTTTCTCCCGCTACGCTGCCTTGTATGCCCGCCTTGTACTTCCAGTGCGCGGCTACGCCGTACTGTGCGGTGTTGTGCATCTCCTGTGTTCTTATCTGCACCTCAAAGGGTATACCCTCGCGGCCGATAACCGTGGTGTGCAGCGACTGATAGCGGTTAGGCTTTGGCATCGCGATATAGTCCTTGAAGCGGTAGGGGATAGGTCTGAACATATCGTGGATTATGCCGAGCACGTTGTAGCACTCGACCACCGTCTGGAGTATTACTCTGACGGCGTATATATCGTAAATCTCAGAAAAGTCCTTGCCCTTTACATACACCTTTTTGTAGATGCTGTAGATGCTTTTTACTCTGCCCTCGATTATCGGCGGGGGCTGTATGTCCGAGATACGCTCGCTTATCATGGCCTTTATCTTGTCGATAAAGCTGTTGCGCTCGTCCTTGTGCAAGTCGAGCTGTGACTCTATCTCCTTAAAGCCGTAGGGGTCGAGATAGCGCAGCGCGATGTCCTCCATCTCCTCCTTTACGTCGCTGATACCGAGCCGGTGCGCGATAGGTGCGTAGAAGTTCATCGTTTCGAGCGAGGTCTTGCGCTGTTTTTCGGGAGGTCTGCTCTCAAGCGTCCTCATATTGTGGAGCCTGTCTGCAAGCTTTATGATGATTACGCGGATATCCTTTGACATCGCGATGAGGATTTTTCTTATATTCTCCGCGTGCTGTTCTTCACGGGTGTTGAGGGGTACCTGACCGATTTTCGTAACGCCGTCAACAAGCCGCGCTACGTCCTCGCCGAACTTTTTCTGAATGACGTCAAGTCCGATATCTGTGTCCTCGACTACGTCATGCAGGAGCGCCGCGCATATCGTGTCGGTGTCCATGCAGAATTTGTCCAGCAGGATATAAGCTACCGCCACGGGGTGTGAGATGTACGGGTCGCCCGACGAGCGCAGTACGCCGCGGTGCGCCTCGTCCGCCAAAGCATACGCCGCTTTGATTTTGTCTATGTCGTAGCTTTTCTCGCTTTCTTCAATTTTGTCTATCAGCATATCTATCGTATAAATCATGCCATAGCCCCCTCTTTTGTTATTCTCCGCACGCCTTTTTTATACGCTTTACAACAGCCGAGCTGTCTAAATCTATCTTTCTTCCGCCCTTTATAAACTCCATCGTGCCGTTTACCCGGTCGAGCTTTAAGTGACCGAACTCCGCAAAAATATGCAGGCACATCATAAACAGGCAGTAGTTTACTCCGCGTGCCATAGCCTTTTGCGCGGCGGTCTCTATCGAGGTCTCGCTGCGCGCCAAGTCAAACGGCAGACGCATAGTTTCGGGTGTCGGAAGTATGCGCTTTAGCAGCCGCGGGTCGGCCTTTTCACCGAGCAGGATTTTCTCGTAGAAGTTCTTTGCCGCAAAATATTTATCCTGCTCAAAGTCGGAGCGGCGCATATCCTTTACCCGTACGCTCACGCTCTTTATATTGTTGTACTCGTTTACTTCGAGGCTTGCAAGAACGTCGACCTTATCGCCGATATTGTATGTAAACTTGTCGTAGCTTATGGAAAAGCAGAGGAATTTAAGGCTCTTGCCCTTGTATTCCGCTGTAAACGAGGTGTATTTTCCGTCCTTTAGCGGGCGTGAGGAAAGTATACTGCACTCCCTCATCAAAAACAGCGGTG
>CAMEKZ010000016.1 GCA_945921635.1 uncultured Clostridia bacterium
CTCGCTTGTACCGCCGCCGATGTCTACTATCATGCTGCCGGTAGGCTCTGCAACGGGAAGTCCCGCACCGATAGCCGCCGCCATAGGCTCCTCTATGATAGATACGCGCTTTGCGCCAGCGTTCTGGGTTGCTTCTTTTACCGCTCTGCGCTCAACTGCTGTTACACCGGAGGGTATGCAGATGATAACACGCACTCTTGAATGTGAAAATGCACGTCCTTTAAGAGCCTTTTTTATAAACTCCTGAAGCATACTGGTTGTCATGTCAAAATCGGCAATAACGCCGTCCTTTAAGGGTCTTACCGCAACAATAGAACCGGGAGTACGGCCGATAACGTCCTTTGCCTCCTGTCCGACATAGCGGACTCTGTCCATCTTTACATCAACGGCAACTACGCTGGGTTCTCTTATGATAATTCCCTTTCCGCGCATATATACAAGCGTGTTAGCCGTACCAAGGTCAATACCGATATCTTTAGAAAACATTTTGTTACCTCCGGGGTGTATATAAATAATTCGACTTTTTGCTATACTATTATACCACGTTTTTTTATGGCATACAACTAAAATTTCGATTTAAAAATAAATAAATAATCGCCCGATTTTGATAGAATTTTATGCAACTTGCCCTACTTGCCCGTAGAGCCGAAACCGCCGTCATTTCTGTCAGTTGTACCTAAATCATCGCATTCGTTAAACTCGCACAAATCCACCGGCATAATGACAAGCTGTGCCACTCTGTCCTTGTCATGTATAACATAATCCTCGGTGCCGTGGTTGATGACGGGTATTTTTACCTCTCCCCTGTAGTCGCTGTCGATTACGCCTACGCAGTTGGAAAGCGAAATTCCGTATTTTGACGCTGTGCCGCTTCTCGGAAAGACAAAGCCGCCGTAGCCCTCGGGTACGGCAATAGCAATACCGGTCGGTATCAGCACACGCTCGCGCGGCTTTATAACAATATCTTTATCAAGGCAGGCGTATAAATCCGCCCCCGCGCTGAGCTCGGTAGCTCTTTTCGGGAGAACCGCACCGTCGGTAATTATTTTTACGTCAATTTTCATCGGTAATCCTTTCATTTTCAGATAACGCCGCGGTAGTAAAGTCCTCGGGTCAGCTTTCCGTCCGGCTTTATATCATTAAGATACATCTGTAATACGGCGTCTGTGTCGGTTTCATCGGTAAATTTAAGCAGCACAAAATCAAACGAGTTTATGTCCTTCTGCCTGTCGCTGAGATACATGACATCGGGGTTATAAATCTCGGTCGCGTTTTCCAAGCAAAGGCATAAAAGCTTGTTTCCCTGCCTGTCGGTTATGCTGTGCGGGCAGGCGGGATTTTTCGCCTTTCCGCATGGCTTGCCGTTGCTTATCGGACAGCGCCTTGTTATCATAAGCGGCATTCTGCCGTAACCAACAATGCCGGTTTTGAGCGAGCTGCCTGCACAAAGCTTCTGTGCGTCGCTCATAAGCAACTCTATCGACAGCGTTGCGTCTGCCAGTCCGAGCTTTTTATATTCATCAAGCGCATACGAGTTTGTTATATTAAGTCTGAATGTGCCGTGCGGGGTCATGCCGACGCTTTTAATAAGCTCGACATGGGATAGTGTGTGAGCCGCCGCATGAATAAAGCCGCTTCTTTTAAGAAATTTCATCCTGCTTTTCACCTTTTCCTCGCAGTCTGCAAGGAAAAGCGGAGGTACTGCGATTATCCTGAACTTGTCGGGCGTGCTTTCGTCAAGCAGCTCCATAGGCGCGTAAATATACGCATATTCGTCCTCACCCAGCACCTGCCTTAGCTGTTCGGCACTTGCTACCTCACATCGAAGCTCGGTGCGGATGCGTTTATCAGCCTCAGCCGGGGCAGGCTCAAGCCTATTTAGCTTGAAGTTGTGGGAGTTCTGCGCGAGGATTTTCTCTGACAGGCCGCAAAGCGCCCTTCTTCGCAGGTTGTTAAGCTCCGCCGCCGATACGGATAGTCCGCCTTCAACATTCGCTATTACTTTTCCTGTGTCGTACACGGTGCCACCGAGCTTTGAAAGCTGTGAGCATACATAGTCCTCGGTAAGCTCCCTGTTTACTGCCTTTTGCGGCTCTACGCCGGTCACGGTGCAGGAAAGTCCGCACGCAGACATTTTTATTTTCACGGGCATACCGGATCTTATCACAACCTCAATATCGGCTATAAACCGCTTATATGGCTTGTGATAAAGCTGTTTCATAGCCGCAAGCGCCTTTGGCGCGGCGACTACGTCCTCTTTTGTTCTCACGCCCTGCATATTTTTGAAATTGTCGGTATAATACCCCTCGGTAAAGCCGCTTCTTGAAAAGACGCATTTCAGCGTTTCTAAATCGGGCTTGCCGCCGGCTAAAGCGGTACGGCAGGCGCTTACTGTGCCCGCGACATATTCGGGGCGCTTCATACGCCCCTCAATTTTAAACGAGGTAACACCTGCCTTTTCAAGCTCGGGGAGATGCTCTATTATCGATAAATCTTTTAAAGACAGCACATTACTGCGGTTATCCACAGAAAAATTAAGTCTGCACGGCTGTGCACACAGTCCTCTGTTGCCGCTTCTGCCGCCTAGCATCGCGCTCATATAGCACTGCCCGCTTACGCATACGCAAAGTGCGCCGTGAACAAAAATCTCGGTTTCTATATCACAGCCCTCTGTTATCTGCTTTATCTGCTCAAAAGAAAGCTCCCTGCCGAGGACTATACGCGAAAAGCCGAGCTTTTTCGCCGCAATCGCTCCCGCCAGAGAGTTTATTGTCATCTGCGTCGACGCGTGCAAAGGCATATCGGGAACCATCCGCCTTGCTATTGCCGCAACGCCTAAATCCTGTATTATAAAGCCGTCCGTCTGCGCTTTTGCACAGTTTTCGACAGCCTTAATAAGCTGCGGTATTTCCTTGTCAAATACAAGAGTGTTAAGAGTAACATACACCTTAACACCCGAATAATGACACAGCTTTACAGCCTCGCACAGACTTTCATAGGAAAAGTTTGCCGCGTTTTTTCTCGCGGAGAAAAGCTCCTCGCCGAGATATACCGCGTCTGCGCCTGCATTTACCGCGGCGGTAAGGCTGTCAGCGCCGCCGCACGGTGCCAAAATCTCACTCATAAGGTCATCTGCCCGTCATTTACTATCTCATTCATCTGATTGCTGAGCTCCTGATACTTTTTCTTCAGGGTCGCAAGCTCATCATTCAAATCCTTTACCTCGGCGTTGCGCTGAGTTGCATATTCGTCAAACGCCTTTTCGTATGTAGCAACAGTATTTCTGAGCTGTTCAAGCTCGGCGAGGGTCTCGCCGCTCTCGATGTTTTTGCTCTGTGATTTCTCGTAGTCAGCTTTTACGGTGCTGAGCTCAGCCGAAATACTGCTGTTTTTCTCTTCAAGCTTCTTTATCTTGCCGCTAAGCTCGCTGTTTTCTTTTTTCAGCCTTTCCTGTTCGGAGGAATCTATATTTTCAAGCTGAGCTTTAAGTGCCAAAAGCTCAGTCTGCGACTCGGAAAGTGCAATTTTAAGAGAAGCGGTTTCGGCAGAAGCGGCACTCAGCTGTTTTTCAAGCTGTGCGCTTTCCTCATTGTTTTTGCTCCGAGTTCTTTCATAATCCACCTTGAGCGCGTCCCATGCCGACTCAATACGGCTGTTCTTTTCGGAAAGCTCTTTTACTTCGTCGCTAAGCCTTATATTTTCATTTTTGAGCCTTTCCTGCTCGTCTGGGTCGATTTTTTCAAGCTGCGATTTAAGTGCCGCAAGCTCCGTCTGCGACTCGGAAAGCGAAATTTTAAGTGCCGCGGTTTCGGAAGAAGCAGAGCTCAACTGCTTTTCAAGCACGGATACCTTGCCTTCTGCCGCAGCCTGCTGTGCCTTGGCGTCCTCAGCAGCTTTCTGTGCAGATTCAATAGCGGTCTTGCTGTCATAGTTTTCATCGGCAATGTCAAATGCCGCGAGAATAACCACGTCGGTGAGCGACATAGATGACGCCATCGCGTTCATCTTGTCGATTTTCTTTTGTAAAAGCTCGGCAACATTGTATAATCTGTCGGGGTTATCGGTCTTTAAATAAAAATCACGACCGCTTACGGTAATTCTGACTTTTTCCATAGTACCTCCGAATTTATTATAATTTATTTATAGAATTTTATCCGTGTAATAAGTATCGCAACAATAACCGCAAGCACCGACGAAAGTCCGACGGTAAACCATGTGTACGGGAGCGGTAAATCAGGCACATTCATTCCGTAAAAGCTGAACACCATCGTTGGTACGGACATTACAATCGTGATAACGGTCAGCACCTTCATGACAGCGTTAAGGTTATTTGAAATAAGGCTGGCAAACGCGTCTCTTGTACCGCGCAGGATATTAGAATAGATGTTGCTCATCTCAATCGCCTGCTTCACCTCAATCAGTACGTCCTCAAGCAGATCCTGATCTTCCTCGTAGAGCTTTATAACTCTGCCGCGGAGTATCTTTTCAAGTACGGTTTCGGTTGATTTAAGAGAGGTCGAGAAGTAGACGAGTGATTTTTCAAGCTCTAAAAGCTGAATGAGCTCTTTATTCTTCATGGATTTATGAAGCTGTGCCTCGACATAATTTGACAGCTTGTCTATCTGTTTTAAGTATTGCAGGTATCTGCCTGCAATTCTCAGCAGAAGATGAAAAATAAATCTCGTCTTAAAATGGGTCTGAACACCCTTTACCACACCTTTTGCAAAATCATCAATAATCGTGTTCTGCTTTAAACAGACGGTTATTACGTTGCTTTCTGTCAGTATAATGCCCATAGGCATGGTGTAATAGCTGATAGCCTCGTCCTTATCATCGGCTTTTTCCGCAACAGGATAGTCAAGGACTATAAGTGTCTGTCCGTCGTCACTTTCAATACGCGAGGTTTCCTCCTCATCGAGCGCGGAGCTGATAAAGTCGCGGTCAAGCTTCAGCTCATTCTGCAGTGCGGAAATTTCTGTTTCGGTGGGGGCTACGGCCGATACCCAGCAGCCCGGCTCCATTTCCTCAATCTCAACGATAGTATTACTTACGGTTTTATAAAATTTAAGCATAGGCTTCCTCTTTCTCTGCACGGAAAAAGCCTATATCGACAGACAATTTCTGCGCAGTTCTTTATTATGATAATTATACCCGCACGGGTCCGCAGTCATTGTCTGTCACCTCTTTCATAGTTTATATTGCAAAACCTATTTTATTTTATCACATTTTTAAACACTTGACAACAGTTTTTTACTCATTTTGCGAATTATTTTTCTTTTCTGCAAGTTTTTTGCTGAATATACAGCCGCAAAAGCTTTGTCTGTAGAGATTGTACTCTGCGGACAGCTCAATAGAGCGCTTATAACCGCCGCGCTTTTTAAAGTCGGAATACAGATATTTTACGCCATAAAGCTCGCTTAGCTCCCCGCCTATTTCGTTTAGCTTTGCGGCGTTTTTATGCGGACTTATCGAAAGTGTAGTGCAAAAATAATCATAGCCGCCGCTTTTGGCAAGCTCTGCTGTTTTCTGAAGCCGCAGTCTGTAGCAGTCAAAACAGCGTGCGCCGCCCTCTGGGATATTCTCTCTGCCCTTTGCAATTTCAAAAAACAAATCCGGCTCATAGTCACCGTCTATCTGCTTCACCTTATGTGCAAAGCTTTTCTGTGAGATAAAGCGTTTAAGCTCTGCCTTGCGCTTGAGATATTCGTCATATTCGGTGATATTGGGATTATAGAAAAACACCGTGATGTCAAAATACTCTGTCAGATATTCAAGGACATAGCTGCTGCACGGCGCACAGCAGGCGTGCAGCAAAAGCCGCGGCGTACAGTCAAGCGATTTTATGATTTTATCGGTTTCAAGCTGATAATTAGTCACCCTGCTTCACCATTTTTTCATCGACAATCTGTTTTAGTTCGTCAAGACTGCCCTGCTTTATATTTTTCTTTTCGATTATCATGAGTATACCGTCCGAGGTTGTAAGGAACGCATAAACATCTGTAAAATCAGCGGTCGCCATCATCTGCCATTCAATAATAGCACGCGATACGCCCTCACGCTTTAATATAATGCAGGACGCCGTTATTTCGATACCGTCGATTTTATTATCGCTGTTTACATTCAAAATATCCTTTGTGTACTTCTTTACCGCGGAAAGTAAAACAAGTGAAAACACCGCGATAAGCAGTACGGCTACTACAGACGCCGCCAGCAGCCAGTATATGCCGGTTATAACAGCCGACGCAACACCCACTACGGCAATCAGCGCCATAAACACGGCGTACAAAGCGATATAGACCTTTGTAGATTTATTCTTGCCGAAAACGGTATATTTGACATAGTCGCTTATGTTTTTTTCATTCCATTCAATAGCAGCTTCTATCATGTCATATTCCTTTCATCGTAAGCGATATGCGCTTTTTCGCGGGGTCGGTTTCGAGTACCTTTACCTTTACAATGTCCCCGACCTTTACTGCTTCAAGCGGGTGCTTGATAAACTTATCCGACATCTGGGAGATGTGAACAAGTCCGTCCTGATGCACGCCTATGTCGATAAACGCTCCAAAGTCGATAACATTTCGCACGGTACCGGTCAGTATCATGCCGGGCTTCAGGCTGTTTATATCCGCAACATCGGTGCGAAGCATAGGCGCGGGAAGCTCATCTCTCGGGTCGCGTCCGGGCTTTGCAAGCTCTGATACGATGTCGGTAAGCGTCATTGTACCTATGCCGAGCTTGTCCGACAGATTTTTGATACCTATATCGGATACGGTGTCCTTTATGCGGGGTATTCCGTTTTTCACATCGGAAAGCTTAAAGCCGCAGCTTTCAATAAGTGCCATAGCCGCATTATAGCTCTCGGGATGAACGGAAGTGTTATCAAGCGGGCACTCGCCGTCATGTATTCTCATAAAGCCCGCGCATTGTTCAAATGCCTTTTTGCCGAGCTTTGGCACCTTCATAAGCTCGCTGCGCTTTTTAAACTCGCCGTTTTCCTCGCGGTAAGCTATTATGTTTTTGGCTACCACCGTACTTATTCCCGCTACATAGCTCAGCAGTGAAACAGAGGCTGTATTGAGGTCAACTCCGACATTGTTTACGCAGTCCTCGACAACTCCGCCGAGCGCATCGGAGAGCTTCACCGCGGGCATATCGTGCTGATACTGCCCTACGCCTATCGCCTTGGGGTCAATCTTTACAAGCTCCGCGAGCGGATCCTGGAGTCTGCGGGCGATAGAAACCGCGCTCCTGCGTGAAACGTCATAATCAGGGAACTCCTCCGCCGCAAGCTTGCTTGCAGAATACACGCTTGCGCCCGCCTCGGACACCACCATGTAGCTAAGCGGCCGGTCAATCTCGCGGATAAGCTCGGCTATAAATACCTCGCTTTCGTGGCTTGCCGTACCGTTTCCTATAGCTATTACGCTCACTTTATGCTTTTCTATCAGCGCTTTCAGCTTTGCCTTTGATTTTACCGTATCGTTATGCGGTGGTGTTGGGTATACAACGGTAGTATCAAGCACCTTTCCCGTGCCGTCCACAACGGCTATTTTACAGCCTGTCCGGTATGCGGGGTCAAAGCCCATCGTCACGCTGTTTTTAACCGGAGGCTGCATAAGAAGCTGGCGCAGATTATCCGAAAATACTCCTATTGAGCTGTCGCAGGCTTTCTCAGTAAGCTCGTTTCTCATTCGTCTTTCAAGTGACGGGTGGATAAGGCGCTTGTAGCTGTCGTCACACGCGGCGCGTACAAGTCTGCCGCAGTCGTTATCTGCCTTTACATACTCCTTGCAGATTATCCGCATGACCCTGTCAATATCCGGCTCAATAACAACTTTAAGCGCGTTTTCGCGCTCTCCCCTGTCCATTGCAAGAAGCCTGTGCGGCGGGATTTTCGCGGCACGCTCGCTGTAGTCGTAATAGTTCTTGTATACCGTGTCTGCCTCTTCATCCACCGCCTTGGAGGTAATCATCGCGGATTTTTCATATTCCGCATACAGCTTTTTGCGAAGCTCCGCGTCATCGGAAATCATCTCTGAAATAATGTCGAGTGCGCCGTTTATCGCGTCCTCCTCACTCTCTACTCCCTTTTCGGCGTCTATGTAGCCTGCTGCTTCAAGGCGCGGAGAAGCAAGAGTCTGCTGCATTATAAAACCGGCAAGCGGCTGCAAGCCCTTTTCCTTTGCGATGCTCGCTCTGGTCTTTCTTTTAGGCTTGAACGGACGGTATATATCCTCCACCTCAGCAAGCACGGTAGCGTTTTCAAGCTGCTGTGCTATTTTTTCGGTCATGTTGCCGCCGCCCTCGATAAGCGCATATACCTCTGATTTTCTCTGCTCGAGATTTCTGAGATATGTCAGTCTCTCGTCAAGCTCGCGCAATAGCTGGTCGTCAAGTCCGCCGGTAGCTTCTTTTCTGTAGCGGGAGATAAACGGTATCGTGTTTCCGTCATCAATCAGCTTTACGGTATTTTCCACCTGCTGGGGTCTAATATTAAATTCTTCCGATAACTGCTTTAAAATATCCATTGTATACCTCTGTTAAAATAATTTTCCGACAATTTCAAATACCGGTCCGTGCTGCCATAAGAACGTGCTGAGCTGAATTTCAAAGCCCTCGCCCTGATTGCAGGCAAAATCTATCGGGCGCATTTTCGGCAGACCATAGCCCGCAAGCAGATTCATAATTACACCCGAGTGGGTAATGACCGCCGCCGAGCCTATCTCGTTTGCCATCATATCCTTGAATATTTCTTCAAGTCCGTCAAGGCATCTTATGGTAAAGTGACCGAAGCTTTCGCCGTTCGGCGGGCACGCCTCGTAGCCGCCCTTTATCCATTCCAGATAATCCTCGTTTTCCTGTAGCTCTGCCTGCGTCTTGCCCTCAAAATCACCGAAATCGCACTCGCTTATGTTGTCTATGCGCTTGAGCAGCTTTTCAGGGTAAATAATATCAGCGGTCTGAAGGCATCTCTTTAACGGACTTGAATATACCTTCTGCACATTTGGGTAAACGTCCAAAGCTTTGAGCGAAGCAATAGCACCCTCACCCTCCTCACACAGCGGTAAATCGGTAAGACCGATATATTTGCCGTCAAGGTTGCCCTGAGTTATGCCGTGGCGTATTAAATATATCCTGTAGTTCTTCATATTTTCATCCTTTCACCCGACAAAAAAGCCGGATTTTTATTAAAAATTAACTTTTCTGCACGCAAAACAGCGTTTTTGGATAAGAAATTGGTTTATTTGCTAAAAAACAGCGTTGTTTTTTTGTATAAAATCACGCTTTACAATCGGGAATAATTCCGCTATAATATACTGTGCGCATACTTTGAAATTTATTGTGAGGTTTGTTTGATGAACAAGGATTTTCCACGAATTTTATCGCTTTTAAGAAAAGAAAGAGGTCTTACCCAAAAGCAGGTCGCGGCTGATTTAAATGTCGCACAGGCTTTGCTTTCGCATTACGAAAAAGGAAAGCGCGAATGCGGACTTGATTTTCTTGTAAAGGCTGCGGATTATTACAACGTTTCTACAGATTATCTGCTCGGACGCTCACCCGTGTCAAACGGCGGTATTATCACAGAAAGCGATATCCCCGAAACAAGCGCAAGCGAAAAATCCAACTCACAGACCGGCGACCTCATGCTCGTACTGAACAAAAAGCTCATCACAAACAGCATAGAGATAGTATTTTCTCTGCTGAACAAGATAAAGTCGTCAAAGCTCAGCCGCAGTATATCCTCTATGCTTATGCTGTCGGTCTACAAAGCGTTCAGAATTGCATATTCTACTAACAGCAAAAACGATATTAACATATTCGGCATACCTCAGCATAAGACGCCGTATCTGATAAATTCGGCAATCTGCGTTGACGAATGTGCGGCGGTAGAGGCGGCAAAGAACGATGTTGAGCACTCACCCACCATTACGACAAATTCTATTGAAGAAGAATTTGACAAGCAAGGCACAGCGCTTTTAAGCCTTATTAAAAACACCGAAAAGCGTTTAAATCAGATAGAAACCGACTGATAAACATAGTTTACTTAATGTATCACCAACAAGCCCAACCGGCGAAAGGATAATAATATGAAAAAGCTTTTAATCACCGTGGCAGGACTTATTTTAGCGGCAGCAGCCGTTGTTATTATCATTGACAAGAATTATAAAAAAGCGATACGCAATATTTCAAAATAACCGGCTATCACCGCAGACCTTTAAAAAAATCGGTCAGCAAAGCCGCGCACTCGTCCATAAGCACCCTGCTTCTCACCATCGGCTTATGGTTGAACGGATAGTCGAATATCTCCATCAGCGACGCACACACGCCGCCTTTTTCATCAAACGCCCCGTATACAAGCCGTTTTATACGGGCATTTATAATAGCACCCGCGCACATCGGGCATGGCTCTAATGTAACATATAACGTACAATCGGTCAGCCGCCAGGATTTTTTAGTCCTTGCGGCTTCTTCTATTGCCAGTATCTCGGCATGAGCGGTCGGCGAGCGGTCGGCTTCGCGGCGGTTATAACCCTTTCCGATTATTTCCCCGTCCTTATCGACAACTATTGCACCGACGGGACACTCGCCCATTTTTCTTGCCTTGTCTGCAAGCTCAATGCAGATTTTCATGTACTCCTCATCGGCGGTCATAGAGCGTCCTCCCGCAGAAATTTTCCGATGTAAAAGCCTGTATGAACAAGCCTACAATATTATACAACAAATCAAGGTTAAAATCAAGTAAATTACTGATTTCAAATCCGATTTTTGCATTGTTATTTCCAAATATATCAAAATCCTCTCACGGCGGTTAATGCCATGAGAGGATTTGTTATTCGTTAATCAAATCAGCTTATCAGCCGTTTTTCTTCTTCGCTTCAATGTCTGCAAGAGCAGCCTTTCTTGAAAGTCTTATCTTGCCCTGGTTATCGATATCGAGTACCTTTACGATGATTTCATCACCGATTGATACAACGTCCTCAACCTTTTCTACGCGCCTGTTTTCAAGCTCGGAAACGTGAACCATGCCGTCCTTGCCGGGAGCGATTTCTACAAATGCGCCGAAGCTCATTATGCGGACAACCTTACCCTTGTAGATAGCACCGATTTCCGGAGGAGATGTGATAGCCTTTATCATCGCTACGCAGTTGTTAGCTTTTTCAAGATCCTGACCGCAGATGAATACGTTGCCCTCTTCATCGATGTCAATCTTAACTTCATAATCAGCACAGAGCTTCTGGATAACCTTTCCGCCTGTACCGATAACCTCGCGGATTTTATCAACGGGAACTTTATAGTTAAGCATCTTGGGTGCGTACTGATTTACAGTCGGACGAGGCTCTGGGATTGCCTTGAGCATGATTTCGTCAAGGATATAATCTCTTGCCTTGTGTGTCTTTGCGAATGCGTCCTTGATAATCTCAGGTGTAAGTCCGTCAATCTTTAAATCCATCTGGATAGCTGTGATACCCTTGTGAGTACCGCCTACTTTAAAGTCCATATCGCCGAAGAAGTCCTCAAGACCCTGGATATCAACCATTGTCATCCAGCGGTCGCCCTCGGTGATAAGACCGCAGGAGATACCGGCTACGGGAGCCTTAATCGGAACGCCCGCGTCCATAAGAGAAAGCGTAGATCCGCATATAGATGCCTGCGAGGTTGAGCCGTTTGAAGAAAGAACCTCTGATACAAGTCTTATTGCATAGGGGAACTCCTCTACCGACGGGATAACAGGCTCGAGAGCACGCTGTGCAAGTGCGCCGTGACCGATTTCACGTCTGCCGGGGCCTCTGCTAGCCTTGGTTTCACCAACGGAATATGCAGGGAAATTGTAGTGGTGCATATAGCGCTTTGTATCCTCGTCATCAAGACCCTCAAGTCTCTGGCTGTCGCTTACGGGGCCGAGAGTTGTAACAGTGAGTACCTGTGTCTGACCGCGGGTGAAAAGTCCCGAGCCGTGTACTCTCGGTAACAGGCCAACCTCAGCAGCGAGCGGACGCATCTCGTCCATGCCTCTGCCGTCAACTCGCTTCTGCTCGTCGAGCAGCCAGCGTCTTACGATAAATTTCTGGAGCTTGTAGATGCAGTCATCAATCATAGCGCCCTGCTCGGGGTACTTTTCGTCGTACTCGGCGTGGATTTCGTCCTTGATGGGCTGTAAGCGCTCCTCACGGATATTCTTGTCATCTGTATCAAGCGCAAACTTCACCTTGTCGGTGTACTTGCTCTGGATTTCTTCAAATAAATCGTGGTCAACATCCATTGACGGGAATGAGAACTTAGGCTTGCCGATTTCTGCCTGTATCTGCTTGATAAAGGGTATCAGCGACTTGTTGATTTCCTCGTGACCTGCCATGATAGCATTCAGCATGGTGTCATCGTCAACCTCGTTAGCGCCTGCCTCAATCATGACAACCTTTTTCTCGCTGGAAGCAACGGTGAGCTGTAAGTCGGACTTTGCTCTCTGCTCGGCATTAGGCATAAGCACGATTTCGCCGTCAACAAGACCTACCGAGATACCGCCGATAGGGCCGTTCCACGGAATATCGGAAATAGATACCGCGATAGAAGCGCCTATCATAGCAATGATTTCGGGCTGTGTCTCGGGGTCGGCAGCAAGCACCGTCATAACGATAGCTACATCGTTTCTCATATCCTTGGGGAAAAGAGGACGCATGGGGCGGTCAACTACGCGTGAATAAAGGATAGCTTTTTCGCTGGGTCTGCCCTCTCTTTTGAGGTAGCCGCCGGGGATTTTGCCTACTGCGTAGAGCTTTTCTTCATAGTCAACTGCGAGTGGGAAAAAGTCAACGCCCTCGCGCGGCTTGGGGCTTGCCGTAACGTTTACCATTACAACGGTTTCGCCGTAATGTACCCAGCATGAGCCGTTTGCCAGTCCGCATACCTTGCCTGTCTCGACCATAAGCTCGCGGCCTGCGAAGGTTGTTTTGAATGTCCTGTAATTTTCAAACATTATTGTTCCTCCTTGTCGTGAGAAACAGCGTTAGCAATAAATTCAGCAAGGTAATATTACATTGCTCAATTTAATGCTAAACGCACTGCTTCTCGTTTTCTTTAATACTGAAATAAGGGTTAAAGGGCAGAACAAAAAATTGCTCTACCCTTCAAAAAACACTTACTTACGAATACCGAGCTTTGCAATGATTGCACGGTAACGCTCAATATCCTTCTTCATGAGGTAGTTTAACAGGTTACGTCTGTGACCTACCATCTTTAAAAGACCGCGACGTGAGTGGTGGTCCTTCTTGTGTGTCTTAAGGTGCTCGGTGAGGTCGTTGATTCTCTTTGTGAGAATAGCAATCTGAACCTCGGGAGAACCCGTGTCGTTTTCGTGTGTGCGGTTAGCTTCGATAACCGCTGTCTTTTCTTCCTTTAAAAGCATAGTTACACCTCTTAAAATTTTTCCTCAGTCATAGCGAGGGGTAACGGTGTTTCTCAATTTGAGCATCCGCCGCAACGCCAAGACCGGGTAATATTGATGTGCACATAGCACAACATTAGTATTATATCACAACATTTACGATTTGTAAAGCGTTTTTTAAAAATTTTACAAAATTCTATACTCTAATTTCATCGTGCGACAGACTGGTTATTATTCCTTGAAGCTCCTTCCACGAAGAAACCTCAATACAGTCCGCCGTGGGGCTGGGCTGCTCGCCGTAGAGTGCGCCCTTGTACCATACGGGTGTTAGTCCCGCATTAGCTGAGCCTGCGACATCGCAGTAGACGTTATCTCCGCAGTACCACGCCTTGTCGGCGGTTGTACCCGCTTTTCGGAGCGCAAGCTCGAAAATCCTCGGCGACGGCTTTCTGTAGACATATTCGCTTGACGCTATGATAAACTCAAAGTCATTGTCGGGGAGATACGAATTTATCCGCGAACAGAGTGCCTGCTCGGAAAAGGATATGTTGCTGATAACCGCCGTTCTGATACCCTCAGTTTTCAGAAAGCGGAGAAAATCCTCGATACCGTCGGTATTACTGATTCTGTTTGCGGCAGTCCAGAATATCTCCTCTGCCTGCACCATGCTCATGCCGAGCTCAACGCCGAAATATTCGTATAAAAACCTCTGAAACGGATATTGATGTACCTCGGTCAGCGGCTCGTCTGTGCCGTAGCCGTACAAGCGACCGAATTCCTTATTCATCGTGTCGGCAAATTCCTGAATCTGCTTTGCCGTACAGCCGTTGCTGTTCTTTGCGGCGTCAAGCACGGCCTGTGTGCCGCTGATACCGTCAAATCCGCCGTATGCAAGAGTTCCGCCCCAGTCAAACAATATCATCTCAGGTTTGTTCATTATTTCTCCTTGTGTGAACATTTAGCCTACGTTTTTCTTTATCGCCTTTTTCTCGGCGGGCTTTTTCTGCTTTCTGCGGTTTTCGTCGTAGATGATTTCGGGGCTTTTACCCTCTGTTACGCACTCAGCAGATACGATAACCTTTGCGACTGACGGGTCGCTCGGAGCACTGAACATAACATCGGATAAAACATCCTCGACTACCGTCCTCAGACCGCGCGCGCCTGTTTTTCGCTCGACTGTCTTTTTGGCAATAGCCTTTAAAGCATCATCGGTTATTTCAAGCTCGATATCATCAAGCCCGAACAGATACTTATATTGCTTTACAATAGCGTTTTTCGGCTCGACAAGAATGCGTATCAGAGCTTCCTCGTCCAAATCGTCCAGTACCGCTATTACCGGCAGACGGCCGACAAGCTCGGGGATAATGCCGTATTTTACTAAATCCTCAGGCTCTACCTGATGGAGCGCCTCGTTTATGCTGTTGTCCTTCTTGCCCTTGACCTCCGCGCCGAAGCCGAGAGTTGAAGAATTTGTCCTTGACAAAATTGTCTTTTCAATACCCTCAAACGCGCCGCCGCAGATAAACAGAATGTTCTTTGTATTTATCTGGATAAATTCCTGATTGGGGTGCTTTCTTCCGCCCTGCGGAGGAACATTTGACACGGTACCCTCTATTATTTTGAGCAGCGCCTGCTGTACGCCCTCTCCGCTTACATCGCGGGTGATTGATGTGTTCTCGGATTTACGGGTAATCTTATCAATCTCATCAATATATATGATGCCGTGCTCCGCCGCCTCAATGTCATAATCGGCAGCCTGTATAAGTCTTAACAGTACGTTTTCAACGTCCTCGCCGACATAGCCTGCCTGCGTAAGAGTGGTAGCATCGGCTATAGCGAAGGGCACCTTCAAAATTCTCGCAAGCGTCTGTGCTATCATAGTCTTGCCGACGCCGGTAGGGCCGAGCAGCAGAACGTTGCTCTTTTGTAGCTCGACATCGTCCGCCTCGGCGCCGCCTAAGAAATTCTTCTTATAGTGGTTGTAGACAGAAACGCAGATTGTCTTTTTTGCTTCTTCCTGACCGATAACGTAATTGTCGAGGATAAACTTTAAATCCACAGGCTTTACAAGCTCAACTTCAGCCTTTTTCTTCGAGGATTTTTTGCTCTTTTCGACGTCCTGCTGCTCCATAAGCATCTGATAAGACGCCATAATGCAATCGTTGCAAATACAGCCGCTTGCGCCGTAAATTATTCGTTCTACCTGGTCCTCGGTTCTGTCGCAGAAACTGCATCTTAGCATATTATTATAATCCTTTCAAATCGCTTATCGCTTGGTGATTACCTTATCAACAAGACCGTACTCGCACGCTTCCTCGGCTGTAAGATAGTTATCTCTCTCACAGTCCTTGTGCAGCTGCTCATAGCTCTTGCCGCAGTTTGCCGCCAGAATTTCTTCTAGTCTGCGTCTGGTGTTTTCAAGGTTTCTGGCGTGAATTGTAATATCGGTCTGCTGACCGCTGAGTCCTCCGCCGATAAGCGGTTGATGAATAAGCACCTGAGAATTTGGCAGGCAGAGTCTTTTTCCCTTAGCACCGCTTGAAAGCAGAAACGCACCCATAGATGCCGCCATACCTACGCATATCGTAGAAACATCACACTTGATATAGTTCATTGTGTCATATATAGCCATACCGGCTGTAATAGAGCCGCCGGGGCTGTTTATATAAAGGCTGATATCCTTGTCTGGGTCCTGACCTTCAAGGAAAAGCAGCTGTGCTACGACAAGTCCTGCCGTGGTGTTGTTTACTTCCTCGTTCAACATGATAATTCTGTCGTTGAGCAAGCGTGAAAAAATATCATAAGCGCGCTCGCCTCTGCCTGTCTGTTCAATGACGGTTGGTACTAAACTCATAAAATGCCTTCCTTTCTCGTAAAAAACTGAATAAGAGCTTTCTATACTGTATACAGAAAGCTCTTGACGTTAAAATTATTCAGTAACCTCTGTTACATCGGCACTCTCGCGTACGAGGTCAAATGCCTTTTCAACCTGAAGGTCTCTTCTGAGAGCGTCCTCGGCAACAAGTGACTTGACCTTGTCAAGCTCCATCTTGTAGTTTTCAGCCATCTCGCCGTATTCCTTCTCAACGTCCTCGTCTGTAACCGTGATATTTTCAAGCTCGGCAATCTTTTCAAGCGCAAGTCTGAGCTTAACCTGCTTTTCAGCCGGCTCCTTGAAGTTCTCCTTGAACTGCTCGATTGTAGTATTTGTAAACTTGAGATAATCCTTTACCGTAATGCCCTGATATCTGTTTCTGTATTCCCAGTCGCGTACGAGGTCATCAACGCGGTTGTCAATCATAGCATCGGGGATTTCGCCCTGGAGCTTTTCGATTACCATATCTGTAATATCGCTGTCAAGCTTTGCAGAAGCTGCGTCAGCGGCGCTTGCTTCAAGCTTTGCCCTGATGTCAGCCTTGAGCTCGTCAAGTGTATCAAACTCGCTTACATCCTTTGCAAACTCATCATCAACATCGGCATATTCCTTAGCCTTGATTTCGTGAATCTTGCACTTGAATACAGCGGGCTTGCCCTTCAAGTTCTCGGCACTGTAGTTTTCGGGGAAGGTTACGTTGATTTCAAAATCCTCACCGATGCTCTTGCCAACCATTCCGTCCTCAAAGCCGGGGATAAACTGGTTGCTGCCGATTTCGAGAGAGAACTTTTCTGCCGAGCCACCCTCAAAAGGCTCGCCGTCAACAAAGCCTTCAAAGTCAAATACAGCTGTATCGCCCTTTTCGAGAGGTCTGTCTGTAACGTCAATAATTCTTGCATCTCTTTCACGGAGCTTGTTGATTTCATTATCAACATCCTCGTCTGTTACAGTCTTGACGGTTTTATTTACCTTTAATCCCTTGTAATCGGAAATTTCAACCTCAGGCTTTGTAGTGAATACAGCCTTGAAGGAAACGCCGTTCTCCTTGCTTACATCTGTAACCTCGATGTTAGGCATATCAACTACTTCAAGCTTTAACTCGTCGATTACCTCGGCAACAGTCTTCTGATACATACCGTTTACCGCATCCTGATAGAATACGCCCTCGCCATACTGGGTTTCAATCATCTTGCGGGGTGCTTTGCCCTTTCTGAAGCCGGGAACGGTGATGTTCTTCCTCTGCTTTAAATAGGTTGCCTGTACTGCCGCCTCAAATTCCTCAGCTGTTGCCTTGAATTCTACCTCGACTGTGTTTACAGCGGTTTTGTTGTTTGAAATGATCTCCATTTAAAAATCCTCCGTTTTTTGCAATGCTTTGGATTATAAATCTAAAAGATTTAAGCAATTGCTTAATATATGTATTTATTCCTGCACAAGTACAGGTGTAAATTTGACATAGTCAGCCGATATCATTTTGTACGTCACGCCGTCGCGCTCGCCCTGAAAGGCTTTGGAAAAGCAGACGCCGCCGTGTACATGGCCGTAATAGCATCTTCTGATACCGTATTTGTGCAAAACTTCAAGTATATAATAATTCTGCTCAGCGCCGTAAATCGGCGGATAGTGGATAAACACCACAGGCTCAAGTCCGGTCTTTACAGCCTCCTGTACCGAAGCCTCAAGGCGCATAGCCTCGCGTTTCAGCACCTTTAAATCCTGCGGCTCGCCGTCATCGTTTATCCAGCCGCGCGTTCCGCATACGGCGATGCTGCCGAGTGCGTAGGCGTTGTTATGCAGAATTTTTATATTATCAAAGCCGTTTGCTTCAATAAAGCGGTTCATCTTACTGAGAGTTGTCCACCAATAGTCGTGATTTCCTTTAAGGATAATCTTAGTACCGTTTAATCTGCGGCTTACAAACTCGAAATCTGGTAGCGACTGTTCAAGGCTCATAGCCCAGCACAAATCTCCGGGGATAATCACCGTGTCATCATTGCTGACGGTCGAATTCCAGTTTGCTTCAATCTTTTCGGTGTAGTTTTCCCAGCCACCGAAAATATCCATCGGCTTGTATGAGCCGAAAGGAAGATGCAAATCGCCCATTGCGAATACTCTCAAAAGAATCCTCCTTATTTATTTATAAAATCAAGAACTACCTTTGACATATCCTTGGGTTCTACAGAGCCTGTAAAGCGTACCTGCTTGTTCTTGGTATCGGAAAGCGCCTTGGGGCAGGTTGTATTCGTGAGCTTTTCAAGTTTTTCGATAAGCTCAAACTCGTCAACTCCCTCGGTCTCGCCGCCCAGAGCATCATATACCGCATAGCCGAACTTATAGGGGTTTGCGGTAGAAGCGATAAGGGTCTTTGTATTGTCGCCCGTAGCCTTTTTGTAATCCTCGTAAACCTTGTAAGCAACAGCGGTGTGAGTGTCCATAAGGTAGCTGTACTCGTCGAATACTTCCTTGATAGCTGCCTTTGTCTGGGTATCATCGCAGCAGCCTGCGTAGAATACCTCGGAAATAGCCTGCTTTACACTGTCGATTACCTCATATCTGCCTGTAGTCTTGAGAGCAGTAAACCACTCGTTGATAAGCGCGTCGTTCTCGCCTGTCAGATGATACAGCAGACGCTCTAAGTTGCTGGATATAAGAATATCCATCGAGGGTGAAACGGTGGTGTAGAACGGTCTGTTTCTGTCGTACACGCCCGTATTTATAAAATCTGTGAGAATGTTGTTCGCGTTAGACGCGCAGATAAGCTTTCCGAGCGGGATTCCCATCTGCTTTGCGTAATATGCTGCAAGAATGTTGCCGAAGTTGCCGGTAGGCACTACAACATTCAGCTTCTCGCCGTATTTCAGCTCGCCGTCCTTTACAAGCTGAACATAGGACGAAATATAGTAGATTATCTGAGGTGCAAGTCTGCCCCAGTTGATTGAGTTAGCGCTGGAAAATACGGTGTTTGCCTTTTCAAGCTCTGCCGCTATCTCCTTATCTGTGAAGATTGCCTTTACACCGTTCTGGCAGTCGTCAAAGTTGCCGACAACTGCACATACGTTTACGTTATTACCCTCCTGAGTGGTCATCTGGCGCTTTTGCATATTGCTTACGCCGTCCTCGGGATAGAATACGGTGATAGATGTACCGTCAACGTCCTTGAAGCCCTCAAGCGCCGCCTTGCCTGTGTCACCGCTGGTCGCAACAAGAATGGAAATCTTCTTGCCGTCAATCGTTTTCTTTGCGGAGCAGGTAAGCAGGAACGGCAAAATCTGAAGAGCCATATCCTTAAAAGCACAAGTAGGGCCGTGCCACAGCTCTAAAACATAAGTACCTGTGAGCAGATGTGAAATCTCGGCGATGTTGTCGGTTGCGAAGTTCTTGTCGTTGTATGCACTGTTTACGCAGTGACGGATTTCATCATCTGTAAAATCGGTAAGAAACAGCTTAAAAATCTCATAGGCTCTCTCGGCGTAGCTCATATCGCACAGCGACATGATTTTTTCCTCTGACAGCTTAGGGAGACTTTCGGGAACAAACAGGCCTCCGTCGGAGGAAAGTCCCTGAGAAATCGCCTTGGCACTTGTAACATTTACATTAACATTTCTAGTGCTTTTGTAATTCATAACAAACTTCCTTTTCGGTTAAAATTGCGTTTCAAAGCCGGTGGTGTCGAATGCGTCCTCATAATAGTTAAAACCAATCACACGCACAGCATTACCCTGTGAAACAATAACCTCAGCTATATCGTATCTCGGCTGAAGCTCCATGCCATATTCGGCAAAATAACATTCGGCAGTTGCTATAATCCTGCCCTTCTTTTTAGAATCGACCGCCTCTGCCCCGCTTACAAGACTGCGGTATCTGCGGGTCTTTACCTCGACAAATACTATGTAATCATCGTTTTCGGCGATAATATCAATCTCTCCGCAAGGCTTGCGGTAATTTCTTTTTAATATTCTGTAGCCCCTTGACGCAAGATAGCCCGCTGTATAATCCTCGCCGAGCTTTCCCTTTGCCGCCTTATCGGTCATTTTGGTTTTCCTTTGAGCTGTAATATTTCACCAAAAAGCTCTTTCTGTGAATATCCGACGCGCCGTATCTATCAAGACACTCATAATGCAGCTTTGTGCCATAGCCCTTGTGCTTGTCGAACATATACTCGGGATACTTCTGTGCCATCTGCTTCATATATCTGTCACGGGCAACCTTTGCAAGGATTGATGCCGCCGCTATGGAGGCGCTTGTCGCATCGCCCTTGACTATAGATTCAGCTTTTACGCTGAGATTCGGCGTTTTGTTGCCGTCTATAAACACTATATCCGGCTTTACCGAAAGTCCGTCAAATGCGCGCGTCATGGCAAGCATAGTCGCGTTTAAAATATTAAGCTCATCTATTTCAGCCGGAGTTGCAGTAGCAATACAGTAAGCCTCGACTTTTTCGATGATTTCGTCGTAAAGCTGCTCGCGCTTTTTCTCCGACAGCTTTTTGCTGTCGTTTATGCCCTCGATAACAACATTGTTCGGCAGTATCACCGCCGCCGCGTAGACATCGCCTGCAAGCGGGCCGCGACCTGCCTCGTCAATACCGCATATCACGCCGTATTCGTTACGCATTATCGCGTCAAATTCATACAAACTGTTCGGGGCTTTCGAGTGAGATTTTTCCAAGCTTACCACTCCTGAATTCGTCAAGTACCGTAATCGCGGCACGGTCTAAATCCGGCTCACCGCCCGATACAAGCATACCGCGCTTTTTAGCTATAAGCTCTAAGGTTATATCGCTTTGCTCGTCAAGCTTGTAGCGCTGACGGACATTCTGCGGATAGTTTTCGGATAAAAACTTCAGCAGGCTGTCTGCAAGCTCGTATATATCCATGACATCGTCCTTTATAGCGCCTGTGTAGCCAAGCTTTACCGCTACCTGCTGGTCGTCAAACTTAGGCCAGAGTATGCCGGGTGTGTCAAGCAGCTCGAGGTCTTTGTCAAGCGCTACCCATTGCTGTCCGCGGGTAACACCGGGTCTGTCCTCCGCCTTTACCTTGCTTGCACCCGAAAGGCGGTTTATAAAAGATGACTTACCGACATTCGGGATACCGACTACCATTACTCTCAGCGGTCTGCCGATAAATCCCTTTGCTTTGCGCTTTGCAAGCAGGTCGGAGAGCACGCTTTTGACATTTGGAACAAACGCCTTTACGCCTTTTCCGCTGCGGCAGTCGCAAACCATAGACTTAAAGCCTTTTGAAGTATAGTATTTCTGCCACTGAGCGGTTATCCTGTCATCGGCATAATCGCTTTTGTTGAGCAGAATGATACGGGGCATATTATGCGTAATCTCGTTTATCACGGGGTTACGGCTTGATTCGGGGACTCTCGCGTCAACGATTTCCGCAACGGCATCAACAAGCTTTAAGCTCGCCTCAATCTGACGCCTGGTCTTTGTCATGTGACCCGGAAACCACTGAATGTTTGAAATCTCACCCATATACAAAATCCTTTAATCAATCATAGATATTGCCGAGTTCGGAAATCGGCCATATTCTGAGATATGCCTTGCCCATAATGTAGCGCATATCTATTTGTCCGACATCGTTGCTGCGGCTGTCCTTTGAGCCGTTGCGGTTGTCTCCGAGGACGAACACCTTTCCCTCGCCGACCGTAACCTCCGTGTTATTCGGAAAATTCTCAGGCAGAGTAGTCGGGGTGTTGGTATAAGGCTCAGAGAGCGCCTCGCCGTTTCGGTAAACAATTCCGTTTGTGAAATCAATCTTGATTTTATCACCGGGCAGTCCGATAATACGCTTTACTATCGGCTTTCCGTAGGAAGAGGTCTGCTCGTTGTAAAGCTTGTCGGCGTACAGGATAACTATATCTCCGTACTGCGGAGTATACATGAAATCCGATACGATAAGCCGCTGCTGGTCAAGAAGCGTCGGTAACATAGACGTGCCGTCAACGGTGATTATGCGGGCAAATAAAGTAAATATAACAATGAAACACAATACTGCCGAAAAAATACTTGACATCCAATCGAACAGCTCGCCGAAGAAATTAGTCTTTTTTTCACCCTGTGCAGGAGCAGCGTTATTCATGTTTGTATTCTCGTTCATTTTGTGTCCCTTCAAAATAGCAGTATCGAATTGTCTGCAATAACGAACTTGCGTCCGTTATTACATTACAATTTCGATGAGGATAAAACGCAGGTTAAATCTTGGACTTAACCTTGGCAGCCTTACCTACTCTGTCACGCAGATAGTAGAGCTTTGCTCTGCGAACCTTACCTTCTCTTACAACCTCTACCTTTTCAACTGTGGGTGAGTGTAAGGGGAAAACTCTCTCGATGCCGCAGCCGTGAGCTACTCTGCGTACTGTGAAGGTTTCGCTGATACCTCCGTGCTTCTTAGCGATAACCGTGCCCTCAAAAATCTGGATACGGAACTTATCGCCTTCTGCGATGCGTACATGAACCTTAACGGTGTCACCTACGTTGAACTGGGGAGCAGCTTCCTTCATGCTGTCCTGTGCAATGATTTTTAATGCGTCCATTTTTTCCTCCTGGTTTTCGGATATTCTTGCATCGGCTTTTCCTCCGCCCTTATAAATTAAGAAAAGGTTGCGGATAACGGCACTTTTGCCGTTAAATACAGCGGACTATCCGTTTTAATGTCGTTGTGCTTTAAGCACTAATGGCATTAAACACGCTGGCAAAATTTGTAATTATAAAATCACAGACCTGCCGGCGGAATTCAAATGCTTTAATATTATAGCACCTTTATACGAAATTTGCAATAGTTTTTTGTTAGTTTTTCATTAAAATCTTGATTTTTTACGAAAAAATGCCTGAATTTTTCCGTGTTATTCAAACACACTGCCGTCTTTGCACAAAATCAACGTCCTTACAATGTCAAGCGAAGCTATTTCCTCGCCGCTGTATTTTTCAAAAGCATCGAAAAGCAGTGACGGATTTAAGGTAAAGTCACAGCCCGACGGCATGGTGAGAGTAAACTCTCCGTCGGTGTAGTCCAATATTTCGGTGTAAGGCTTTAAATCTACCTCGCTTATCCCCTTTTTGGTTTTCTTTTCGGTGATTATCTTATCCTGCGACAAAAACTCCCTGAGCTTTTCATAGTCACAGCGTATTTTTATACTGTACACCGATTTTTCAATCTCGGTGTGCTTTTTTATCGGCAAAGCCGCATCGGTTATCCGTATATCAGACGGCAGGACAGCATTAAGCTTGTCCCTTAGCTCATCAAATGAAATGCCCTTGGTGAGCTTAATATCCATCGATTCTCTTATACCCTCCGTGCCGAGCGACAAGGGCAGATTTACATTTACATAGGTGTGCGGGTTAAAGCCCTGTGTGTGCCATATCGGAATATCAGTGCGGCGTATGGCGCGCTGAAAGCAGTTTATCAGATCGAGTGCCGATATATATTTTGCGCGCCCGGTCTTTGAAAAAAACAGTCTGACCGCGATATTGTTCTCATTCATATTTAAAACAAGCCCTTCCCAAGCATTTATTTATTCCGCAGCACGCGCATTTTTCGCGGCAGTTTTCGGTTGTCTTACCTTCGTGAGCCTTTATGTTTTCACGGACGAGAAAATCTCTGGAAAACAGCATA
>CAMEKZ010000017.1 GCA_945921635.1 uncultured Clostridia bacterium
CTTTGCGGGGCGCTCGACATATCCCCACAAATCAGGGACGGACAGACAGCCCTCAAGCTCTCTCTGCTTGCCCTTCATCATGGTTATAACCGGGTTTACAAGCTCGATTTTGCCGTGCTCGTCACCTACATCTATAACCACTACCCTGCGGAGTATTCCGACCTGCGGTGCGGCAAGACCTACGCCCTGAGCCGCCTGCATGGTGTCATACATATCGTCACAATATTTCTCTTAGCCATCTCCATTATATCCTTTCTGTTTTAATTGTATATGAATTATTAAATAATTTCGCCGTTAAGGTCAACATAAAAGCTTACTTTATCAAGCTTTGCCGATTTGTAGGCGTCAAGCAGGGTTTCGCGCATCAGTGAGCGAAAAGCGGAATTGTTTTTGCATTTAATAATCAGCCTGTATCTGAATTTTCCGCCTATCCGTGCCACCGAGCATTTTGATGGGCCGAGTATTCTTATAGGGATACTGCTGTTTTCAAGATGAGCGGTTATTATCCGCAAAAACTCGTCGGCACCGCTTTTACAGGCGATTTCGTCAAAAGCCGAAAAGCCGACTACACATATATCGCAAAACGGCGGGAATAGCAGTACCTTTCTAATCTCTGTTTCCTGCCTGAAAAACTCGTCATAGTTCTGCTCTGCCGCAAGATTGAGCACATAATGGTCGGGTGTATAGGTCTGTAAATACGCCCGTCCTTTTTTGCTTCCTCGTCCGCACCGCCCGACAACCTGAGTTATCAGCGAAAATGTCTTTTCGTATCCGAGATAATCCCCCGCATACAGCGATTTATCAATCATCAGCACACCTACAAGTGTTACATTTTCAAAATCAAGACCTTTGGCTATCATCTGTGTGCCGACCATAATATCATATTCGCCCTTTTTGAATTTATCAAAATTTATCTCGTATGAATTCTTGCTGAGCGTGGTATCGGCGTCCATACGCAGAATACGCGCAGTCGGGAAAAGCTGTGCAAGCTCGTCCTCTATACGCTGTGTACCTGTACCCGAGCTGTATATGAACTGTGAGCCGCAGGACTTGCATTTTTTAGTAAACGGCTCGGTATATCCGCAGTAATGACATATCAAAGAATTGTTTTTCTTGTGATAAGTAAGCGGTATGTTGCAGTTAGGGCAGGAAAAGACCTCCCCGCACTTCAGACAATTCATATATGTATGATAACCGCGGCGGTTGAGCAGAAGTATTGACTGTTCATTGTTTTCGAGATTTTTTCTTATCTCATCGGCAAGTACCATACTGAAATTTCCGCGGTTGCCAAGCTCATTTTCTATCTTCATATCGACGATATAAACGTCAGGCAATATAGAGCGGTTATACCGCTGCTTCATCTCAAACAGAGAGTATCTGCCTGTCTGTGCGTTATATGCGCTGTCAATACTCGGTGTAGCCGAAGCTAAAAGCAAGGTTGCTTTATGATAAAAGCAGCGCTGCTTTGCTATATTCCTCGCGTGATAGCGCGGCGATTTTTCCGACTGATAGGTGTGCTCACCTTCCTCATCAATTACAATTATTCCGATATTTTCAAGCGGGGCAAAAACCGCGCTGCGCGTACCGACTACTACCCTTGCGTCGCCGCTTTTTATGCGCTTGTATTCGTCCATCCTCTGACCGAGCGAAAGATTGCTGTGTATTACGGCAATCTTACTGCCGAACAGGTCGGTAAAATTTTTTACCATCTGCGGAGTAAGCGATATTTCGGGTACAAGCATCATGGCTGTCTTGTTTTGTGACAGCGCATAATCAATCAGCTTTAGGAAAACCGTGGTTTTTCCGCTCCCGGTTACGCCTTTAAGCAGGGCGCATTTAGGCTCATCGCTGTCCATCAAAACAGAAATCCCCTCAAATGCCGCTTTTTGCTCATCAGAAAGCTTTATATCATCTACAGATTTTACGGCCTTTGCGTCAGCGGTAAGCGAGCGCGAAATTATATTGTCGAAGCACTCGGCCACGCCGCTTTTTTCAAGATTGGCGATTACAGCCTGTGTCACAACACAGTTATAGCAAACCTCTTTTACGGAGGCAGAACCGGTTTCGGTAAGAAAATCCACTACTGCTTTTTGCTTTGCGGTGAGCGGCTTTCCGCCTTTTTCGGCATATTCGCCGCTTGAATAATATTCGGTAAGACGGACGTTCTTTTCGGTTTCATTTCCGGTTTTTTGCTTTATAATATCGCTTTTAAGCAATACGGATTTTTCAGCAAGACTGATAACAGTCGGCTTTTTTACATCCTCAAAGCCGTATTCTATAATATCATTTAGCTCTTTAGGGCTTTTGCACGCCACTAGCATAGCGGCAACGGAATTTTCCTTTTCGGACAGCATAAAGCTGTCGGGATTCTTCATAAAATCGGGGTTAAGAATATACTTCTCCGTGACATTCAGCGCCAGTCCACCAGGCAGAATGGTTTTTACCGCATCGAAATAAGTGCAGAAGGTATTTTCCTTCAGCCAACGCATAAGCATCAGCATCTCATCACTTAGTATTATCCCGTCATTTACAA
Organism: uncultured Clostridia bacterium; assembly: GCA_945921635.1. Lineage (GTDB taxonomy): Bacteria > Bacillota > Clostridia > Oscillospirales > Ruminococcaceae > Ruminiclostridium_E. The sequence continues at coordinate 2,534 of CAMEKZ010000017.1, forward strand.
GGCAGAATATCTCTTTAAGCGGCTGTGAAGGCTGCTCTTCTCTTACCGAAGTAATAAGACCAACTCGCTTTTTGCCGCCCTTGCCGAAAGGTACAATTACTCTTTGCCCGACCACCGGCTGTTCACCCTCGGGGACAATGTAATCAAAAACATTATCAAAGCTGTAAAGCGCTTTATCAACAACAACCGAAACGATTGTTCTTGTTTTGTCCAAATTATGAACGTTCAACTTTAATACCTTTATTATGAGTTCTTTATTTGTTCGAGCAGTTGCGAGTTGCGCTTTGCCGCCATTTTTTCGGAAAGAATAACCGTATTTACATCGGTTACTGCCTTTTCAAGCTCGCCGTTTACTATCAGATAATCGAACTTGTCCGCGAATTCAAGCTCGTTTTTAGCCTGTGCAATTCTCGCGGCGATGGTTTCCTCGGTTTCTGTTCCTCTTTTTCTGAGGCGTCTGTCAAGCTCGGCAAAGGAGGGAGGGAGTATAAATATAAGTACACACTCAGGGAATATCTTTTTGATATTCATTGCGCCCTCAACTTCGATTTTGAGAATAACGTCCTTACCCTCGTTCAGCATATCCTGGACCGCCTTTTTCGGCGTACCGTAATAATTTCCGCAATATTCGGTATACTCAAGTACCTCGTTATTTTTTATCATGCTTTTAAAGCTCTCGCGGGTATGAAAATGATAGCTTACGCCGTCGATTTCGCCCTCGCGCATAGCTCTGGTTGTCGCTGATACCGAATAAGCGAGATTGTCGTTGATTTTGAAAAGCTGTTCAAGTATCGTATCCTTGCCGCAGCCCGACGGCGCTGAAATAACAATAGGAATACCCTTGTTCATATTTATCCTTCCTTTTAAACAATTTATGTTTTATTCGTCTTCTGAAATGTCGGTGAAGTGCGAAATATCAAGCGCTGACAGCACAACATGGTTGCTGTCGGTGATGATTACCGTTTTTGTCTTTTTGCCGCAGGTAGCGTCAATAGCGGTATTGTTGTCCTTGGCAGCGGAAATGATACGCTTTACGGGAGCTGCATCGGCACTTACCGCTGCTATTACCCTGTCCGAGTTTACCGTATTGCCGTAACCTATATTGATAAGCTTCATACAAACCCCTCATATATTTTAAGATAATTATACATTTTATTTTATCACATCTATGTGAAAATTGCAAGAAATTTCAGAGAATTGCAAAATCAGCCGCCGAAGAAAGCGTGCTCAATAAATACCTTCAGTCCGATTCCGACAAGAATAATACCACCTACTATCTCCGCTTTGCTTCCGAGTAAATCGCCGAATTTTTTTCCCGCAAAAACCCCGATAAAGCTGAGCACAAAGGTAGTTACACCTATAATACCGATCGCGATAAGCATATCCGTAAAGGTCATTCGCATTGCTACAAAGCTTACTCCTATTACAAGTGCGTCTATGCTGGTGGCTATACCCTGAAATATAAGTGCACCAAGCGTAAACTTATACTCGCATATCTCGTCCTCGCCCTTGCTTTTCGCTTTTATTTCGTTTATTCCGTCTATAATCATTTTAATTCCGATAACACCGAGGAATATCAGTGCTATGTAATGGTCCCACGTCCGGACAAACTCGGCAAAGCTGTTGCCGAGCAGATAGCCGAGCAAGGGCATGAGCGCCTGAAAGATGCCAAAGGTCACCGCAATGGCAAGCACGCGCCTTATAAGCACCTGCTTCATCGACAAGCCGTTTGAGATAGATACGGCAAAAGCGTCCATAGAAAGTCCTACTGCAAGCAAAAACGATTGTACAAGAAGTGTCACTATATCCATAAATGACTTTTCCTTTCATTTCGACGCAGGATTAGTGACACGCGTACTTAAAACCTTTGTGCAAGAAGCGGAGAATAGTGATTTCTGAACTCCTCGTAGGTGCCGCTGTCGATAGCGTCGCGTATTTTTTCCATAAGCGTGTTGTAAAAATACAGATTATGCTGCACGGCAAGCCTGCCGCCGAGCATCTCCCCCGCCTTGAACAAATGCCTGATATATGCGCGCGAAAAATTACGGCAGGTCGGACAGTCACACTCGGGGTCAATCGGCAGCGAGTCGGTTTCAAAGCACTGATTTGTGACATGGGTGATACCCTGCCATGTGAAAACAGTCGCATGGCGCGCGTTTCGGCTCGGCATAACACAGTCGAACATATCAACTCCCCGGTATACCGCCTCGATTATGTTTGACGGCGTACCTACACCCATAAGATAGCGCGGCTTATCCACAGGCGCGTGCGGGATAACCGTTTCAATTATATGATACATCACATCTGTTGGTTCGCCGACTGCAAGTCCTCCGATAGCTATACCGTCTACATCCATCTGAGAAATGGTTTTCATGTGCTGTGCGCGTATCTCGTCGTAGGTTCCGCCCTGGTTTATCGCAAACAGCATCTGCTTTTTGTTTATCGTTTCTTCAAGTGAATTCAGCCGTGCCATCTCGTCGATACAGCGCTGAAGCCATCTCGTTGTACGATCTACCGATTTTTGCACATAGTCATACGGCGCGGGATTTTCGATGCACTCATCAAACGCCATGGCTATTGTAGAGGCAAGGTGCGACTGTATACGCATACTCTCCTCGGGTCCCATGAATATCTTTCTGCCGTCAACATGGGAGTTGAAGTACACGCCCTCTTCCTTTATTTTACGAAGCTTGGCAAGAGAAAATACCTGAAATCCGCCGCTGTCGGTCAAAATAGGCCTGTCCCAGTTCATAAATTTATGCAGGCCGCCCATTTTATAGACAATATCGTCACCCGGACGGACGTGCAGATGGTATGTGTTGCACAGCTCGACCTGACATTTCAGCTCCTTTAAATCAAGAGATGAAATGCCGCCCTTTATCGCCGCCGCCGTGCCCACATTCATAAAAAACGGGGTCTGTATTGTACCGTGCGGGGTAACAAATTCACCTCGCCGTGCTTTTCCGTCCGTTTTGATAAGCTTATACATAAATTACCTTTCCTTTTTATTCTATATGTTCTTTCGGTACAAGTCCCACCTGACCGTTTTGCGCTATGCCGAAGTAATATTCACCTATTTCACCGTAAACGTAAAATTCCTCGTCCCTTTTTACCGACAAAAAGCAGTCGAGATTTATCCAGCCGTGAAGCCGCCCGTCCCATTCACCCGTACAGCATTTCGGTATCAGACCCTCTGCTCCGTCATAACGGTTTCTTACACAGTAAAGCTCGCCCTCCTCGCCTAGGATTTCAAGGTCGCTGTTATCTACATCGCAGTATTTGTATTCTGTATCGGATATAAAATCAGATTGCACCCGCCTTGGCGGAACAAGAGGAAGAAAAACATTGTCAAAGCTATACTCGTTTCCGTTCTTTACAACTACAAACGCATTAAGCTGTCCTGCCCATTTTACCTCACAGCCGCCGTCAATGTCGATAATCCTTTTATCCTTATCAATTATAGGTAGATTTGTGTTTTTTGCACGGCTGAAATTAAATGTTGGAAAATGACCTACTACTACATATTTATCCAGAGGGTGTGTGCATCTAAGAAACCAAGGAGTTGACTGAATTGCGCTTTCCTCACTGTTTTCCCAGTCGGTGCGGTTTTCTATACCCGCATGAACAAACAGAAAATCTTCGGTATCTATAGCAAGCGGCAAATCTCTTATAAATTCAAGCTCGTCAGAAAAAGCCTTGTTTATCTCAGTTCGCTTATTTTCAAAATCATCCTCAAAATCCGAAATACCGACAGACTTTGCCATATCGGTGTATGCGTTATTCGGACGGTATTTAAAGCGGCTGAGAAACTTTTCCTTAGAGTCACGATAAGCCATCCTCTCGCACATAGTATCATTGTTACCCTGTAAACATATACACTTCGGATTTTCGCACAGCTTTTTAACAAAACGCAGGGTTTCAATATTCTGTCTGCCTTTTTCAAGAATATCGCCGAGAATAAAAAGATAATCGCTTTCGGGGTTGTAGCCGCATTTTTTCAGCAAAGCGGCAAAATCGTCAAAGTGCGCGTGTATATCGCTGACGCAGATAATCCTACATTGCTCGGGTAATGTCACTTTTACTGTTTTCATATCTCAAAATCCTTAAACAATTTATATAATAATCATACTATCCCCGAAGCTGAAAAACCTGTACTTTTCCTTGATTGCCACATCGTACGCATAAAGCGTCTTTTCTCTGCCTAAAAATGCGCTTACCAGCATAATCAGCGTGCTTTCCGGCAGATGAAAATTGGTTATCAGCCCGTCGATAGCCTTAAACTCATACCCCGGATAAATAAAAATTCCCGTGTCGTGCGAGCAGGCGGTTATCTCACCGTCGGAATTTAGCGAAGCAGCCGATTCAAGAGTACGGCAGCTTGTAGTACCAACAGCGATAACTCTGCCGCCGCGCGCTCTGCACTCCATAATTTTATCAGCTGTCTCCTGCGGGATAGAATAATGCTCAACGTGCATTTTATGGTCGAGGATATTATCCTCCTTTACCGGACGGAAGGTGCCTAGTCCGACATGGAGCGTTACAAAAGCAGTATCTACGCCCTTGTCTTTAAGCTTTGCAAATACGTTTTCTGTAAAATGCAGACCCGCCGTGGGAGCAGCCGCAGAGCCTATCTCATGCGAATATATCGTGTTGTATCTGTCCTTGTTTTCCAGCTTTTTTGTGATGTACGGTGGCAAAGGCATCTGACCTATTCTGTCAAGCACCTCAAATATACTGCCACCCTCGAAAGTAAATTCGGCTATTCTATCGCCATCATCAGCATAATCTACTATCTCAGCGGTAAGTATCCCGCCGAAATCTACCTTTGTTCCGACTTTAAGGCGCTTGCCGGGTTTTACCATAACTTCCCAGCGCGTCTGGGTGATTTGTTTTAGCAGTAAGAACTGAACCGCAGCGCCGGTGCCCTGCTTTACGCCGTAAATTCTCGCAGGAAATACCTTTGAGTCGTTCATTACCAGCAAATCACCTTTTTTCAGGTAATCGCATATATTATAAAAGCGGTCGTGTACAATTTCGCCGCTGTTACGGTCAATCTTCATAAGTCGCGAGCTGTCGCGTGGCTCTAACGGTGTCTGTGCGATAAGCTCCTCGGGCAGGTCGTAATAAAAATCGGATTTAAGCATTTATAAACAGTCCTTCATAGGTTTTTTAGACATAAACTATTCGTGTATACAACACATTACTTAATCATACCACATTGAAACGGAAAAATCAAATTATTTTTTAACAATTTAGCATTGACAAACGCATTTAATTATGTTAATATAAAAAAGCAGGTAGAGGTTGCGGTTTTAGATGAGTAACCGCTGTGCTAATCCTCCGACGGATTACAGCGGCAAAAGGCTACACCGCCGAAGAACATAAGCGTCGGAGCTTATGTATCTGGTTCTGTATTGAATAAATGCAGAATTGTCATCAAGCAATAAGCTTCAGGTGGAGAGCTATCGACAAAATATGTCAATAATCTGCAAATCTGCCGCCTGTATCTCACAAGCGGTTTTTTATTTACAGAAAAATAAAATGCAAAAAGGAAATGGTGAACAAAATGAAGAACTACAATGTAGGAATTATCGGTGCAACGGGTATGGTAGGTCAGCGCTTTGCTGTTCTGCTTGAAAATCACCCATGGTTTAAGGTAAAGGTGCTTGCGGCATCTCCCCGCTCGGCAGGAAAGACCTATAAAGAGGCAGTCGGCTCCAGATGGCTTATCGAAAAGCCCATGCCCAAGGAAATGGAAGATATAGTTATCATGGACGCTACAGCAGATATTGAAAAAATCGCCTCAGAGGTAGATTTCGTATTCTGCGCGGTTGACATGAAAAAAGACGAGATAAAGGCTCTTGAAGAAGCGTATGCAAAGCATGAGTGTCCGGTTATGTCTAACAACTCAGCTCACCGCTTTACAGACGATGTTCCGATGATTATCCCCGAGATTAACGATGAACACATGGCTATTGTTGAGGCACAGAAAAAGCGTCTTGGCACAAAGCGCGGTTTTATTTCGGTAAAGTCAAACTGCTCAATCCAGAGCTATGTTCCCGCACTTAACCCTCTGCGCAAGTTCGGTATCACTAAGGTACTGGCCTGCACATACCAGGCAATCTCGGGAGCAGGAAAGACCTTTGAGACATGGCCTGAAATGGTAGATAACCTTATCCCCTATATCGGCGGCGAGGAAGAAAAGTCCGAGCAGGAGCCTTTAAAGGTATGGGGTAAAATTGAGGGTGACAAAATCGTCAAGGCGACTGCTCCCGCAATCACAACGCAGTGTCTGCGTGTACCCGTTTCCAACGGTCACTTTGCCGCAGTATTCGTAAGCTTTGAAAACAAGCCCTCAAAGGAAGAAATTTTACAGATTTGGAAGGAATACAAGGGTGTACCGCAGGAGCTCGCTCTCCCCTCTGCACCTAAGCAGTTCCTGAACTACTTTGAAGAGGACAATATGCCGCAGGCTAAGCTTCACAGAAACCTTGAAAACGGTATGGCGGTATCCATAGGACGTTTAAGAGAAGATACACAGTACGATTATAAGTTTGTATGCCTTTCACATAACACGCTGAGAGGCGCTGCGGGCGGTGCGGTCGAGATGGCTGAGCTTTATGCGGCAAAGGGATATTTTGACTGATTGATGACTGCTTGCTGACACCTTTATTTTAACGGAGGTATTCAATGAAAAGCACAATTTTTACAGGTTCTGCCGTTGCTATTATCACGCCTATGCACGATGACGGAACTATTAACTATGATGTATTTGCAGAAATTATCGAAGAACAGATTTCCGGCGGCACTGATGCTATTGTAGTATGCGGTACTACAGGCGAGTCTGCCGCTATGACCGATGAAGAACACAAGGAATGTATAAGATTCTGCGTTGAAAAGGTCGCAAAGCGCGTACCCGTAATTGCAGGAACAGGCAGCAACGACACCGCTTACGCTATCCAGCTTTCTAAAGAAGCCGAGGAGCTCGGCGCGGACGCTCTGCTGCTTGTAACCCCTTATTACAACAAAACCTCGCAGAAGGGTCTAATCGCACACTTCACCGCTATCGCAGACAGCGTAAATATACCGATTATCCTTTACAACGTTCCGAGCAGAACAGGTGTCAACATCTCGGTTGATACATACAAGGCGCTTTCACAGCACAGGAATATAGTAGCAGCAAAGGAAGCTAGCGGAAATATCAGCGCTGTAGCAAAAATCGCTGCAGAAACAGACCTTGATATCTACTCGGGCAATGATGACCAGATAGTTCCTATCATGTCACTGGGCGGCAAGGGAGTTATTTCTGTACTTGCCAACTGTATGCCAAAGGAAACACACGATATAGCGGCTTATTGCTTAAACGGCGATTACAAAAAGGCGGCGGAACTTCAGCTAAAGCTGCTTGAATTTACAAATAATCTGTTCATGGATGTTAACCCCATTCCCGTTAAGGAAGCTATGAACATCATGGGCAAGAATGTCGGCGAGTGCAGACTTCCGCTTATCAGAATGGAAGACGAAAAAATCGCAAAGCTGTTTTCTTCAATGGAGAAATTAGGACTTACAAAATAAATCATTTGAAAGGATATTAAAATGGTAAACATCGCCATAACAGGCGCTTGCGGAAAAATGGGCAGAGTTATTTCAGATATAATCTCTACGCGTACTGATTGTAAGGTCTGTGCAGGTATCGACCTTGTAGGAGAAGCATATTCAGACTTCCCTGTTGTTAAAAACGTGAACGAGCTTAGTACAAAGCCCGATGTAATAATAGACTTTTCGCATCCGTCTGCACTCGACTCTCTGCTTGACTACTGCAAAATGAACAATGTTCCGATAGTTGTAGCAACTACAGGCTATACCGACGAGCAGATACAGCAGATAAAAGCCGCCGCAAGTCAGATACCCGTGTTCTTTACATTTAACTTATCGCTTGGCATAAATCTTCTGATTGACCTTGCTAAGCGTGCTACAAGAGTTCTGGGCAATGATTTCGACATCGAGATTGTCGAAAAGCACCATAATCAGAAAAAGGATGCACCGTCGGGTACGGCTATTATGATTGCCGAAGCAATAAATTCAGAGCTTGACAACAGGATGCACTATGTATACGACCGTCACAACGTAAGAAAGCCGCGTGAAAAGACCGAAATAGGTATGCACGCGATTAGAGGCGGCACAATAGTCGGAGAGCATGATGTTATTTTTGCAGGACGCGACGAGGTTATCACCTTATCACACAGCGCCGGCTCAAAGCAGGTATTCGCGGTAGGCGCAGTAAACGCCGCAGTTTATCTGTCCTCATGTGAAAAAGGACTTTATCAGATGTCCGACCTGCTGTCGGAAAGATAAATTCAGAAAGGCGTAAAATTATGACTTCAATTTCAGCTTATGAAGAAATTTCGGTAGTTACATTTTCGGATGTACCGGCAGGAAACGGCTTCATGCCGAAGGTGCTTGACGCAGTTGCCTCGGCGGGAATAAATGTGGATATGATTTCACAGACGCCTCCAAAATCCGACAGATTTTCGTTCGGCTTCAGCTTCAGCGATGATGATATTCCGAGCCTGCTTAAAGTGATGGGAAAAATAACAAGCGTTCACAATATTACCCCGTTTGTGAACAGCGGAAACGTAAAGCTTATTATCAAAAACAGTGATATGGAGAGCCAGGCGGGCTTTGCCGCAAAGGTTTTTGATATTGCAGAAAAGGTCGGAGCTGGTATTTTGCTCGTTACGACAGGCGTTGATGAAATAAGCCTACTAATCCCGAACAGCTATGCTGATGAACTATCCGAAGCCTTGAAAAAAACTCTATAATTTTATGACATCGGTATTTTTTGTACCGATGTCATTTTATAGTATATTTTCGTCACATTTCCTATAATCCATATATGGAAGGATTGATAGAATTTTGTTTAAACTCGTAAGATTTCTCAAAAAATATAAGATACAGGTTATTTTAGGTCCTGTTTTCAAACTGACCGAAGCTGTATTCGAGCTGATTGTGCCTTTGGTTATGGCACAGATTATCGATGTCGGCATAGCAAACGGTGACAGCAAATATGTCTGGAAAATGGGCGCGGTGCTGGTTATTCTCGGCGTATGCGGACTTTGCTTCGCGCTCATCTGTCAGTATATGGCATCAAAGGCGTCACAAGGCTTCGGAACGGAGCTCAGGCGTGAGCTTTTTCATCATATAAACAAGCTGTCGCATAAAGAGCTGGACGAGCTTGGCACGCCGTCGCTTATTACAAGACTTACCTCCGACATAAATCAGCTACAGGTTGCTGTCGCTATGCTGATAAGGCTTGTCGTAAGAGCGCCTTTTCTTGTTATCGGTGCTACAATTATGTCATTTACGATTGATATTAAGCTTTCGCTGATTTTCGTGATTGTAATACCGCTTGTAGCGCTTGTACTCTGGCTTGTAACCACAAAGACTATACCGTTTTACAAGACTATTCAGAAAAAGCTCGACAAGACCTCTCTTATCACAAGAGAAAACCTTGTCGGTGCAAGAGCTGTTCGTGCTTTTTCAAAACAGGAACACGAGCAGAGACGATTTGCAGAAAACGCTGATGATATTGAGAAAACCGCTGTCCGTGCAGGAAAGATTTCAGCGCTGTTAAGTCCGATAAACGCTGTTATTCTAAACCTTGCAATTGTCGCTATTATATGGTTCGGAGGCTTTTCGGTAAATGCCGGAGAACTGACGCAGGGCGAGGTCATCGCGCTTGTAAACTATATGAACCAGATTTTACTTGCACTTGTAGTAGTTGCTAACCTTGTCGTGATATTTACAAAGTCAGCCGCAAGCGCCGCCAGAGTAAACGAGGTATTTGATACTAAGCCCTCAGTTACCGACAACCCAGAAAATGTTGTAAATACCGATAAAAGCGCACCCGCTGTTGAATTTAAAAATGTGTATTTCAGCTATCACGATAACGGCGAATATGCTCTTGAGGATATTTCATTTGCCGTTCAGCCGGGTGAAACAATCTGTATCATAGGCGGTACCGGAAGCGGTAAATCAACACTAATAAACCTTATCCCCCGCTTTTATGACGCGACAAGCGGCAGTATAAGCGTTAAAGGTGTTGATGTCAAAGAATATCCGTTTAAATTACTCAGAAAAATGATAGGCGTAGTTCCACAGAAGGCTGTATTGTTCAGCGGAACGCTCAGGGATAACATGAAGTGGGGCGGCGAAAATATCACCGATGAGGATATCAACCAAGCGCTTAAAGTAGCACAAGCGGATGATTTCGCCGAAAAACTCCCCGACGGACTTGACAGCATGATCTTACAGGGCGGTAAAAATCTGTCCGGCGGTCAGAAGCAAAGACTGACTATTGCCCGGGCAATAGCGCTCAACCCCGAAATCCTGATTCTCGATGATAGTGCGAGCGCTCTTGACTTTGCGACAGATTCAAGGCTTCGCACAGCCATAAAAGAAAACTGTAAAGATATGACAGTGTTCATAATTTCCCAGCGTGCGAACACCGTGAAAAACGCTGATAAAATAGTAGTTCTCAGCGACGGCAAAATAGAGGGCGTTGGAACACACCGCGAGCTGCTTAAATCCTGTGAGGAGTATTGCGAAATATGTCTTTCGCAGTTCAGTTCAGAGGAGCTTGAAAAGGAGATTAACGACGATGAAGAATAAAAAATCACAGTCGGATATGAGCAGCTTCAAGGTGCTGTCCCGCCTACTCAGATTTACAAAGCCGTACACCTTCTATCTTGTTTTCACGCTTATAAGCTCGGTTGTCAGCGCCTGTGCCACATTATACGCGCCGGTTCTTATCGGACAGGCGGTAGACTATATAATTGATATAAACAATGTAGATTTTGACAAAATTCTCCCGATAATCATTCAGCTTATAATCGTTGTGCTGACAGGCGCGGCTTTTCAATGGTTTATGGGTTACTGCACCAATATTCTTACGCAGCGTACCGTAAGAGATTTGCGCGTAACCGCTTTTAACAAGCTGGAGAAAGTACCGCTTAAATATATCGATACAACTCCGCACGGTGATATAATCAGCCGTGTAGTCACCGATATTGATACAATTTCGGACGGCTTATTGCAGGGCTTTCAGCAGCTGTTCACAGGCGTTGTGACTATAGTCGGTACGCTGTGCTTTATGATTTCAATAAATGTATCGATTGCGCTTGTGGTAATTTTAATAACGCCCGTGTCGCTTTTTGTAGCCTCAACCATAGCAAGGCTCTGCTCAAAAAAATTCAAGGAGCAGGCACAGCTGCGCGGTAAGGTAACTGCTCTTGCCGAGGAATATATCGGAAACCAGAAGGTAGTAAAAGCATTTTGCTACGAGGACAAGACCGAGCAAGAATTTGAAAATCTGAACAGCGAGCTTTATACTGTAGGTGTAAAGGCGCAGTTCTATTCAGCACTCACCAACCCCTCTACCCGCTTTGTAAACGGTCTCGTTTATGCGGGTGTCGGCATTTTCGGTGCGATGAACGCGATAGGCGGCGGTATCTCGGTAGGTCAGCTCTCCTGCTTTTTATCCTACGCAAACCAGTATACAAAGCCGTTCAACGAAATTTCTGGAGTAATAACCGAGCTACAGTCGGCTTTTGCTTCTGCAAGGCGAATCTTCGCTATGATAGACAGCGAGGACGAGGTATCCGATGCCGGAAACAAGGTGCTTACCGATGTAAAAGGCAATGTACGCCTTGACGATGTATCCTTCTCTTATCTGCCTGACAGGCCGCTTATTCAGCATTTGAGCCTTGATGTGAAGCAGGGTCAGCAGATTGCCATTGTCGGTCCTACCGGATGCGGAAAAACCACAATAATAAATCTGCTTATGAGGTTTTATGACACGGTAGAGGGCAGTATTTCGGTTGACGGAAATAACATTAAAGATGTCACACGCGACTCCCTGCGACTCAACTACGGCATGGTCTTGCAGGAAACATGGATTTTTAAAGGAACTGTAAAAGAAAATATCGCCTACGGCAAGCCAGACGCTACCGACGAAGAAATTATAAACGCGGCTAAGGCTGCTCATTGTCACAGCTTTATAAAAAGGCTGAAAAACGGCTACGATACGGTTATCAGCGACAATTCTGGAATATCTCAGGGTCAGAAGCAGCTTCTGTGCATAGCGCGCGTTATGCTCACCATGCCGCCCATGCTGATACTTGACGAAGCAACCAGCAGCATCGATACCCGTACCGAGCTTAAAATTCAGAAAGCCTTTGCGGCTATGACAAAGGGAAAAACAAGCTTTATAGTAGCTCACCGACTCTCCACAATCAAGGGCGCAGACAGCATTCTTGTAATGGATAAGGGAAAAATCGTAGAGATAGGAAACCACGAGGAACTCCTTGCAAAGGGCGGATTTTACGCCGAGCTTTATAACAGCCAGTTCAAGAAAACGTAATATTTGTGTAAAGACCGCTGAATGTTTATTCAACGGTCTAAAATTTATTGACATTTTAACCGAAATATTGTATAATAAACTTGCAATGTTATGATAAACTGCTAAATTATCAGGGGAGTATTATGAAAAAGATTTTTTCTGTTGTTATTGCACTATTACTTACAGCAGCTATGCTGTGCTGTACAGCACTTGCCTTTGACGGAAACGATTATGATTTCGGCGGAGGCGGCGGTGGCGGCTTTGACTTTGACTTCGGCGGTAATGATTACGGCGGAAATACATATTATTACAGCAGTGACAGCGACAGTGACGGAAGCGGCGGAGGTATAGGCTTTGTAATCGGAGTTGTTGTCGTAGTGATTGTTATTGCTGTTTCAATAATTGGCAAAAGCAAGTCAAGCGGCAATACCTCGCGCGGCGGTTATGTTCCGTCCCCACAGGGCGCAAATGTAATCCTGCCTGACAGAACAGCACAAATTGAGCAGATTATAAAGCAAAATGACCCGAACTTCTCGGCATTTGATTTTGTGACATTTACAAAACAGGTTTATATAGACATTCAGACAGCATGGTGCAACCGCGATATGACACCGGTTCGTGCTGTCATGCATGAGAATCTCTATAATACAACCTGCCGTCAGGTACAGAGCAAAATAGACCAGGGCGTAGTTTATCATTATGAAAGCATGGCGATAAACACGGCATATCTCACCTCTTATGCCAAGGACGCGCAGTTTGAATATCTCACCTGCTATCTTAACGCACGAATGATTGATTATCAGGTAGATGAAAAAACAGGCAAGATTATCCGCGGTGATAAGACCACACGCTGGGATATGAGATACAAGATGAAGTTTGTCCGCTCCGTCGGAACAAAGACCAAGGAAGAAACCTCTGCGGCAAACGGACACAACTGCCCCAACTGCGGTGCACCTATGGAAATCACCTCGTCCGGTGTATGTGAATACTGCGGCTCGGTAGTTACAACCGGTCAGTATTCGTGGGTACTCACCGACTTCACCACAATCAGAAACGATACTGTTGACGAAGGCATAAAAGGTGTCTGAGAAAAATACTGATATTCAGCGATAAATTATATTATTGAACGGAGTGATTTCAATTAACTCTTCGGCAATTCCTGTAATCATTACTTTAGCCAGCGTGTTAATGCCCATTGGCATGATTACTATAATAGTACTGATTATTGTTAGCAAAGTCAGACATTTTACCAAATCCACCCTTAATATGACACCTACACAGACAGCGAACCTTATCAGTGACGGTCTGAAGCAGGAAATGTTTACACCAAAACCGATTACCTCGCTTTCCGCTGTCTATGCCCCGAAAATCGAGCGCGATTTTCCGCAGGTCGGCTATAACGGTATGGATACGCTTGCAAGAAATACATTGGTTTCGGCGCTAAATGCCATTGAGGACAAAAGTGCCTCCGGCCTCACCAGCTGTTCACACGCTCTTATAAGCAAGGTGCAGAATATAATAGACGACCTCAACAGTAAAAACGAGGATGAAATCTACAATAATATCAAGATACATAAGAGCGGTATTTCATCGTATATGAATAAGCAGGGCGAGGCTGTAGCCACCTTTGAAATATCATTACAGTACGAATTTACACGCAAGAAAGACGGAAATCCGATGCAGGGTCTTAATAATTCGCTTGTTCAGGCTGTATATCGTGTTTTGCTCACATATAATCAGAGTGAACATGAAGAAACCACAAGCATCGTGTATTCCAGCAACTGCCCCAACTGCGGCGCACCGATAAATGTTGCCGCAAAAGAAAAAGTTTGTCCGTACTGCGGCGGCGGTTTTACCGAGATTGCCGACCGTGTATGGCAGGTAACCGATTTTAATTTAATAAAATAAATTAAAAACTAACTTTGAAAGGAAATCATTTTATGGGACTTATTAAAGCAGCTGTAGGCGCTCTTTCCGGTACTCTCGGCGATACCTGGAAGGAAGCTATTCACTGTCCGGCTATCGGCAATGATACCGTTGTCGTAAACGGCGAAAAGATGCACGACGGCTCAAACCGTTCGAGCAACACCAAGGGTTCTGATAATGTTATCAGCAACGGCTCAGCTATCATGGTTGAAGAAAACACCTGTATGCTGACGCTCGACAACGGCAAAATCACAAATGTTGTTACCGAGCCGGGACGCTATATTCTCGACAACTCGACAGCACCTTCTATTTTTGCGGGACAAATCAAGGATTCTGCAAAGGATTTAATTTCACGTTTTACATTCGGCGGTACACCGTCGGTTGAGCAGAGGGTTATTTACATAAACCTGCAAAAGCTCCCCGGTATCCCGTTCGGCACAGGAACACCTGTTCCCTATCCCGACCCCAGATACAATACCACGGTTGATTTACGTTTCTATGGTACATTTGAAATTCAGATTCCCGACGCCGAAAACGCTGTTAAATTCTACAGCGAGGTAGTAAGCAAGGGCGTAAATACTCCTAAGCTTCTCGTAAAGGAGCTGTTCAAAAATGAGCAGTACAAGAACGAATTTATGCAGGCTCTTATGGAATCGCTCAATATGCTGTCAACTGAAGGCTACAGCTACAACCAGATTACAAGCCAGCTGACAAACCTTACAAACAAGGCTAAGACTGCTACACAGACCAACTGGGCTGACAGAGGCTTTATGTTGACATACATCGGACTTGGTCCTATCACTATTTCCGATGAAACCAAGGAACTTCTCAAAGACCGTCTTAAAGCTGATACTATGCTTGGTGCCGATGTACAGAGAGCTGTTATGACCGGCAGCATTGCAAGAGGCATCGAGGCCGCCGGCTCAAATGAAAACGGCGCTATGATGGGCTTTATGGGTATGAACATGGCTATGAACGCCGGAAACAATGTACTCGGCAGTATGCCCGCTGCTCCTCAGCAGGTAACTCCCGCAACTCCAAATCCCGCGGCAAACGGTTGGAAGTGTGCTTGCGGCGCAACCAATACCGGTGCGTTCTGCTCGTCCTGCGGTGCTAAAAAGCCTGAGGCGTGGACCTGCGAATGCGGCGCGTCAAACACCGGCAAATTCTGCGCTAACTGCGGCAAGAGCAAAGAGGGCGCTGCACCGGCTGCTCCCGTACCTGCTGAATGGGTATGTGAGTGCGGAGCTAAGAACACAGGCAAGTTCTGCCCTAACTGCGGTAAGTCAAAGCCTGCGGCACCGAAGAAGTATAAGTGCGATAAGTGCGGCTGGACTCCTGCAGACCCCGAGCATCCTCCTAAGTTCTGCCCTGAGTGCGGCGACCCGTTCAATGATGATGATATTGTATAATCCATCGTGACGGTATACTGATTTAATACAAGACAAACCCTTCTGCGATTACCGCAGGAGGGTTTTGTGCGGGAGATATAAATGGAAAAGTTCATAAAAATTACAAGACGGAATACTGTCCTGATTATAGCTTTTCTGGCGGCTGTAATTACTTCTTTTTTAATTCCGCCGGATGATCGATATATTGGCTACTTTGATTTTAAAACGCTGACCTGTCTTTTCTGTGTACTTGCGGTTGTATGCGCGCTGAAAAACATAAATTTCTTTTACATACTTGCGTGCAGGATAGTAAAGTCATTTAAAAATGCGCGTATGTGCGTTATCGTTCTGGTGTGGGTGACATTTATCGGCTCAATGCTGATAGCGAATGATATGGCACTGCTCACATTTCTGCCTCTGGGATATTTCGTACTTCATACTACCGGAAAAGAAAAATACATGGCATTTACCTTTATAATGCAGAATATAGCTGCAAATCTCGGCGGTATGCTGACCCCATTCGGCAATCCTCAGAATCTGTATCTGTATTCAAAATTCAATATCCCGATTGATGAATTTACAATGATAATGCTTCCGCCGTTTTTGCTTTCTATCGCTCTTATCACCGCTTGTTGCTTTATATTTGTAAAAGCCGAACCGATGACCTTTTCTGACGACAAAGTGAAGCTTAATATACCGCGGGCTGTTATTTATCTGATTTTGTTTGCGTTTTCGCTTATTATAGTATTCAGGATAATCCCATACTATATCGGGCTTGTAGTTATACCTGCCGCACTGCTGATAGCCGACAGAAAAGCGCTTAAAATGGTAGACTACGGCCTACTTCTAACCTTTGTATGCTTCTTTATTTTTGCAGGCAACATGGCAAGGATTGACGCAGTACGCGAGGGTTTCTCCTATCTTCTCAAACAGAATACACTTATTTTCAGCATACTCTCCTGTCAGGTGATAAGCAATGTACCGTCAGCAATTTTGCTATCTCAGTTTACCGGGGACTATCACAGTCTGCTGCTAGGCGTTAATATAGGCGGCGTTGGTACGCTTATAGCGTCGCTCGCAAGCCTGATTACGTTAAGGCAGTATAACGCATACTACCCACAAAAAACAGCGGCGTATATCGGAAAATTCACGGCGTTTAATTTCGGTTTTCTGATAATCCTTTCTGCGTTCTGTCTGTTTTTTACAAGCACATTTTAAAATTAAAAAAAATCAACCCGCTTAAAGAAAGCCATTAAGCGAGTTGATTTTTTTGATAAAGAAGTTAGTTAACCTCAACTATAGTAATGTTTTCTCCTGCTACATCGACCTCGGATAAAAGTGCATTTTTTATTTGAGCCGCCTGTGCTGTGTCAAGTCCGTCGGTCTTTACTATAATGTTAGCACTTTTACCGCTTAAATAGCAAAGCACATCTTCAAAGCCCTGAGCCTTGAGCATTGTTTCAATCTTGGTCTCCGCCTCCATAAGATCTGTCATCTGTACGGCATCCTGAGCCACAACAGCCATCTCATCCTTTGTAAGGTCACCGCCCGAGTACATACTCTGAAGTACCTCTGTAGCCTCCGCTCTACTGTTTTTCTTGTCTATGCGCGCCTGTGCAAAATATTCATCGGTGCTTGCAGCTGTTGCTTCCTTTGCCTCGGTATCGGTAACAATGTCAGTTTTTTGCGCGTCAGATGCGGTCAGGTCGGCTGATACAAACTTTGTATCACCGTAGTTATCGGTTGTTTTGCTTGCAGACTTCACCTGATTACCTATAGCAAAATTTGCGTATAAACCGACAGCCAGCACCAGCGCAAGGCCGGCAATAATCAGGTGCTTTTTTCTTATAATCATATTTATTCTCAGTTTTTTCATACAAATACCTCACTTATGTAGTAATACAAATCCTTGACGGTAAAACATCAAGGGCTTTTGAAACCGCTTCAAGCATTTTTTCTTTCATCATCGGACTGCCCGCCTTGTCTGATACCACAGTCACACCGAGGACGGTGAGTCCGTCTTTATCAAGCTTTACCATGACCTTTGGCGGAGAGTCGCTGTCAATACCGTCCATCGACAAAAGCATATCAGCCACCTTGCTTTCAAGCTCGGTATCGGCTGTGCCCTTTGCATTATCCTTACCGGTATCTGACAGCATACTTGATAAAAATATCAGGACAATTGCCGCAAGTCCCGCGAAAAAAGCAAATTTAAGCAGTTTATCGGATTTAAGAATTTCTTTCATCTTTTCTGTCTTTCTTTTTACTAAGTCTTGGTCTGATTGTATCTTACCGTTATTTCTTCTCCCACCTCCGACTTTACAAGCTCCACCGCACTTTCGACAGTACTCATTGGAGTATCCTTATCGAATACAAGCTCAATTTCACTAATAGATATGCAAAAAGCGCCGCTGATATGTGCAATAACATATATTTTTGAGCAATTTATCCCATTGTCCGATAGCAACTGCTCCGTCTTTTCCCTTACGCCCTTTGCCGCCGCAACGCGGGCGTTTTCGGACAGCTTGTCGCTGAAATCCACAACCGAGCTACTTTGCATCGCCGCGTTGTCAAAGGATATATTTGCATTTGAAACTGCAGTAACAACACAAATTGAAAACAGGCAGGCAACAAGAAAGGATAGCTGTGGCTTAAATTTATTATCGGGGACAAGCATTTTAAACAGTCCGGTTACAATGGCCGTCATACATATTGTAAGCACAGCTTGTTTAAAATCCGTCATAATGCACCTCCCGCTATATAAATCATAAGTGAAATTGATATAATTGTCATAAGCAAAAAACAGGCAAGCATAGCGACCACTATCGACATAACACCCTCTGCGCTTCTGATAAGCGCGGACAAGGACGACAAGCCAAACAAATCGCTTATCGCGCCGCCAAGCGTAAGTACAAATTTATAGCAGACTGCTGAAATAATCGACGGAAAAATAAGCACCGCTCCTGCAATTATACCGAACGTGCCGAAATTTCCTCTGATTATATGAATACCGCCCTGCATAACCGACAGTGCGTCGGATATTGCGGAGCCTACAAAAGGCACACCGTTTGCAACGGTAAACCTTGCAGCCTTTAGTCCTACCGTATCGGCGGGAACCGTGATAAAGCTCTGTATTCCCAGCAAAGCGACAAATACAGTCATAATAAGGCCAAGCACCCATATTATTATTTTCTTAGCCGCAGAAGAAAGTGCCTCCAGCTTTAAATCGGTATTTACCGAGCCTGCAAGCGTAATGCCCATAATGGCTGTGGTTATCGGCATAAGCACATTTGCGGCGAGCTGCATATAAATCTGCGCGCCTCCCATAACTATGCTGTTAAAGACAGCCGCGGAGGATACTCGCCCCGACATTGCAACTATACCGGCAAATGCAGGGATAAAGCTTGATATGAATACGCTTCCGGTTTCAAGCGTCTGCTGAGCCGAGCAGACAGCATCGGATACCGCGGCTGTCATCATAGCCGCACCCGCAAGCACCGAGCAGACAGCAAAAACATTTTTCGCACCGCCGCCGCTTGTTGAAGCGAACACGTTTGATATACTGCATAGCAGAATTATCCCGAAAAGCGAAAGCAAAAGTGCAACCGGCTTTTTCAGATTTTCAGTTATCAGGTTAATTATGTATGACAGAATGCTTTCAATACTCAGCGACTCGCTGTCGATTTTCTCGGGTGTGATTCCGTTTTTGTCAAGCTCCTGCGTTATACTGTCAGGAAGCGAAAGGTCGTACTCGTCAAGTCCTAAATCGGGAAGCTCCTCGGCAGCAGCATTTATAGCGGTTAATGCACTTATTATCAGCACAGCCAAAGATACGGCACATAATTTTAACAGCTTCTGCATTTTTCTATCCTTAATTATGACATAAATCCTTTTACTATTTCCGTAAGCTCATTAAATAATGGCAGAGAAATCAGCACAATAGCGCACTTTCCGGCAAACTCTATTTTTGAGCCGATGGATTTTTCTCCTGCATCGGCACAGCTGTCGCTTGCAAGCTGTGTGATATAGCACACGGCGAGCGCCTTTACCAGTATTTCTCCGTACTGCGACTTGACGCCCGATATATTTACAAGCTCAAGCAGGGTTGATATTGCGGGAGAAATTGCAAGCACGGCAGCTCCCAGCATCAGCATTCCGGTAATCAGAGAAATGTAAATGCTGAACTCCGGCTTGTACTGCTTTATCACGACCGACAGCACCGCGCCTATTAGCCCCGCACCGATAAAAGCCAATATATTCATAGTATTCCTTTACTTTTCGTACATCTGAGCTACAGATTAAATACGCTTTTTATCGTATCAAACAGCGTGCTTATTTCTGTTACTATCATCATAAGCACCACTACAAGTCCCGCGATAGTTGTCATCATGGCCTGCTCTTCTCTGCCCGAGCGCTGTAAAAGCTGATTAAGCACAGCTACTACTATGCCGATAGCGGCAATCTGGAAAATCAAATCAACGTTCAGAGCATTGACGAACGTTGCCTCGGGCGAAA
>CAMEKZ010000018.1 GCA_945921635.1 uncultured Clostridia bacterium
CCAGTATGCCTGCAAAATTTCTATACAATCTGACGAAAAATCTGTCGGCGCAATCCGCACGCAATCTTTGTGCGGTATTGCCTTAAAATAAAACAAATTAAGCTTAAAAAAACTGCAATAAAAAAAGCCCCATAAGGAGCCGAGCAAACTGCCTGCTCCTTATCTTTCGGCGGCTCGGGGATAACCCTGAGTCCCGTAGGAATTAGCACCATTTTCCGCAAAATCGAAACGGTTGCTGGGTTTACGGAGCCTGACTCCTGTTCTGCATAATCAAGACCGCCTACGGGCGAAGTATGCAAAAGCTGTAAACCGCTCTTGATAAGGGATTTTTCTATTCTGTATTGTAGCATATACATTGCGCTTTGTCAAGCAATTTCGCACATTATCGGCAGGCTTCGGCAAAATCAGTGCATTTTTCAAGGTCGATGTGCCGCATGACTGTCCTCTCCCGCCTTGCGGCGTTTATATAAAACCGCATATTTGCGGTATTTCTGCGGTGCTGAAACGGATTTTGCGTAAGGGATATTTTGCCGCACCTGTCCTTATAAAACACCGCCGTTCGCTTTTTAGACCGCCGCACATACCCCATCGTTATTTTTTCTTTGCAGTCCGCGAAAAACGAGCAGTACCACTCATACGCTCCGCAGATTATCCGCCATAAAAAGGGCAGGGGGAGAAGGAGCGCGAAAAACCACAAACCGCCGAAAATCCCGCAGGACAGTCCAAGCCCTGCCGTAAAGCAGGCAACACCGAAGAATATCAGCGGCACGGTGACAAACCGCACGGCGGCAGACTTTGCGGGTCTTATTATCTCGCCGGTGCATTGTATATCCCCGACAAGGCTTTTTATCGTGCTGTTTATTTCATCGCGGCCGCACAGCACAAGCAGAATATTGCTGTCGTACTTCCCCTCGCCGAAGCCGCGCCGGTACATAAAAAGCGAGGCTTTTTTCCGCAGAAATATGCTCTTTGACAGAATAAGGCAGTCGGGTCTTGCGTCCGTCCTGCTGATTATCCTTTTGACCGTGCCGCGCATAACGCAAAGGTGATTTTCACCCTTATAAACCCGCTGAAAAAGCACCGAGAGCGTGTTCATCAAAAATGATGTCAGCCACCCGACAAACGCCGTGATACCGCCCGCAACCAGCATTCGCGGCACGCTTTGCAGTATTTCGTAGATGTAGCCGATATTCTCCACCGCGATGCTGCTTATTCCTTTTCCCACCGCCACTCCGACAGCGGAGAGAGCCGCAGATAAAAACAAAAGTCCGCCTGCGCTCCCCGAGTTTATCACCGCGTACAGCAGAGCCTTTTTCAGTCTGCACCTGTCCTGAAGCTCAGCCGCGCCGCTTGCCGCAGCTTTGCTCAGTAAATCCGCAGTCTGCGTCTTGCAGTACAGCTTTACGGCGGGTCGGCTATCGCACTCGGTGTATACCCGCAGGGCGTAGCACTTAAACAGTGAGGTAAACGGATTTTGCCATATTTTAAGACAGCATATTTCATCGAAGCTAAGCGAGATTTTCTTTTTGAGCAGAACACCGCGCACAAGCTCCACGCCGCTTTTGCTGACGGTGATTTTGCAAAGCAGCCACCGCGACAGCGAGTTCAGTATCAGCATTAAAATCACCGCAATGTCCGCCTCAAAGCCTCTGAACGCGTTTTCAAGGTCAAAGCCGAGCGCCAGCACCGTCCTAAATAGCGGGATAAACAGCGCCCAGAAATATTTAGTAAGTGAAAAAAATGCCGTAAGCCCGTGCGGGCGGCAGGAGATATGTTCCATAAAATCACCCGTTGATTTGCCCCGTGCCGCGCAATACGGTCGCAGGGTGTTTACTCTCTATTATGCGCGATTTTTTTGTTCAAATACAGTTAAAAATCTTGCAATACAATAAGAAAAATGCTATACTTATTTTATATAGATTTATATAGAAATAAGACAAGAGATAATGACGGAACACCGAAAGGAACAAAACTATGGGCTTTGTAACATTAAAGGATATTACAAAACAGTACCACATGGGCGATGTCGTGATAAACGCGAATGATGAGGTGAATTTTGAGATAGAAAAGGGCGAGTTTGCGATTATCGTAGGGCCGTCCGGCTCGGGCAAGACCACCGTGCTTAATATACTTGGCGGCATGGACACGGCAACCTCGGGCGAGTTTTATGTAGATAACAGAAAGATAAGCGATTTCAGCAGAAAGAAGCTTATCTCCTACAGACGCTTTGACATAGGCTTTATATTCCAGTTCTACAACCTTATCCCTAACCTCACCGCAAAGGAGAATGTCGAGCTTTCTACTCAGAGCGCAAAGGACTTTATCCCCGCAGAGGAGATACTCGATAAGGTAGGCCTTTCGGACAGAATAAACAACTTTCCCGCACAGCTGTCGGGCGGCGAGCAGCAGAGAGTGGCGATAGCGAGGGCGCTTGCCAAAAAGCCGAAGCTGTTGCTTTGTGACGAGCCGACCGGCGCGCTTGACTACAACACCGGCAAAATGATATTGAAGCTTTTGCAGGACACCTGCCGCGAGGAAAAGATGACGGTAATACTCGTCACCCACAACACAGCTATCTGCCCTATGGCAGATCGCGTTATACACATGAAAAGCAGTAAGGTGCGCGAAATAACGGTGAATGAAAATCCTACTCCCGTTGAAAACATCGAGTGGTAATCGGGAAAGGACAGCACAGTTATGAAAAATGCAATGCTGAAAAACGCATTCTCCGAGATAAAAAAGACCAAGAGCAGGTTCTTTTCCATTTTCGGCATAATAGCTATCGGCACCGGCTTTTTTGCGGGTCTGCTTTCGAGCGCTCCCGACATGAGATTAAGCTCCGACAGCTATTATGACAAAAGCAATCTGATGAACTACCGCGTAGTATCGACCTACGGCTTTGACGAAAACGATATAAAGGCGCTTGACGATATAGACGGACTTAACGTATATCCCGGCTATTTTACCGACGCGTTTATACATACAGACGGCGGAGATAAGGTTGCCCGTGTTTATTCGCTGGACAAGCTCGGCGAAAACAACGAGTGCAACAACCTGCAGATTATCGAGGGACGCCTTCCCGAAAACGAAAACGAGTGCGTTATTGATGGCGGAAAAATGGTATCCGGCTATGGCATAGGAGATAAAATCACGCTTACCGGCGACTCGGATACGGATATAAACGATACCCTCTCGGTGACTGAATATACCATTGTTGGAAAATTCAACACATCGATGTTTATTTCCGATACACAGCGCGGAAACACGACTATAGGAACAGGCTCGGTGTCAATGCTGGCGTATGTTCCGGCTGAGAACTTCAAGACCGAATATTACACACAGGTGTTTATTACCGCAGACGAGCTTTTTGACTACAACTGTTACGCAGATGATTTTATAGACAAGAGCGACGAGATAAAGGAGCTTTTAGAGAGCGTGGCGGACACGCGCGAAACAGAGCGCTTTGACGATATATTAAGAGAGGCAAATGACAAGATAGCCGACGCGGAAAAGGAGCTCGCCGATAAAAAGCAGGAGGCTTATGACAAGATAGCCGACGGCGAAAAGGAGCTTGAGGACGCAAAGGCACAGCTTGACGATGCAAAGGTACAGCTTGCCGACGGCAAAAATGAACTCGATGATGCAAAGGCACAGCTTGACGACAGCGAGATACAGCTAGCGGACAGCAAAAAGCTGCTCGATGATACGGCGGTACAGCTTGCGGACAGCAAAAAACAGCTTGATGATAACAAAAAGCTGTTAGAGGATACAAAACTACAGCTTGATAACAGCAAGAAAAAGCTTGATGACAGCGAAAAGACCCTCGCCTCGGCAAAGGCGGAGCTTGATGAAAATAAACAGCTGCTTGATTCTACAAAGGCACAGCTTGACAGCGCAAAGGCGGAGCTTGACAAAAATCAGTCGGAGCTTGACGCGGCGCGCACACAGCTTGCTCAGGGAATAGCAGCGGGGCTTATCGACGAGCAGACCGCCGCCGCGACAAAGGCACAGCTAGACGCTTCGCAGTCGCAGATTGACACTGCAAGGGTGCAGTACGAGCAGGGACTCGCACAGTACAATGCGGGCTGCAAGCAGTACAGCGAGGGACTTGAAAAGTACAACAGCGGCTATGCTGAGTACAGCAGAGGACTTGAGCAGTATAGTGCCGGTTATGCAAAATACGAGGACGGCGTAAAACAGCTTGAAACGGGATATGCACAGTACAATGACGGCTACGCACAGTATGAGGACGGACTGAAAAAGTATGAGGACGGACTGCAAAAGTACGAGGACGGACTGAAGCAGTACAACGATGGCGTTGCCGAATACGAAAAGAACTACGCCGATTATGAAAAGGGTCTGGCGGAGTACAACGACGGTGTGAAGGAGCTCCGTGACTCAAAGGCGGAGGCAGAGGAAAAGCTCGCCGACGGGCAGAAAGAAATAGATGACGCAAAGGCAGAGATAAATGACCTTGAAAAGCCGGTGTGGTATGTCTTTGACCGTGATGACAATCCCGGCTATACCGAGTACGGTCAGAATGCGGAGCGTATGAAGAATATCGCGCTTGTTTTCCCAGTATTCTTTGTAATGGTGGCGGCGCTTGTCTGCCTTACCACCATGACAAGAATGGTCGAGGAACAGCGCACGCAGATAGGTACGCTAAAGGCGCTCGGCTACGGCAGCGGCTCGATAATCTTAAAATATATGCTTTATGCGCTGACTGCGGCTATACTCGGTGCATTGTTCGGCACGCTTGTCGGACTGAAAATATTCCCCGCGATTATCATAATGGCGTACTCGATGATGTACAAGATACCTGACTGCATACTGCCGTACGACCCTGTGCTTATCTGCGCAACGATTGCGGCGTCGGTGGTGCTGGTCGGACTTACGGTATATTTTTCCTGCAAGGCAATCCTGCACGAGCAGCCCGCAGAGCTTATGCGGCCGAAAGCGCCCAAGAGCGGCAAGAAAATCCTGCTTGAGCGCGTCGGCTTTATCTGGAAGCACCTGACCTTCAGCCACAAGGTGACCCTGCGTAACATTTTCCGCTACAAGCGCCGTATGCTTATGACAGTAATCGGCATAGCGGGCTGTACCGCGCTTGTGCTGACCGGCTTTGGCGTGTATGACAGCGTAAACGATATTCTATACAAGCAGTTTGACGAGATAAGCAATTATACCGGCATAGCGGCGTACAGCGACAGCATAGAGGAAAAGGAGCTTGCGGACGCATTTGATATACTCGACAGCTACGGCTATGAGGCGGGATACATCTATCAGAAGCAGATAACCGCAGAGGCAGGCTCAAACAGCACCGAAGCGTACATATTCGCGGGCAATGAGGACAGCGATATTGCAAAATTCGTGACCGTAAAGGACAGATTAAACGGCGAGCATTATACAGTCGGAGATGACGGAGTAATAATCAACGAAAAGCTTGCCACTCTGCTCGGCAATGTAAAGCGCGGCGATACCATCACGCTTGTGCTGTCCGATACCGAAAAGGTGCAGGCAAAGGTAAGCGAGATATGCGAAAACTATGCGCACCACTATATCTATATAAACGAAAATTATTATAAGCAGATAACCGGCTACAGCATACCGTACAACAGCATTTTCTTCAACTCTCCCGACGGGGACGAGGTGGATGAGGCGCTCAGGGACGAAATCTCCGAAAAGCTGATGGGTGTTGACGGAATAATGGGAGTCAGCTTCAAGACATCGGTCGAGGGTACGTTTGCTAATATGCTGAAATCCCTTACTATGGTTGTAATCGTGCTTATTGTAAGCGCGGGTGTGCTTGCGTTTATCGTGCTTTACAACCTCACCAACATAAATATCAACGAGCGTATCAGAGAAATCGCAACGCTCAAGGTTCTCGGCTTTTACGATAAAGAGGTGTCGATGTATGTTTTCCGCGAAACTATCATACTGACGCTGCTCGGAACGGTCACCGGACTGCTGTTCGGCAGATTTCTGGTTGACTTTGTTGTAAGAACAGCAGAGATTGATATGGTTATGTTCGGCAGGGATGTACACCCGACGAGTTATATAATCTCGGTTGTTATTACGCTTGTGTTTGCGCTTATCGTAACGCTCGTAATGCACAGGCACCTCAAAAAGGTTGATATGGTAGAGGCGCTGAAAAGCGTAGAATAAACGATTGGTGAAATAATGAAAAATAATGCGAAAGAAGGACGGTAATCATGAAACTCGGAAAAGCATTTGTCATTGCGGCGTCTGCCGCTGCCGCTGTAGGCGCGGCGGTGTATGCAAAGCGTAAGCTGGAGCAGAGCGAAATCCCGCTGAAAAAGAAGGTAAGCGAGGACGAGTGGAAATCGGCCGATGAATATAAGCACGGCGAGCTTGTGCGCTCGAAGATAACCGAAGAAAGGCAGACCGCCGTTATATCCGAAAAAATTGCACAGTCAAGGCAGGAAGCCGAGAAGCCCGAGCCGGAAAAGCCTGTACAGGAAAATTCCGAGCCGGATAATGACGGAGCTTCACAAGAAGCTGTAGAGACTGCCGATACTGATAATGCCGAAAATGCGCCGGACACCGAAAACACAGAAAATTCCGACAGCGCCGAGAAGCCGGTAAGGCGTGAGCAAAAGCAGTATAAGCCTGTCAGCTTTACCTTTACCGAGCAGGAGGACGTCAGCTTTGAGGACGTGTTCAGCCATTTCAATGAGGTTGAAAAATCATACGAGGAGGAGCGCAACCGTAGAGCGAGCCGCGTAAGTGCGAATGTAAAGACCGTGCCTGTCCCCACCGCAGAGCCGGTCGCTGAGGGAGAACAGACTAAGCCTATCACAGAGGAGCAAACACCTCAGCAGGAGCAGGCGGCTTATGAAGCTGTTACAGAAGAAATTACCAAAGCCGAAGCACCCGCCGAAGCTGTAGAAGCAGAGGAACAGACCGAGCCTGTCTCTTCCGCAGAGCCTGTCGCTGAGGAAGAACAGCCTAAGCCTATCACAGAGGAGCAAACACCTCAGCAGGAGCAGACGGCTTATGAAGCTGTTTCAGAAGAAATTACCAAAGCCGAAGCACCCGCCGAAGCTGTAGAAGCAGAGGAACAGACCGAGCCTGTCACCGAGCCTATTCCCACAGCAGAGCCTGTCGCTGAGGAAGAACAGACCGAGCCTGCCGCAGAAGAAAAAATTCCTGAACAGACTGCCGTAATCCAAAGCAAAATAAACGAAATCCCCGACGAGTTCGCCGCGCTTCTTGCCGATACAGAGAAACCGGTTAATAATACCGAAAGTGCAGACGCCCGTCCGCGCACGATGGACTTTTTCGATTTGCCTGACACATCGGATAACAGCGCACAGCAAGCGCAGATCGAGGACGACCGCAGCGTGTCGGTCGAAGAGCTTTTCGGAGATTTACTCGCCGAGCCGGAGGAAAAGCCGGAGCCGGTTATCACAAGTCCTAGCGAGGTATTTTCAATGTTCGACAGCGAAAATACAGATGATTTTGACAACTACAAGGACGAAAAAATAGAAGCTGAGTCGGAGAAGAAAAAGACCACCGACACCCGCCGCCAGATGGCGCAGGTTATCGCCGACAATATCGAAAGCTTTTCACAGCTGCTCGAGCCATTGTATGCGGTAAAGGAAAACAAGGTAAGAGGCAAGAGCGGCATATTATTCGACTGGGAGATGCGTATACAGTCGCTTATCGGCGATTTGCCAATAAAGACCTACTGGCGCAGAAACTTCCAGAATTATGAAATCTGGACTGATGAAAAGTACATGGAAAAAGCGGGCGAGTTTTTATCCATGCTGGAGCTTGCGGGCATTACCCGCGACAACGCGAAGGAGGTCGTTATAGACCGCGATACGCTCCGCTTCTATTCGGCGCAGAGTGAGCATCTTAACAACGATTTTCATATCGGCGAGACAGCTGTTGTTGTCCGTCCGTGCTGGAGGGTAAACGGAAATCCCGCCAGAAAGGGCGAGATAGCGAAAAAAGCGCCGTTTGCCGAGTTTTCGCACAAGAAGGTATCTCCGCTTGAACAGATGCTCAGAGCAAACAGCTGTGATGACGGAGATGTAAATATCCCCGTGCTTGCCGACAACTTCTGCAGCTTTGACCGTGACATTCCTTATATAAAGCAGGCGATAGACAGCGGCTTTTGCAAGTGTGCGGTAAGGCGCATGGAGGACGGCGGCGCGCTCGCGTTCTTCTACGAGGTTATCGCGGCGGGGGACAGCACGCATTATGACGAGTGCACGCTGAGATTTGAAATCAGCATTGATAAAAACGGAAAGCTGATAGGAAGATTTAAGGGAGAAAAGGTTTAATAACGCATTAAAGCGCCGCGGGTTTAATCCTGCGGCGCTTTAAAATTATGGATAAGACGAAAAACCGCCGCAAGCGTAAGCCTGCGGCAGTAAATTCTGTTCACGATAAATTATATCATGCTTTCTTCCCAGCAGTCGGGTGCTTCAAGACCGAGCATCTTTACTACCGTGGGAGCAACGTTTGCAAGACCGTACTTGCCATCCTTGATGGTGTACTTTACGTCCTTGTCGTAGATGATGAAAGGAACGGGGTTGAGCGAATGTGCAGTTCTTACCTGAACATCGCCCTTCTTGTTCTTTTCGAGCATCTCGTCCGCGTTTCCGTGGTCGGCGGTAACAAGCATTGTTACGCCGTACTCGTCGCATACCTTGATAAGTCTTGAAAGACCTAAATCAACCGCCTCAACACCTATTATTGTCGAATCAAGGCTTCCGGTATGGCCTACCATATCGCCGTTGGGGAAGTTACAACGGATAAAGTCGTACTTCTTGCTCTTGATTGCTTCAATAACATCATCTGTTATTTCAGCCGCCTTCATCCAGGGACGCTGATCAAACGATACATTGTCCGAAGGGATCTCCTTATAGGTCTCAAGTTCCTCGCTGAACTTATCGCTCTTGTTGCCGTTCCAGAAGTAAGTTACATGACCGTACTTCTGTGTCTCGGATACTGCGTATTCGTTAAGTCCTGCGGCAACAAGCACCTCTGTAAGAGTGTTTGTTATCTCGGGAGGATTTACAAGGAATCTTGCAGGGAGCTTTAAGTCTCCGTCATACTGGAGCATACCCGCAAAGCAAACATCGGGCTTTGCACCTCTGTCAAATGCGGTGAACTCCTCATCATCAAATGCCATAGACATCTCGATTGCACGGTCGCCGCGGAAGTTGAACAGGATTACGCTGTCTTTGTCCACGATTTTGCCGACAGGCTCGCCGTTTTCCGCGATAACGAATGCGGGCAGATCCTGGTCGATTACGCCGTCAATCTCCTTGCGGTAGGTCTCTACCGCCTCCATTGCAGAGGAGAACTGTCTGCCCTCGCCCTTGACGTGGGTCTTCCAGCCGAGCTCTACCATCGGCCAGTCAGCCTGATAGCGATCCATTGTGACCTTCATACGGCCGCCGCCGCTTGCAATCTTTCCGTCAAAGCTGTCATAGTTCAGCTCTGCGAGGAAGTTTTCAAGCTGCTCGATATAAATAGGAGCGGAAGTAGCGGGAACATCACGGCCGTCAAGCAGAACGTGAACTCTCGCCTTCTTTACGCCCTCTTTTTTAGCTTCTGCAAGCATCTTGAACAGATGCGATATGTTTGAGTGTACGTTACCGTCGGATAAAAGTCCGATAAAGTGCATGGTGCTGTCGTTTTCCTTGCAGTTAGCTACCAGCTCCTGCCATGCGGACGAGCTGTACATCTTTCCGCTCTCGATAGACTCGTTTACGAGCTTTGCGCCCTGTGAGTAAATCTGACCGCAGCCGAGCGCGTTGTGACCTACCTCGGAGTTGCCCATATCGTCATCCGAGGGCAGACCTACCGCGTCGCCGTGCGCCTTTAAGCGGGTGTTGGGACACTCTGCAAGCAGCTTATCAAGGGTGGGGGTGTTTGCGAGCGTAACCGCGTCGCCCAGTCCCGTCTTTGAAAAGCCGATACCGTCCATAACTACCAGTAAAATAGGTTTTGACATTTTAATTTTCCTTCCTTTTGAGGGGTATTATTGAACAAACTCTAGGTTTAGCCGTTTACTGCCGCCTTGATAATAGTTGTAAAATCAGCCGCTTTGAGTGAAGCGCCGCCGATAAGGCCGCCGTCTACATTTGTCTTGGAAACGAGCTCAGCAGCATTTCCTGCGTTCATAGAGCCGCCGTACTGGATTGTGATTGCTTCTGCAACGTCAGCACCATAAAGCTTTGCGAGAGTAGCACGGATAAACGCGCAAACCTCTTCAGCCTGGTCAGCCGTAGCTGTCTTGCCTGTGCCGATAGCCCATACAGGCTCATAAGCGATGATGCACTTCTTTAAATCCTCTGCGGAAACATCATAGAAATCAAGCTTAATCTGGCGTGCGATAACTTCCTCTGTGATGTTGCATTCTCTCTCCCAGAGAAGCTCGCCTACGCATACTATCGGCTTTAAGCCTGCCGCGAGAGCAGCCTTTGTTCTCTTGTTTACGGTTTCGTCTGTTTCGTTAAAGTACTGTCTGCGCTCGCTGTGACCGAGAACTACATACTCTACGCCCATCTCTGCCAGCATATCAGCGGAGATTTCGCCTGTGAAAGCACCGCTCTTTTCAAAGTGGCAGTTTTCAGCGCCTATCTTGATGTTAGAGCCTGCTGTAGCGGCAAGTGCGGTTTCAAGGTTTGTAAAGGGTACGCAGGCTACAACCTCAACGTCCTTTACATCTGCTACCATCGGCTTTAACTCTTCAAGAAGTGCCTTTGCCTCGGGTCTTGTCTTGTTCATCTTCCAGTTACCTGCGATAACTGCTTTTCTTACTGCTTTGTTCATTGTAAATATCTCCTTTGTTTTCTTTAAATCGTATATAAGGGCGGATTGCTCCGCCCTTACAGAAATTTTGTAATTACTTATCCTGAATGCAAGCAATACCGGGGAGAACCTTGCCCTCGAGGTATTCAAGAGATGCGCCGCCGCCTGTGGAGATGTGGCTCATCTTGTCTGCGTAGCCGAGGTTTATAGCCGCTGTAGCGGAGTCACCGCCACCGATGATTGTTGTAGCGTCAGCCTCTGCAAGCGCCTCACAAACTGCA
The DNA here is from genome assembly GCA_945921635.1 of uncultured Clostridia bacterium. Lineage (GTDB taxonomy): Bacteria > Bacillota > Clostridia > Oscillospirales > Ruminococcaceae > Ruminiclostridium_E. The sequence continues at coordinate 11,076 of CAMEKZ010000018.1, forward strand.
ACTGTACCCTTTTTGAGTACGGGGTTTTCAAATACGCCCATAGGTCCGTTCCATACAACGGTCTTTGCGGACTTTGCAGCGTTTGCGAAAAGCTCCATTGTCTTGGGGCCGATGTCAAGACCCATCATGTCAGCGGGTATCTTGTCAGCGTCAACAACGCTAACTTCGATTTCTGCGTCAATCGGGTCAGGGAACGCCTTTGCGATTGTTGTATCAACAGGGAGTAAAAGCTGCTTGCCGAGCTTTTCTGCCTTTTCAATCATTTCCTTGCAGTAGTCAATCTTTTCGTCATCAACGAGAGATGTACCTACTTCAAAGCCCTTAGCCTTTAAGAAGGTGTAAGCCATACCGCCGCCTATTATAAGTGTGTCGCACTTTTCAAGCAGGTTGGAAATTACGTTCAGCTTGTCTGCAACCTTTGCGCCGCCGAGAATAGCAACAAACGGGCGAACGGGGTTTTCTACTGCGTTTCCTAAGAACTCGATTTCCTTGTTCATCAGGTAGCCTACTGCTGTTTCCTTAACGTACTTTGTGACGCCTGCTGTAGAAGCGTGTGCTCTGTGTGCCGAGCCGAAAGCGTCCATTACGAATACATCATCATCAACCAGGTCAGCAAGCTCCTTTGCGAACTCGTCACCGTTCTTGGTCTCTTCTGCGCCGCGGAAACGTGTGTTTTCGAGAACAACGATTTCGCCGTCGTTCATCTCGGCTACTGCCTTCTTAGCGTTTTCGCCTACTACTGTGTCGTCCTTAGCGAATACGACCTTTGTATTTACAAGCTCTGCGAGTCTTTCAGCTGCTGCCTTGAGAGAGAACTTGTCCTCGGGACCGTTCTTCGGCTTGCCGAGGTGTGAACAAAGAACAATCTTTGCACCGTTTTCAACCAGCTTATTGATTGTGGGGAGTGCAGCCTGGATTCTGTTGTCGTTTGTGATTACGCCGTCCTTCATAGGAACGTTGAAGTCTACGCGGACAAGAACCTTTCTGCCCTTAACCTGTAAATCCTCTACATTTTTCTTGTTTAACTTGCTCATGTCTTATTTCCTTTCACATTTGCTTTATTTGTATGAGGCAACCCTCAAAATATACAAATCCGGGGGTATAGAACACGCCCAATTTATTTTACCAAAAAACAGCGTAAAATGCAAGTGGTTTTTGCAAGTTTTACGCTGTTATAATAAAATTATGAAAACATACTCAGCATAACTGCCAGTCCTGCTATAAGCACGGGGCAGAAAACCGTCCTCAGCTTTTCGTATTTATCCTCTCCGGTGACCGGCTTCAGCCGTGCCGCACCGGTAAACGCAATCAGCAGAGCGACAAACGGTCCTGCGTAGTAGGAAAAATTGACAAGATACGTTCCGACAGTAACTACCGCGCTTACAAAGCCGTTCCACAGCTCGTTGTCACAGGTGAGCTGCGTGCTGTAGGTTATCACCGTGACGAAGAAGTTGTTCATTATATGCAGGATAATTGTCGGGATAATCGAGTTGTATCGTACTGCGACAAGCGCGAAAACTAAGCCGCTTAAAAAGCTGTAGGCAAACTGGTCGAAGTTGCCGTGTGCAAGGCCGAAAATAAGCGAGCAGAGTATTATCGCGGTGGTATCTCCCATCGGACGCAGAGATTTTAAAAGCAGATGTCTGTAAATGAATTCCTCGCAAAGCGGAGCGATAAACGACGCGTTTACAAGCGCGAAAATTGCCGTCAGAAAGCTTGCGGGCGCGGCTTGCTCGAGTATATTCGGTATCTCTCCCGCACCGAAGAAAAGCTGTAATAAATAATTTATCAGACTTGTAATCTGCGAGCCCCACATACCGAAGGCAAAGGTTGCGGGGATAAACAAAAGCGGGTAGTATAGCTTGTTTTCGTATTTTTCGTTAAGCCTGCAAAGGGGCTTGTATTTTTTGTACAGAAACCCGAAAACTAATATTTTCGGCAGATAGGAAATAAGCGCGCTGACTATATAAACGACCGCCATATAAAGGTCGCTGTCGGTGATAAGTCCGCCCTGTACAGCCGCTATAAGAATGGCGTATAAAAGCTGACGTACAACGATTTCGAGCAGGATAAGGCCGAAAGCAGCGATACCCAGCTCAAGCGCTATGCGGCGCAAATCTGCGGGGATGAGCTCTTCCTTTGAGCTTATTTTATCAAAGTCCTGCTGAGAGTAGCGCTCTTTGATTTTGTCTATGATGTTGTATTCCTGCATAAAAGCCTACCCTTCCGGAGTCTGAACCCCAAACTCCCTAACCCCCTTTCCCCAGGGAAAGGGGGAAAAGTCGGGGGCTGACGCCCCTGCGACCCTTATTGGGGCTGACGCCCCAATCCCCGCCGAGCGGCAATCATACATTTATTGTTTTGATAAATATAGCCGCCGCTATATAGCCCGCGCAAAGCACAAAGCCAATGATGAACAGCGGATTTTTGCAAAGAGCCGCGAATTTTTCTCCCTTTGTAGCTTCTGTATAGTTGTTTACGGGGCGGTACAGCCTGTTTGTTTTCAGCTTGTTTATTGCCGACACGATACCCACCAGCATGAAAATAATTATAATCAGCGTATACACTACGAGCACGGTAATCATCGTGTTTTCAATCCCGTCCGGCTCGATACCGTGACTTGCCTTGTCAATTGCCGATCTGACAGGCTCGGAGGATATGAGAAGCAGGATAACCGCCGCTATCGAGTTTAATATACAATGTATAATCATGGTAGGCTTTATGCTGTTTGTTGCATAGCGCACATAGCCGAGCGCGATGCCTATTACAAAGGTAAAGCAGAACTGGTGCAGATTTCCGTGCGCCATACCGAAGCAAAGCGCGGACACCAGTATTGCAAAGCCGTTTCCGTAGTCTTTAAGTGCGGTCTGTATAACGCCGCGGAACCATATTTCCTCAAATATCGGAGCGAATACCGAGAGCTGAATCACAAGGAAAACCACCGTAGCAGGACTAAGCGCACTGTCCCCGCTTGTAATCGGAGAGTAGGTCTGCTGTACCGCGCTTGTGTTTTTAAGCAGAATGTAGGATATGAAAAGCACTATGAAGTTTATAAGCTGACCCGCGCCGTAGGTCGGGACTACCCATGATACCGCCTTGCCGAGCCGCTCGGTTTTCCCGAGCAGGGCGGAAATGTCCGACAGCTTTATTCCGAGCGCCGCCGCCGTGCTTGTGATACAGCCGCCGTACAGCACTATAAGCGAGATTATAGAGGTCACATAATATCTCAGGGTCGGGTCGGCGTCCGCAAGCAGAGATGCCGCAGCATATACCGCTATATCGCCGAATACGCGGAATGCGAAAATCATTATAAGCGCAATGCCCGCCTTGCCGCAGGCAGTTTTAAGTTCCTTTGTTACAGCCAAAAATTCCGCCTCTTTTCCTGATGTATCTCTTGTTGTATAATTACTGTACCGCGCCGCTCAGCATTTCCTTAACGTAGTTCGGCAGGGCAAAGCAGCCCTTGTGAAGCTCGGTGTTGTAGTACTTTGTCTTTATGCCGAGATTGTTCCAGTATTCCTCGTCAAGGTCATTTATCGGGTGCAGACCCTTGCTCGCAAAGCCGAACAGCCAGTGCCCGCTTGCATAGGTCGGTATGTGCGCCTGATACACGGCACATACCGGAAATACCGAGTTTATCCGCTCGTGTGCGCGGCACATAGCCTTTGCGTCGTTTTCGTAAAACGGGCTTTCGTGCTGATTTACAAGCACGCCGTCGTTTTTCAGCGCGTTGTAGCAGTTGCCGTAAAATTCTCTTGTAAACAAACCCTCTCCCGGACCGAACGGGTCGGTCGAGTCAACTATGATAAGGTCGTATTCCGCCTTTTTCCTGCGGACAAAGCGCAGTCCGTCGGTGCAGTGTATGTCGAGCCGCGGGTCGTCCATCGACACGGTCATCTCAGGGAAAAACTCCCTGCATACATCTATCACCTTTTCATCTATCTCGACAAGGTCAATGTGCTCGATAGTCTTGTAGCGGCAAAGCTCTCTCACCGTGCCGCCGTCGCCCGCACCGATAACAAGCACGTTTTTCACGTCCTTTTTTACCGCCATCGGTACATGGACTATCATATCGTGGTAGATAAATTCGTCCTTCTGGGTAATCATCACATAGCCGTCAAGCGCAAGCAGTCTGCCGAACTCCATAGACTGAAATACGTCTATGCGCTGATATTCGCTCTGCTCGCTGTAAAGCTGTTTATCGACCCTTATAGAAAACCGCACGCTTTCGCTGTGGTTTTCGGTAAACCATAAATCCATTTTATGACCATTCCTTTCACGGGGCGTTATACGTCAAGTATCATAATGTTCTTTATCTCTAAATCCTGTGTGCCGGTGAGAAAACAGCCCTTATCCCCCGCATATCTTATATATGCGAGTATCTCCTCGGTTATTTGCTCTCCCGGCGCAAGTATCGGTATACCGGGCGGGTAGCACATGACAAATTCCGCGCTTATCTTGCCCGCGCTCTCCCCGATAGGGATTGATTTGCGCTTGCCGTAAAACGCCTGCTGCGGCGAGAGCCTTACTATGGGATTGATGTACTCATGGTCGAGCATACCTGTCTTGTCCTTGGAATAAATGCGCTTTATATCGTTCAGCGCGCCGATAAGGCGGTCGAGGTACAGCTCTCTGTCGCCGATAGAAACATACGCTAAGATATTTCCTATATCGCCGAACTCTATCTGTATTCCGTAGCGGTCGCGCAGAATATCGTATACTTCAATTCCCGCAAGGCCTATATCTCTTGTATGCACCGACAGCTTTGTTATGTCAAAGTCATAAAACGCGCCGCCATCGCATAATTCTTTAGAAAAGGCGTAATAGCCGCCGATGTCGTTTATCTCACTTCTCATATATTCGGCGTAGGACTGCACCTTTGCGAAAATCTCCTTGCCGCGCAGAGCAAGATTGCGGCGGGATATGTCGAGGCTTGACATCAGAAGATAGCTGCCGCTTGTGGTCTGCATGAGGTTTATTATCTGCCTGATATAGCCCTCGCTCACGGTGTCGGCGGTCAGCAGAAAGCTGCTCTGGGTAAGCGAGCCGCCGCTCTTGTGCATACTCACCGCGGCTAAATCAGCGCCCGCGTGCATACCCGCAAGCGGCATATTGTCGCCGAAATAAAAGTGCGTGCCGTGAGCCTCGTCCGCAAGCAGATACATACCGTTAGCGTGGGCAAGCTCTGCGATTTTCTTTATATCCGAACATACGCCGTAATAGGTCGGGTTGTTTACGAATACCGCCTTTGCATCGGGGTTTTCCTTTATCGCCCTTTCGACGTCCTCTACCGTCATGCCGAGCGGTATGCCAAGCTCCTTGTTTACTCCGGGGTTTACATATACGGGGACTGCGCCGCCCAGAATGAGCGCGTTTATCGCGCTTCTATGCACGTTTCGCGGCATGATTATCTTCTCGCCGCGCTTTGCTACGGCAAGCACCATAGCTTGTACTGCGGCGGTTGTGCCGTTTACTATAAAGAATGCGTTTCTCGCTCCGAAAGCCTCTGCTGCAATCTGCTCCGCCTCTTTTATCACCGATACGGGGTGGCAGAGGTTGTCGAGCGGCTTTGACGAGTTTACGTCCGCGGTCATGCACTCCGCGCCGAGAAACTCGGTAAGCTCGGGGTTGCCGCGCCCCATTTTGTGACCGGGCACGTCAAAGGGGACTATCCGGTTTGCTTTGTATTGCTTCAGCGCCTCGTAGATAGGCGCACGGTCTTGTGAAAGCATTTTATCATTCCTTTCGTGCAACAGAAACATTACGATTTTCGTTGCACTTATCTTGCTAATATTGGTTAATTTGTGCCAACCTTGCCTTGCAGTCTGCACAAACAAATCCGATACGCACCGGTCTTGCCTCCCTTGTCAAAGGGAATGGTAGGGCAGGCCGCTAGCCTTGCCGATACGCACTAGACTTGCCTCCCTTGTCAAAGGGAGGTGGTGCAAAGCTGAAAGCTTTGTACCGGAGGGATTGTACCCTCATAGTTGTATATCATTTAAAAGCTGGTGTCCTTTGAACTAACACCGCAGGGCTAGTGCTATCTAAGCTCTCCGCATTGATACTACGGACGGCAACGCAATCCCTCCGTCTTGCCGCCGCTCAGCTTTCGTTTATCTCAACGCTCACAATATGGCTTGTACTTGGATTTAATTTCTATGCAACTGCACAGGCGGCAAGCCACCTCCCACGGCATGGATGCCGTATAGCGGGCACCCAAAGCGCGGCACGATGCCGCGCATACAAAGTGACCGCAATTTGACCAAGGGAGGCAAGGGGTGATAGTGCGGCGCCGCAATGAATGATAGTACAGACTTCGCTGTGCACCTCTGTCTTGATAGTGCCATTGTCGAAAGAGGTAAGATTAGTGCGGTGCGGAAAGGCTAGTGCAGATGGCAATAGTACCCTCCGGCGGCGGTAGTGCCAACGTGAAGGAAGGACTAGTGCACATTTGTGATGTATTGCTTGACAATACCCTATCTATTCGTCAGATTGATTCAACTTTTCCTTTACAAGCAAATCTATATATTCGCATACATTGCGAAATTCTCCATATATCTGATTATTTGCTATATGAACAACGGTGATGCCTTTGCTTTCCAAAAATTCATTCCGTTTTTCATCATTTCTTAATCCTTCATCTTCATAATGCTGTGAACCGTCAAGCTCTATAACCAGTTTAGCTTGTGGGCAATAAAAGTCGGCAATATATTTATACAGTATTTTTTGCCGTAGAAAACGTATTGGGTATTCTTTTAGAAAACAATACCACAGCTTGCGTTCTTCTTCAGTCATATTTGTTCGCAAATTTTTAGCATACGGAACAAGTGCTTTGTTGTGCTTATATTCCATATTATCACCAAATATTATTGCGGGTAATCTGAATATAGAGGTTTACTACCCATAAATATTCATCCCCGAATAAATCTCAATCATCTCCCGCCTGAGGCTCTCTGTTATCCTCAGCCTTTCTTTCGGCGGTATGTCATATATATCGGTATTGAACAGATAATTTTTGAGATCCATCTCCCTTACCATAAGGCGGGTGTGGAATATATTCGCCTGATACACGTTTATATCCGTCGCATCGTACTTTGTCAGCGTGTAGTCGTTGATAAAGTCCTGTATCGAGGTTATATCGTGGTCGAGATACAGCTTGTGTCCGCTAAGGTCGCGGGTAAAGCCGCGCACGCGGTAGTCTATCGTTATTATATCCGAGTCAAAGCTTCCTATCAGATAGTCCAGCGCATTAAGCGGTGAAATCTCGCCGCAGGTAGATACGTCTATATCTACTCTGAAGGTGGATATGCTGTTGTTCGGGTGGGATTCGGGGTAGGTGTGCACCGTGACGTGCGATTTGTCAAGATGTCCGACCACCGTCTCGGGGCGAAGCGGGTGGAGCGGCTTGCCGTCTACCATGCCGCGGTTGCAGGATTTGTCTATCTCCATTCCGGCGGTAGCCTTTTCGGAGATGAGCAGAGTGACGCTCGCACCCTGCGGGTCGTAGTCCTGCTTTGATATGTTCAGAACGTGCGCCCCGATTATATCGGTGACATCGCACAGAATACCCGTAAGACGCTCGGAGTTGTACTGCTCGTCTATATAGTCGATATAGTCCTTCTGCTCTCTCGCGGTCTTTGCATAGCACACATCGTAAATGTTAAAGCTAAGAGTTTTTGTGAGGTTGTTAAAGCCGTACAGCTTCAGCTTTTTTTCCAACTCATTCATCACAGCCTTTCGCATAATTTGCTATTATAATAATATAGTAAAATCCCCCCGTTGTCAATATTATTTTTCAGGTGCGGCAGGGACATACTGCGCCGCCGAGCGGCTGCAATCACCCGCAAGGGAAAGTGTTTTAATACCTAATATAGTATACCCCCGAAAACCGTACTTTACCGTTATTTTACACACCGCTGTGTAAACCGTTACATTTCCTTGTGCATATTGCACATTTTACCCGAATTTGTTATATTGATTTTTCACTAATTTTGCTCCGTAGGAAAAAATTTTAACAATTAGCTATTGCATTTTGGAATGATCTGTGGTATTCTTTAGATACAGAAAACAGCCGGAATATATTTTAAAGGTTTGGAGATGTTCCGGGTGGATTCGGATTTAACGGCGCGGCCGTTAAACATAAACTAATTTTTATCTTATACTTAAGGAGGTAATTTCCCATGATAAAGAAATTACAAAAGCTTAAAGCCAAAAAAGGCTTTACACTCGTTGAGTTGATTGTTGTTATCGCTATCATCGGCGTACTCGCAGCAATCCTCATCCCCACCATGATTGGTTATGTAAGAAACGCTAACATCACTTCTGCTGACCAGACAGCTGCTTCCATCAGAAAGACAATCACAAACACGATTTCTTCTATGGAAACAAAGGGCTGCACACTCAAGGGTAGCGGTACTGTACTTATTAGCAAGATTGCAAATACTGACGGTGCAACTGCTAAGTTTACAATTGTAAATGCTGATGCTCCTACTGCCGCCGGAGCAGATATATTTACTACAATGGCAGCCAGCGGTTCTGATTTAAAGGTTAGCGGCAAGAAAGCAACAGGCGACAACTGGACAGCTAAGGAAATGGCTAACGCTTGGCGCGATGCTCTTGCAAACGACCTTAAGGAATGCAAGGCAGGTACAGCTATAATCGTTATCAAGAACGGTGTATGCACACAGGTAGCTTACTCTGCAGCTGATTTGAGTACAATGACACTTGATACTTCAACAGCAGGTATTGTTCAGATTACTCCTGCAACTTTCAAGGCTGATGGCAACGATGACGGCGTAATCGGCGGTGATATCGTTGGTACTAACCCCAAGGTTACTAAGGACGGAGCTTCTTCTGCATCGTAATCGATCAGGTTTGGTTTCTTAATTAAAATATATTCCCCAATGGGCTTCCGTTGGGGAATTATTTTTAGTTGCAATAACCGCATAAGCGGAAAGGGTGGGTTTTATCAAAAACAAGCTGATAATAATTATCGGAAGTATTGCGATTCTGCTTTCTGCCGCATATATCATTTACAGTCTCAGCACAAGCGGGCTGTTTACCTCGCCGCCGCCGGACATCCCGCTCACAGTTACCGAGGAGATACGCCTTGACAATCTCGGCTCGGCGGGACGATTAGAGGGAAATGTGGCTCTGGTGTCGGTGTTTGCCAATGATAATAAATGCTCATGGGATTTTGACAGCGAAAAGGACAGGCAGGTTCGCGAAAATATGCTGTCATACATCGATATTGCCGCAGAATGGCTGAGCGTGCAGGCGGAAGGCTACGGCAAGACGCTGAACTTCTGCTATGCAAGGGACGTGCAGAGCGACCTTTATTTTGAGACGAGCCTTGATGTCAATTGCATGGATTTGCAGAAAGCCGTTGACAAATCTGCACCCGTAGAGTGGGAGTATATTGATAAAAATATAGACAGCGCGGGGATAAAGGAAAAGTACGGCTGCGAGAGCATTGTATATTTTATCTTTATCAATCAGACGGATGAAGGCGGCACAGCGGCTTATGCACTGAACGTTTACAATAGGTCACTTGATTATCCTTATGAGATATGCTTTTTACCGGTAAATTTCGGAAGTTCGTTCACAGCACCGTCGGTTATAGCACATGAGCTGCTGCACACCTTCGGAGCGCCTGATTTATACTCTACTGATGATAACTATAATAGCGTCAACTACGGAACGACATTAGAGTTTAAAAGCTATTGTGAAGAAAATATGCCAAGTGACATAATGATGACTACAAATGTGATTGTAGACGGGGAAAGCATAAAGCTGACCGATTGTATCGAAAACGAAATCACTGAAATCACCGCCTACTACATCGGCTGGCTCGACACTCCGCCGCCCGAGGTGGACGAGTACGGACTGGTGCATAATCAGTTTGAAAATTATAATGGATAAAAGAAAGGGCACAAAATGTACGAAGAAAAGCTTGAAGAAGTACGGGAATTTTTCTCAAAAGACCGCTTTGCCACCGAAAACGGCGCGGTCATTGACGAGATAGGCGACAATTATGCCAAGTGCAGTCTGGATATAGACAGCAGGCATTTAAACGCGATGGGCTCGCTTATGGGCGGCGCAACATTCACACTTGCGGATTTTACCTTTGCGGTAGCGTCAAACTGGCAAAACCCGGGCACGGTGTCGCTGAACTCCAATATTACTTTCCTCGGCGTGCCAAAGGGAAAAAGGCTGATAGCTGGGGCAGAGTGCGTAAAGGACGGCCGCTCGACCTGTTATTATATTGTGAAGATTACGGACGAGCTGGGGACGCTTGTGGCAGAGACGGCGATAACGGGGTATAAGACAGGGAAGAAGTGATTGCATTAACGAGCAAAGCGGTTCAAGGGGAAAGCCCTGAACCGCTCAGCTTGTCGATAAACCTATATTTTTCTCGAAATGGGGTTGAGGGGCGGCAGCCCCCAATAGGGGCGAGGGGCGATAGCCCCCGATAAACAGCCCCTTCCCGAGGGGAAGGGGTTTGGGGATGGGGTTAGAGAGTTTGCACTATTTTCAAAAAATAGACTTTTTCGACAGTCTGACCCCTGCGCCAAAGCACAGGGGTCTCGCTATTATTGAAAATTCTTTTTTAAGTCCTCGCCGAACTGCTTCAGCTTATCAAAAAAGCCGCTCCGCTTCTCGTAATTAGCCGGTCCAAGCTCCTTCTCAAAGTTCTGCAATGCGTCCTTCTGCTTTTTATTCAGCCGCTTTGGCACCTCGATAACCACGCGCACCATCTGGTCGCCGCGACCATCGCGCTGCAGCTTTTTTATGCCCTTGCCTTTAAGACGGAATACCGTGCCGGGCTGCGTGCCCTCAGGTATCGTGTACTTTACGTTTCCGTCAATGGTCGGTACGGTCAGCTCGTCACCGAGTACCGCCTGAGAATATGTTATCGGGATTTCGCACCATACATCAAAGCCCTTGCGCTCGAAAATCGGGTCTTTTCTTACCGTGATACGGACGTTGAGGTCACCCTTGGGGCCGCCGTTAGTGCCGCTGTTGCCCTCGCCGCGTACGCAGAGCGTCTGTCCGTTGTCGATACCCGCAGGTACGTTTACAACCACCTTTTTGCGCTTCTGCACTCTGCCGCCGGTACAGTCGGGGCAGGGGGTCTCGATAATCTTGCCCGCGCCGCCGCACTTGGGACACGGTCTGGTTGAAGTCATCATGCCGAGTATGCTCCGCTGCTGATAGCGTACCTGACCGCTGCCCTTACACTCGGGACAGGTCTTTGGGGTAGTGCCCGCCTTTGCGCCCGAGCCGTGGCAGGAGTCGCACACCTCTGCGCGGTTTATCTCAATTTCATGTGAAAGACCCTTGCAAGCCTCCATAAAGCTTATATCAAGGCTTACCGCAATATCCGAGCCGCGTCTTGGCGCATTGGGGTTGCTGCGCTGTGTGCCGCCGCCACCGCCGAAAATCGAGTCGAAAATATCACCGAGGTCTATGCCGTCTCCTGTTGAAAATCCTCCGCAGCCGCCGCCAAAGCCCGCGCCGCCGTAGCCGCCGCCCGCGTAGGAC
>CAMEKZ010000019.1 GCA_945921635.1 uncultured Clostridia bacterium
TCACAGCGTCACTTGTAGTGTCGTTTATCCTCTGCAAGCTGCTTAAAATCCCGAGTAAAATATCCACGCTTGTCGGTGTCGGCTCGTCTATCTGCGGCGGCTCGGCTATTGCCGCTACCGCACCCGTAATAGACGCGGATGACGAGGAAATAGCCCAGTCTATCTCGGTAATATTCTTATTCAACATAATAGCTGCGCTGATTTTCCCGACGCTCGGCGGACTGCTCGGCATGAGCAACGAAGGCTTTGCCTTGTTTGCGGGCACAGCGGTAAACGATACCTCATCTGTCACCGCCTGCGCCTCGGCATGGGACGGAATACACGGAAGCAATACGCTTGACGGCGCAACGGTAGTAAAGCTTACCCGCACGCTTGCGATTATCCCGATAACCTTGGTGCTGGCGCTTTTCCGCACGGTAAAAGAGAAAAAGGCGGGCAAGTCGGGTGGAAAAGGCTTCAGCTTTAAAAAGATTTTCCCGTTTTTCATTCTGTTTTTCATTGCGGCATCGGTTATTACTACAATAGCGGTTTCCTGTGGGGTGGACGCGTCGGTATTTTCGCCGCTGAAATCGCTGAGTAAGTTTTTTATAGTAATGGCTATGGCGGCGATAGGGCTTAATACCAATATAGTAAAGCTTATTAAAACCGGCGGAAAGCCGATACTGATGGGATTTACCTGCTGGGTGGCTATTACGCTTACCAGTATAGGGGTACAAAATCTTATCGGGGTAATCTGATAAAAAAGCATAAAACAAGACCGGTAATTCTGCGTGAGAATTATCGGTCTTTCATTATATAAGTTTAATGCTCCATAATTCTTCCGTACAGCTCGGGTCGCCTGTCGCGGAACACTCCCCAGCTTTGTCTGAACTCGCGGTTTTCGTCAAGGTCAGTAACAGCGGAAATAACAGTCTCGCTTGTCCTGTCCGCTCCCGCGATTATCTCGCCCGTGACATCGGTGATAAATGACGAGCCGTAAAAGGTCAGTGCCGAGCTCTGGTTCTGGTTTTCGGGGGAGGGGGTTACGTCCTCTTTGCCTACACGGTTTGCCGCTATTACGGGGATAAGATTAGCCGCGGAGTGACCCTGCATGGCTCTGCGCCAATGCGGCATAGAATCGCACTCCAAAATCGGCTCGCTTCCTATAGCGGTGGGGTAAAGCAGCATATCCGCGCCCATAAGCGCCATGCACCGCGCCGCCTCGGGAAACCACTGATCCCAGCAGATACCAACGCCTATTGTGCCGAATTTTGTCGGCCACACCTTAAAGCCCGTATCTCCCGGGGTAAAATAGAACTTCTCCTGATAAAAATGGTCGTCGGGGATATGGCTTTTGCGGTAAATCCCCATAAGAGAGCCGTCTGCATCAATAATAGCTATGCTGTTGAAAAACGTATTGCCGTACTTTTCGTAAAAGCTCACGGGGATAACCGTGCCGGTTTCCTTTGCTACCTGCATAAAGCGCTTTACTGCGGGGTTGTCCTCGGTGCGCTCGGCAAGAAAATAAAAGTCATAGTTTTTCTGCTGGCAAAAATAGGGCGTTTCAAACAGCTCGGGCAGGAGTATTATATTTGCTCCGTCCGCCGCCGCACGGCGTACCATTTCTTCCGCTCTAGCTATATTTTCCTCGCGCTCTTCGGTACAGCGCATCTGCACCGCCGCGATTTTCACTTTGCTCATAATTATTTCCTTTCACCTATGCACGGGGTATCTGATGTGTTATACAATGTATGTTTCCGCCGCCTATCAGTATGTCGCGCGCGTAAAGCTGGATTATTTCGCGGGTAGGAAAAGCCTGTTCGACAATTTTCCTCGCGCGCTCGTCGCACTCGGCGTTTTCACCGCCGAATGCAGGCATAACTACCGCGCCGTTTGCGATATAGAGATTTACATAGCTTGCGCTGAGCCTTTGCTCGGTATCTCTGGTCGGCTCGCCGAAGCACCAGTCAAGCCCCTCGACCTCCTCCTGCGTCATATAAACAGGCTTTGGCATCGGGAGTTTTATCACTTCTATCGGGTTTCCGTCTGCATCTGTCGAGCTTTCAAGTACGTCAAGGCACGCCCTGCACATCTTGTACTGCTCGTCGCTCTCGTCCTCGCACCATGAGAGGAGTACGGTATGCGGCGCGCAGAACACGCAGATATTATCGACGTGTTCGTTTGTTTCGTCACCGAGTATACCGCCCGGCAGCCAGATAACCTTTTTTGCGCCGAGCCCCTCGCAGAGCCGCCCTTCTATCTGCTGTTTTGAAAGCTGCGGGTTTCTTCCCGCACTCAGCAGGCACGCCTCGGTAGTAAGGATAGTTCCCGCGCCGTCCGAGGATATACTGCCGCCCTCCAGCACAAAGTCGCTGAAATCGTACATATCAACATCCAGCAAATCGCACACCTTTGCCGCTATGGCGTTGTCCTTGTCCCACGGAAAATACAGTCCGTCGTACAGGCCGCCCCACGCGTTGAAGTACCAGTTTACCCCGCGGATAGTCTCTCCGTCGGTGACAAACTCGGGGGAGACATCTCTCGCCCACGCGTCATCGCTCGACATCTCGACCACCCTTATTTCCGGCGGGAGCATTCTGCGGGCGTTGTCGTACTGTGCCGCACTTGCAAGCACCGTTACCTTTTCGGATTTTGAGATAGCCTTTGCCACCTCGCAGAACGCCCTGCGCGCCTTTACCGCGCCGTACTGCCACGAGTCCGCACGCTCGGGGAATATGATGATACACCCCTCATGCGGGGCAAACTCCGCAGGCATATAAAATCCGTCAGCCAGCGGGGTGCTGTCCTTTATAATCTTCATCAGTCCGTCCCTTTAAACAAGCGCCCTGCCAAGCCCGAACGCCTTTTTATTTATCTCTGTTACCTTTGCGGGCACACATTCTACAACGGCGTTTTCCCATGCTGCCTCGTCAAAGCCGTCAAGTACCTTTGACAGCACGCCAATAACCACTACGTTTACCGCCTTTGCACTTCCTGCCTGCTCTGCGGCGGAGAGTGCGTCAACGCTTATCACGTTTATGCCCTTGTCCTTTATTTTGTCAATAAGTCCGTCGGGATATTCAGCGGCACCCGTGATTACGGGCATCGGGCTTATTTTCTGTGTATTTGTGATTATTGTGCCGCCGTTTTTGAGATATGAGAGCCAGCGTGCCGCTTCAAGCTGCTCAAAGCTTACTATAATGTCCGCCTGACCCTTTTCTATTACGGGGCTGTACACCTTTTCGCCGTATTTTATATAGGTTACTACCGAGCCGCCGCGCTGAGACATACCGTGAACCTCGCTCACCTTTACATCATGTCCCGCGCCCTGTATAACACTGCCGAGAATGCGGCTTGCGAGCAATGTGCCCTGACCGCCCACTCCGACTATCATGATTGATTTAGTCTGCATATATAACTATCCTTTCCCGCTGATTATTCTTCAATAGCGCCGAATTTGCAAAGCTGACTGCAAAGGCCGCAGCCTACGCACAGCGTAGAATCTATCGTGACGCCGTGCTCGCCCCAGCAAAGTGCGGGGCAACCTATGCGCATACAGGATTTGCAGTTTTTGCACTTGTCGGAGTTTATCTTAAACGCGGGCTTGTGCTTTACGGTTTTAAGCAAAGCGCAGGGGCGGCGCGCGATGATAACAGACGGCTCCGCCTTACTAAGCTCCTCGCGTATGGCCTTTTCGGTCTCTTCAAGATTATTGGGGTCAATGACTCTTACGCTGTCTATACCGACCGCCTTTGCAAGCGCCTCTAAATCGACCGCCGCCGCGGGGTCGCCGTATATGTTCTTTCCGTTTGCGGGGTTGTTCTGGTGACCTGTCATGCCGGTTATGCTGTTGTCGAGGATAATCACGGTAGAATTGCTTCTGTTGTATGCAATATTTATCAGTCCGGTCACGCCGCTGTGGATAAAGGTGCTGTCGCCGATAACCGCTACCGCCTTGTTTTCGTACTCGCCGCGTCTGCCCTTGTTAAAGCCGTGCAGACCACTTACCGACGCGCCCATGCAGACGGTGGTGTCCATCGCTGACAGCGGTGCGGCAGAACCCAGAGTATAGCAGCCGATGTCGCCGCTTACCGTCACGCCGAGCTTTTTCAGTATGTAGAACACGCCTCTGTGCGGACATCCCGCGCAGAGTACTGGAGGACGTACCGGAATTGCCGCGTCAAGCTCTGTCCAGCTGTCGCTTTCACCCAGAACTACCTGTCTTATCTTGCTCTGGAAGTACTCGCCCTGAAGCGTAAACTGCTCCTTGCCGATTACATCAATTCCTGTCTTGCGGCAATGGGTCTCAATCACATCGTCAAGCTCTTCTATAACATACAGCTTTTTCACCTTTGCGGCAAAGTCTTTTATCAGCTTTACGGGGAGCGGGTTTACCATGCCGAGTTTTAAATAGCTTGCCTTGTCGCCGAGCGCCTCTTTAGCGTACTGATAGCAGATACCCGAGGTGATTACGCCGATTTCATCGCTGTTCATTTCCACCTTGTTTATATCCGCGGTCTCGGCGTATTCGGTGAGAGATGCCGTCCTCTGCTCGACAATGACGTGCTTTTTTATCGCGTTTGCGGGCACCATTACATACTTTTGTATGTCTTTTTTATATTCGGGCAGAGCCCTTTCGATTCTGTCGGCGGTTTCTACCGCGGACTGCGAATGGCTCACTCTGGTTGTCAGTCTTAAAATTACGGGTGTGTCGTATTTTTCCGAAATTTCGTACGCAAGCTTTGTATACTCCTTGCACTCCGCAGAGTCGGAGGGCTCAAGCATAGGCACCTTTGCGCCGATAGCATAATGGCGCGAGTCCTGCTCGTTCTGCGAGCTGTGCATACCCGGGTCGTCCGCAACGGCGATTACAAGTCCGCCGTTTACTCCGGTATAGGACGCGGTAAACAGCGGGTCAGCCGCCACGTTCAGTCCGACGTGCTTCATCGCGCAGAAGCTCCTCGCTCCCGCTATGCTTGCACCTATGGCTACCTCGCAGGCTACCTTTTCGTTCGGCGCCCACTCACAGTACATTTCATTGGGATTGTAGGTTGATGCAAATTCGGTTATCTCGGTGCTCGGAGTGCCGGGGTAGCTTGACACTACGCTTACGCCCGCCTCGTACAGACCTCTTGCAACCGCCTGATTTCCTAACATTAACTTAGACATTAAGATTTTCCTTTCGGCACTGGAGCCTGTTCTCACGGGACAGGCTCTTAAAATATCATTTTTCATGCCCGATTTCGCTTTGGACGAAATACGATTAAATCTATTATACACTAATTTTCCGCAGTTGTAAAGATTTTGCGGTTATTTTGCTGCCGGTCGCATTTTCCACGCAAGTTATCACAAAAATACCTTCAAGTATTGCAATTCTCCGCCTTTTGTGATACAATATAAAAGAATATAGTCTGTATAAAAATAAAACGGCAGAACAGACTGCAAAAAACCTTTTCAAATCAATAAAAGGGATAAAAGAAAGGAAACATTCTGACATGAGTAAGGTAGTAAAATTCGGAGGCAGCTCGCTTGCCGACGCAAATCAGTTCCGCAAGGTTGCTGATATAATAAGAAGCGACAAGGAACGCAGATATGTAGTTCCCAGCGCCCCCGGAAAGCGCTATAAAGATGATATCAAAGTGACCGATATGCTTTATGCCTGCTATGACGCTGTAGCAAACGAGGGCAAGAACGCATACAACCAGTTTGCACCTATTTCCGAGCGTTTCAACGGTATTATTGCAGACCTCGGTCTTACACTTTCTCTTGATGATGAGTATGAGAGGATAATTGACAACTTCCGCAAGAAAGCAGGCAAGGACTATGCGGCAAGCCGCGGCGAATACTTAAACGGTATCATTCTTGCAAATTATCTCGGTTATGAGTTTATCGATGCAGCAAAAGCCATCTTCTTTACCAGCAAGGGAGAATTTGACGCAGAGCTTACAGACGCTTCTCTCGCATCTATTCTTGAGGGCTATCCCAATGCCGTTATTCCCGGCTTTTACGGTGCCCGCCCCGACGGAACGATAAAGACCTTTTCACGAGGCGGAAGTGATTTTACCGGCTCGGTCGTAGCAAGAGCAATAAAGGCGGATATATACGAGAACTGGACAGATGTCCCCGGCGTTGCGCTCGCAGACCCCAGAATCGTCGAAAATCCCAAGTTTATAGATGTTATCACCTACAGAGAGCTCCGTGAGCTTTCGTATATGGGCTTCTCCGTTCTTCATCAGGACGCTATCTTCCCTGTAAGAACAGCACAGATCCCGATAAATATCAAGAATACAAACGATCCTTCCGCAAAAGGAACGATGATAGTTCCGAGTGCGCCCGAGGGTTCAAACGAGCATATTATTACCGGTATCGCAGGCAAAAAGCATTTCAGCGCAGTATGTCTCGAAAAGGACGAGATGAACAGCGAGATAGGCTTTTTGCGCCGTATCCTTACGCTTATGGATAACGAGGGAATCTGCTTTGAGCATATCCCCACCGGTATTGATACAATGAATATCGTTGTAAACAGCGATGAGCTTGCCGAGCACCCTAATTTTGTAGAGCGTGTAAAGCAGGTTGCAAACCCCAATCATATCGAGGTTGAAAACGACCTAGCACTTATCGCTGTCGTAGGACGCGGTATGAAATCCAAGAAGGGTACTGCGACAAGGATTTTCGCGGCGCTCTCCCACGCGGAAATAAACATCAAGATGATAGACCAGGGCTCAAGCGAGCTTAACATCATCATAGGTATCCACGAGGAGGATTTTGAAAAGGCGATAAAGGTTATCTATGATATGTTCATATTAAGCGAAACCGACTGATAAGCCGCAAGGCAAAGGCAAAAACGAACAGGAGATGTATTTGTATGACTTATGATTCTCTTACCCGGAGCAAGCTTACGAAAATGTTCAAGACGCAGACCTACAAAAAGCACATTGTCTCAAATATCGAGATAATCGGTCAGCGCAAGCTTGTAATACTCGGTGACGGTGACGGCGTAAACGCGGAGATACTCAAAAAGACCCTTGTACAGCTGAGAAAAAAGGGCGTGCGCGTACCCGAGACCGCATTTATCGCGACCAATGACGAAAGGACGTTAAAACCCGGAGACGATACGCTGAGGAGCATAACCGAGCTTAACGGCAAGTCAAAGGCATATTATGTACTGGTTACATCTTCTTATGACGAGCTTGAGGTTTACCTGAAGGGACTTACCGGACGTGTCGGAAGCGCACAATCCATCGAGAAAAGATTACAGCAGTACGGCTACACCGAGCGCGACTATTGCCTTATGAACAAGCCTGCGGGACTGCTAGGCACATACATGAAGCTTAAAGGCTCTATGTTCAAGGTATCCGACAAGTCCGCGCAGGCAAAGCTCGAAGCGCCGGTAAAGCGCACCGAGGCACAGCTGAAGAGCTATAAGGATAAATTTGCAGGTCAGCGCTGCTTTATCCTCGGCTATAAAAAGGGCGTAAAGCTTGAAGAAATAAACGTTATGCTAAACGAAAAGTGCATAGCGTACAACGGAATATGCAGCTTTTTCACAAAGACCCCGCTTCGCCCCTCGCAGTACATTCTGTCAAACGCCGAGCATTATCTCGGCAACGGCAAATACATCGAGGGTATGGAGTGCTTTATCGCAAGTAATGTAAAGGTATTTGAGGATAAGTTTTCCAAAAAGCCGACATATTTCAACATAATGGGCAGCGGCTTTATCCCGCAGCTCCCGTCCTTCGGCTCTACACAGCATGACGAAGCACTGCGCAGAATAGACGATTTGTATATCGCGCTCCAGCTCGCGCTTTATGAGGGCTTCAGCGAAATATACATCTACGGCTTTGACGGAATATATGACGCACAGATAACAAGCTACGGCGAGGCTCTGGTAAATGAATCAAAGAGCTATGACTATCCCGAGGCGGCGCAGACCCTGCTCAAGAACGTAAAAACCTACGCCGCAAGCGCAGGTGTAAACATCTATAACATGAGCGGAATAGACAGCCTTAATATGTTTGAGAGCCGCAGCTTTGACGAGATAGACTTCTCTACCACCAAGCTGCTTGCGAAAATCTAAGGATTAAACAGTATATGAGTTTAGCAGATAAGTATTTTATAGAAAACTGCCGCGACATTATTGAAAACGGCGTATGGGACACCGACCTTGATGTGCGCCCGCACTGGGAGGACGGTACGCCCGCACATACCGTGAAAAAGTTCTGCGTGGTAAACCGCTACGATTTGCGCGAGGAATTTCCGATAATGACGCTCAGGCGCATATTTTACCGCTCGTGTATCGAGGAGATACTGTGGATTTATCAGAAAAAGAGCAACCGCGTGTCCGACCTCTCTACCCACATCTGGGACGCATGGGCGGACGAAAACGGCACGATAGGAAAAGCCTACGGCTATCAGCTAGCGCAGAAAAGCATCTATCTCGAGGGCGAGTTTGACCAGGTGGACAGAGTGCTTTATGATTTAAAGCACAATAAGGCGAGCAGACGCATTATGACAAATATGTACAATCATAAAGAGCTGCACGAGATGGGTCTTGCCCCCTGCGCCTACAGCATGACCTTCAACGTAAGCGGAAATACGCTTAACGCGATACTCAATCAGCGCTCGCAGGATATGCTGACGGCAAACAACTGGAATGTGTGCCAGTACGCCGCGCTTCTTATTATGTTTGCAAAGGCGTCCGGACTTGAAGCTGGCGAGCTTGTACACGTCATCGCGGACGCGCATATCTACGACAGGCACATAGACGCGGTAAAGCGCATGATAGAAAAAGAGCCTTATCCCGCGCCGAAAATGCAGGTCGAGGATATAACCGATTTTTATAAATTCACTAAAAACAGCTTTACGCTGATTGATTACAAATACCACGATTTTGATGAAAAAATCGAGGTGGCGATTTAAGAGCAAATTTTAATACAGCCCTGTATCAAATACGGGGCTTATCGCGTTTATAAATCCGGCAATAATCAGGTTTGTCGGAGCGCCGCCTTACTGCGGCAAAAGGAGGTACGCAGTTGACTTATATCGTGCTGGACATGGAGTGGAGTCAGCCCGTGAGCAAGGAAAAGACAGTAACCGTCGGGACGCTGAGCCTGCCGGTCGAGATAATCCAGATAGGCGCGGTCATTGTAAAGGACGGAAAAGTATTGCCCGAGCGCTTTTCCGAATATATAAAGCCGATGTATTATAAAGTGATAAAGCGCGAAATCCGCAAGATTACCGGTATAGACGAAAAAACGCTTGCCCGCGCGGACAGCTTTGAGCAGGTCATGGACAAATTCAGAGAATGGTGCACGCGCTGCGGCGGAGATACAATAGTCACCTGGGGGCCCGATGACATTCCCCTGCTTCGCTCACAGTGTATGTTCTTCGGCTATGACGATAAATGGATACCCGATTGGTTTAATTTACAGCCGATTTTCACCGCGCAGCACGGCATAGACCGCCCGCAGATTACGCTTACCGCGGCAACCGAGATAATAGGCGCGGACAGCGGGCTTGATTATCACAGCGCAATAAACGATGCGTATTATACAGCGCTTGTATTACTCAGCGTAGACAATCTTCCGGACAGACTTGCACGGCAGAGAAAGATAGATTTTGTACGCGCAAACCCTTATATCACGCTGAGCTTAAAGGTATACGGAAATAAAAAATATTCGCGGGTGTCCGCGGCGATGAAGACTGTGGAGTTCAACCGCTACGCCTGCCCGATATGCGGCAGACCCGCGACCCTGAAAAACAGATGGGTATGCGTAAGGCCGCGCGAATATCTTGTGATTATGAAGTGCAGAAAGCACTCGATAGCGGTGACAGCGGAGTTTAAGCGCGGGGAGAACAAGCGCTTTTCGTGGGAAAAGACAATCGCCCCGTCAAATAAAAAGCAGGAAAGGCTCTATGCGGAGCTGTCGGCTGCATTGCCCGATACGACAAAAAGCTCTGCAAAATGACATAAAAGGCATATTTTATACGGAAAGTATATAAATCAGGCTTATACAGCGAAAGGAACGGTAAAAATGGCAAAGTTCAAGGCGGCTGCGGTATTCAGCAGCAACATGGTTCTCCAGAGAGAGAAAAGTATATGCGTATTCGGCACAGGCAAAAGCGGAGACGATGTAATCGTGTCATTCTGCGGAAATGCCGCGACCACAAAAATCACCGATGAAAAGTGGAGCGTATATCTGCCCCCTATGAGCGCGGGCGGCCCTTATGAAATGAAAATCAGCAACGGCGAGACCACTATCGTATTTTCAAACGTAATGGTAGGCGAGGTATGGCTTGCAGGCGGTCAGAGCAATATGGAGCTGGAGCTTCAGAACTGCAAGGGCGGCAAGGAGGTACTTGCAACCGACAAAAATCCCAACGTCCGCTTTTACTACACGCAGAAAAACTGCTACATGGACGACAAATTCTTCGCCGATGAGGAAAACACCGGCTGGAGCGAATTCAGTGAGGAAAACGCAAAGTGCTGGAGCGCGGTGGGATATTTCTTTGCCCGTGATTTAGCGGCAAAGCTCGGTGTGACCGTAGGTCTTATCGGCTGTAACTGGGGCGGCACAAGCGCAAGCTACTGGATGAGCCGCGAGGTACTTGAAAAGGACGTAGACACAAAGGCTTATCTTGATGATTATGACAATGCAATTGCAGGTAAGAGCTGGGAAGAGCTTGAAAAAGAATACAACGAATATGTAGAATATGACAAGGCATGGAACATAAAATCCGGCGAGTTTTACTCGCAGCACCCCGACGGCACATGGGAAGAGTGCTGTGAATACTGCGGCCCGAATAAATACCCCGGCCCGCTCTGCCCGCTGAATCCCTTCCACGCTACTGCACTTTACGACAGTATGCTAAAGCGCGTATGCCCGTACACAATCCGCGGATTTATCTACTATCAGGGCGAAACAGACGACTCAAGACCCAAGACCTATTTCAAGCTTTTCAAGGCGCTTATACAGCTGTGGAGAGATGATTGGGGAGATGACGAGCTGCCGTTTATGTTCGTACAGCTGCCTATGCACCGCTATAAGGCAGACCCCGACTACAAGCACTGGTGCCTTATCCGCGAGGCTCAGATGAGAGTATACAAGACAGTGAAGAACACCGGTATCGCGGTCATACTCGACTGCGGAGAGTTCAACGAAATCCACCCCAAGGACAAAGTGCCGGTAGGTCATAGACTGTACTTGCAGGCTATGCACCATGTATACTGTGACAAAGAAATTGACGCATTCGGTCCTATATACAATTCGCACATTTACGAGGGTAATACGGTGCGCGTTGTATTCGACCATGCCGAAAACGGATTTAAGATAAGCGGTGACGGCATTGTAGGCTTTGAGATAGCGGGCGCTGACAAGAAATTTGTCACCGCAAGTGCAGTAATAAACGAGGATAATACAATAACCGTATCGGCAGACGGTGTGGCAAAGCCTGTATATGTGCGCTATCAGTGGACTAACTACGGTGATGTTACGCTGTTCGGCGCAAACGGTATACCTGTTGCACCGTTCAGAACAAGTATGCACGACGAGGACTAAGTGACACTATAATAAAAGAACAAAAGACGAAAGGATTGATGAGCAGAGTGAAACGCAGCTGCGGAATCTTAATGCACATTACAAGCCTGCCCTGCAACGAGGGCATTGGCACTCTCGGCAAGCCGGCGTACGAATTTGTGGACTGGCTTAAAGCCGCGGGGCAGAAATACTGGCAGGTACTGCCGATACACCCGACCGGCTACGGCGACTCTCCGTATCAGTCGCCCTCCGCCTTTGCAGGCAACCCTCTGCTTATCGATTTATGGGAGCTTGTCGCGGCAGGACTTTTAAAGCCCGAGGACATAAAGGGCAGAGAGTACGGCGAGGACCCGTCCTCTGTCGATTATGAAAAGGTAATCGCACAGAAAAACGAGCTTTTGCACAAGGCATTTTTCTCGTTTTCCGAGGACGTGGCATATCTCGCCTTTGTGCAGGAGCAGGCGTGGTGGCTTGAGGACTACGCGCTGTTTATGGCGATAAAGGAAGAAAACGAGCTGCGCTCGTGGCTTACATGGGATAAAGAGCTGAAAATGCGCAAGCCAGAGGCTATACAGCGCTTTAAAGAGGAGCACGCCGACAGGATAAAATTCCACAGATTTGTGCAGTATATGTTCTTCACACAATGGAAAAGGCTGAAGGCGTATGCAAATAAAAACGGCATCTCAATAATCGGTGATATACCGATTTATGCGGCTATGGACAGCGCCGATGTATGGGCGCAGCCGCAGATGTTTACGATGGATATTGAGCTTACGCCTACACTTGTCGCGGGTGTACCGCCCGATTATTTCTCGGCTACCGGACAGCTCTGGGGCAACCCGCTGTACAACTGGGAGCGAATAGCAAAGGACGGCTATGAGTGGTGGATAAGCCGTATCGACCATGCTATGAAGCTGTTTGACATGGTGCGTATAGACCACTTCCGCGCCTTTGATACATACTACGCGATACCCGCCGATGCAAAGACCGCCGAGTACGGCGACTGGAAAAACGGCCCGGGCATGGATTTGTTCAACGCCGCAAAGGAGGCACTCGGGGAGCTTAATATCATAGCTGAGGACTTAGGCGATATATTTGACAGCGTGGTAAAGCTGTTAAATGATACCGGCTTTCCGGGTATGCGCGTCTTGCAGTTCGGCTTTAACAAAGAATACAGCGACAGCTCGCACCTGTGCCACAACTACCCGACAAACTGCGTCGCGTATACCGGCACCCACGACAACGATACTATTATGGGCTGGCTTAAATCCGCCGACCCCAAATCGGCAAAAATGGCGAAAAACTATGTCAATGCCAACTTCTTTGAGTATAAGTGCATGAGCTTTATACGGAGCGTATACGCAAGTCCCGCCGCACTCGCCATTATACCGATGCAGGACGTACTCGGACTAGGCTCAAAGGCACGGATGAACATACCGTCAACCCTTGGCGGAAACTGGACGTGGCGCATGAAGCGCGCACCCTCCGCACGCAGAGCGCGTATGCTTAAAAAGCTGGCAACGGCATATTTAAGATAACAGGATAAAAAAGGATAACTATGTCATTAACCGATATTTTCAATAAACTGGCAAGCGAGCGCGAGAGCGCTCCGACAGGTCCCGTCGAGTATATAATCGCGGGACTGGGCAACCCCGGCACGCAGTACGAAAACACGCGGCACAACGCGGGGTTTATGGTGATTGATACGCTCGCCGAAAGCCTTAATGTACAGGTAAAAAAACTAAAATTCAAATCGCTGACCGCCGATGTAAATATCGGCGGAAAGCACTGTCTTTTAATGAAGCCTACCACCTTTATGAACAACAGCGGCGAGGCGCTTGTCGAGGCGCTCGGCTTCTATAAGCTGCAGCCTGAGAATATGATAATAATATATGACGATATTTCGCTTGACGTCGGCAGAATGAGGATAAGGCAAAAGGGCAGCGATGGCGGTCACAACGGGATAAAAAGCATAATCTATCTGACGGGCAGCGACAAGTTCCCACGGATAAAGGTGGGGGTAGGCGCAAAGCCGCACCCCGATTTTCCGCTTGCGGACTGGGTGCTGTCGGGCTTTAAAAAAGAGGACGGCGAGATACTCGAAGCCGCTTTAAAAAACGCCGCCGAATCGGCGAAGCTGATTGTAGGCGGCAAAATAAACGAAGCTATGAATAAGTACAATTCATAAAACCTACAGAACAGAAGGAAACAAATGGAAATAATTAAAAATATGGCTCTGACGCTGACCGAGTACAGACGGTCGGCAAAGCATATTTTAAGTGACGAACCCGTCCCCGCATTGGTGACGGGGCTTTCGCATATACACAAGGCGCATTTTCTTGCCTCGTTTCTCGGTGAGGACATAAAAAAGCCGATACTTGCCGTCACCGAGAGCGAGGCTTCGGCGGCAAAGCTCACCGAGGACATAAACACGATGTACGGCGGCAGGACGGCATATCAGTTCCCCGCGAGCGACCTTGTGCTGACCGACACCGAGGCGCAGTCGGGAGAGTACGGTCATCGCAGGATAGAGACGCTGTGGGCGGCGCTGTCGGGCAGGGCACAGATAATAATTGCATCAGCAGAGGCGGCGGTACAGCTTACCGTACCGCGCGAGGTGCTTGAAAAGCACACAGCGGTGTTAAAACCGGGTGACGAGGTACAGACGGACGCGCTTGCGGCGAGCCTTGTCGAGGCGGGATATTCGCGCTGTGACATGATAGAGGGCAAGGGACAGTTTTCTATACGCGGCGCGCTGATAGATATATACCCCGTAAACAGCGAGTTCCCCGTGAGAATTGAGCTGTGGGGCGACGAGATAGACACGGTATCATCCTTTGATATTGAAACACAGCGCCGCATAGATACGGTAAAAAGCGTGAGCATAACACCCTGCTCCGAGATTATCTTTGAAAACGGTGCGCTGTCGGACGCGCTTAATGCCTTGCTCAAAAAATGCGAAAGGCTGAAAAACAAGAACGAGGACGCGCTGAAAAGAATACGCAAGGATATAGCAAGGCTTGCGGACGGCGTGCAGGTCAGCTGCCTTATGCGATATTTCCCGCTGTGCTATGAAAAGGCGGGCACGGTGTTTGACTATGCCGATACGCTGATAGTCTGCGAGTCGTTTACAGCGGCGGACGCGGCAAGGAGCGCAATAGCCGCCCACGCCGAGGATTTAAAAATCCTCACCGAGGAGGGCGTGCTGTGCCGCGGGCTTGACCGCTATATGCTGACAAAGAGCGAATATTCCGATATAATAGAGAGCAAAACGCGCCTTTATATGGACACCTTTATCCGCGGCGGCGGGCTTGATTTGTCCGATGTGCAGAATGTCGAATCTATACAGCTCTCCCCGTGGAGCGGAGAATACAAGCTGCTGTGCGAGGAGCTTAAAGGATATATCAGCGGCGGCTTTTCCTGCCTAGTATTCGGTGGAAATGAAAAGGCGGCGAAGATACTCGCGCAGGATTTGCGGGATTCTGGGTTGCCTGCGGATTATTCAAAGAGCCCTAATAAGCTGTATGCAAAGAAAGTTTTCGTGACCGAGGGCGTGCTGTCCGCAGGCTTTGAGTATACCGCGGAAAAAATTGCGGTGCTTACCCGCGCCGCCGCCGCAACAAGAACCGCCGCACCCAAGGCGAAAAGGTTCAAGCGCGGAGCGCAGATACGCTCACTGAGCGATATAGCACAGGGTGACCTTGTGGTGCACAGCTCCTACGGTATCGGTATATTTGAGGGTGTGCAGAAGCTGACCGCCGACAAGGTGTCAAAGGACTACATCAAGATAAAGTACGCGGGCACGGACGTGCTGTATGTGCCTGTTACACAGCTTGATATGATTTCCCGCTATATCGGAAGCGGTGACGCGGGTACGGTAAAGCTGAACAAGCTTAATACCGACACCTGGAAAAAGTCCAAGGCAAAGGCTAAAACCGCCGCAAAGGAGATGGCGACCGAGCTTATTGAGCTTTATTCAAAGCGTATGAGGGCAAAGGGCTTTGCATTTTCACCCGATGGCGAAAAACAGCAGATTTTTGAAAACCATTTTAATTATATAGAAACTGATGACCAGCTGCGCTGTATCGAGGAGATAAAGCACGACATGATGCGAAGCGCGCCGATGGAAAGACTGCTGTGCGGAGATGTAGGCTTCGGCAAGACCGAGGTCGCGCTGAGAGCCGCATTCAAGTGCGTCTGTGACGGAAAGCAGTGCGCGATACTTGTACCGACAACGGTACTTGCATGGCAGCACTATCAGACGGTACTGAAGCGCATGGAGGGCTTTGACGTAAAGGTAGAGCTTTTATCCCGATTCAGAACTCCCAAAGAGCAGAAGGTCATACTGAAAAAGCTTGAAGAGGGCGATATAGATATAGTAATCGGCACACACCGTCTGGTGCAGGACGATGTAAAGTTTTTTGATTTAGGACTTGTCGTAATAGATGAGGAACAGCGCTTCGGCGTAAACCATAAGGAAAAGCTGAAAGAGAGCTTTACAAACGTGGACATACTCACCCTGTCGGCCACTCCTATCCCCCGTACGCTCAATATGGCGATGTCGGGCATACGCGATATGAGCGTAATAGAGACCCCGCCGGGCGACCGCCAGCCGATAACCACATACGTTGTCGAGCATGACCGCGGTGTAATTGCGCAAGCGATAAACAAGGAGCTCCGCCGCAACGGTCAGGTATACTATGTACACAACCGCATAGAGAGCATATATTCCTGCGCAGCGTCTATACATGAGATGGTGCCGGAGGCCAATATCGGCATAGCGCACGGCAGAATGTCGGAGGAGGAGCTGCTTGATGTATGGCGCAGGCTTATCGAGGGCGAGATAGATGTGCTTGTCTGCACCACGCTTATCGAAACCGGCGTAGATGTGCCGAATGTAAACACGCTGATTATCGAAAACGCCGACTGCATGGGACTTGCACAGCTCCACCAGCTGAGAGGCCGCGTCGGCAGGACAAACCGCCGCGCCTACGCATATTTTACTTTCAAACGCGGCAAGGTGTTGAGCGAAATAGCGACCAAGCGGCTTGACGCGATAAGAGAATTTACGCGCTTCGGTTCGGGCTTTAGAATAGCGATGAAGGATTTGGAGATACGCGGAGCGGGCTCGGTGCTGGGTCAGAGCCAGTCGGGACATTTGGCTACCGTCGGCTATGATATGTATTTAAAGCTGCTGAACGAAGCGGTGCTCGAACAGCAGGGCAAAACCCCCGAGATAAAGCCGGAGTGTCTTGTGGATATAAAAATCGACGCGTTTATCCCCGAAAACTATATCTCAAATCAGGCGCAGAGAATAGACTGCTACCGCAAGATAGCGATGATAGAGACGGAGGACGACGCTTATGACGTGACCGACGAGCTTATCGACCGGTACGGAGATGTGCCGCGGGCGGTCGAGGGACTTGTCGAGGTTGCGCGGCTTCGCCATATCGCACAGGATATGAGGATAACCGAGATAATACAAAACGGCGACGCGATAACGTTCTATCCCGAAAAGGCCGATGAGCGCGATA
This sequence comes from uncultured Clostridia bacterium, assembly GCA_945921635.1. Lineage (GTDB taxonomy): Bacteria > Bacillota > Clostridia > Oscillospirales > Ruminococcaceae > Ruminiclostridium_E. The sequence goes on from CAMEKZ010000019.1 coordinate 17,051, forward strand.
TGCAGAGGATAGCAGGCGTCGGTGAAAAATACGGCAGGAGCATGATGCTAAATCTCACCGGCAGACCAAACTTCAAGGTATCGGGTGTAGAAAAGGCGGGCGGCCCGCTCGCTATGCTGAGGGGCGTGCTGGAGGCGATGAGCCTGCCGGGCGATATTGACAGGAAAGGTGAAAATAACGGTGACAGCTAAAAAATCGGTGAAAAAGAAAATAATAATAGCATTTATAGTTATCGGTGCGCTTTTACTGCTTATTGGCTCGTTTTTCCTGCGGGATATTTTTCTAAGGGCGGGGATAACCGAGTACGAGCAGCGCGAGATTTTGCAGGTAAAGACAAAATATGCCGCTGTCCTTGACAGCATATCGTCAAAGGGTATGACATCGGATAACTTTGTTATAACCGCACGGCACGGCGGACTTTTTGAAAAGTCGGAGATAAGCGGAGATGACAACGGGCAGAAAATTATAGACGCACTTAAAGAGGAGATAGACGTGCTTTGCCATACCTACTGCTATGAAATAACCGGCAGAGACGGCGCGGTGAGCTTCGCATTCAACAAAACAGGCACAAAGCAGCTTGTATATTCACTTACCGAGCCGGAAACCGAAACAGAAAACGACACAATCGAAAATCTCGGTGAAAACTGGTATTATGTCGAGCGTGCGTAAAAATAAGGAGAAAGTATCATGTGTGAGAACATAATTCTGATAGGTATGCCCGGCGCAGGAAAAAGCACCGTAGGCGTACTGCTTGCAAAATCGGCGGCGTATGACTTTTTAGATACCGACCTTGTGATACAAAAACAGCAGGGTATGCCATTACAGCAGATAATAGACAGCTACGGCATAGAGGATTTTCTGAAAAAGGAGGAGCAGGCATTGCTGTCGGTAGACTGTACAAAAACCGTCATAGCGACAGGCGGCTCTGCGATTTTTTCGGAAAAGGGAATGGAGCATTTAAAGAAAAACGGCGTATGCGTTTATTTAAAGGTGGACGAGCAGGAGCTGATACGCCGCCTTACTAATATCAAAACCCGCGGTATTGCCTGCAAAAAGGGTGAAACGGTGGCTGATATAATAGCCGAGCGCTCGGCATTTTATGAAAAATACGCTGATATAACGGTGCAGTGCGGAAGCGACCCCGCGGAAAGTACGGTGGAGAGTATAATGAATAAGCTGACAGAGCCGATAAGGCTATGATATATCCGATATAAATAAACACGGTATCACCGAAAAGATGATACCGTGTTTTTGTTATCTATATATTACTATCCGTCAGACCCGCCGTTTTGCTAACGTTTAAAAATTGTGTGGGTTTTAAAAGGCGGATTTGCGTGTCTAGGCACTAGACCTTAGTATTTTGCGTAGGGGTTTTCGCCGTCGTAAAGTACGCCCTTGGGACGGTTAAATTCGAGGTCGGTTACGCCGAGATACTGCATAACGTCAAATATCGCCTTGCCGTAGTGGCCGAAAGCAACCGCACCGTGGTGAGGATAGTTCTTCTTGATAAGCACATTGCGGTAAAATCTGCCCATCTCGGGGATAGCAAATACGCCGATAGCGCCGAACGAGCGAGTAGCAACAGGGAGAACCTCGCCCTCTGCAACATAGGCTCTCAGCTGTGCATCAGCCGTGCTCTGCAGACGGAAGAATGTGATGTCACCGGGGATAATGTCACCCTCAAGAGTACCTCTTGTGATGTCGGGCTCTTTATCCGGCTCAAGACCTCTGTGCATGATGAGCTGGTACTTCATGGTAGAAGATGTCAGCTTGCAGGAGGCGGTGTTTCCGCAGTGGAAGCCCATGAAGGTATCCTTTAATGTGTAGTCGAACTTGCCCTTGATAGCCTCGTTGTACATATCCGCGGGTACCGAGTTGTTAATATCAAGCAGGGTAACTGCATCGCCGGAGATGCACGCGCCTATGTACTCGCTTACTGCGCCGTAGATATCAACCTCGCAGGATACGGGGATTCCTCTTGCGGTAAGTCTGGAGTTTACATAGCAGGGTACACAGCCGAACTGGGTCTGGAATGACGGCCAGCACTTGTTTGCAAATACTACATACTTGCGGCTGCCCTTGTGAGCCTCCATCCAGTCGAGCAGTGTGATTTCGAGCTGTGCAAGTCTGGGGAGTATGCCGGGCATCTTGTTTCCACCGGCAAGCTCTTTTTCCATATCGGCAACGACCTCGGGTATTCTCGGGTCGTCCTTGTGCTCGTTGAATGACGCGTAAAGGTCAAGCTCGGAGTTTTCCTCTATCTCGATACCGAGGTTGTAAAGCTGCTTTATCGGTGCGTTGCAGGCAAGGAAGTCCTGAGGACGCGGGCCGAATGTGATAACCTTTAAGTTGCTAAGACCGATAATAGCTCTTGCTACGGGGACAAAGTCCTTAATCATCTCGGCAACCTCTTCGGCTGTGCCTACGGGGTACTCGGAGATATACGCCTTGATGTTTCTGAGTGCTAAGTTGTAGCTTGCGTTGAGTACGCCGCAGTATGCGTCGCCTCTGCCGCCGATAAGGTTGTCGCCGGTTTCCTCTGCCGCGGCAACAAACATAACGGGGCCGTCAAAATACTTGGCGAGCAGGGTCTCGCTGGACTCGGGGCCGAAGTTTCCGAGGTAAACGACAAGCGCGTTGCAGCCTGCCGCCTTGAGCTCGTCGAGAGCCTTCAGCATCTGTGTTTCATTTTCGATTGTGGTGGGACATTTGAAAATATCAACGCCCTTTTCCTTTGCAGCCTTTACGACAGCGTCGCATCTTGACGCGGAAAGGCTCATGGGGAAGCAGTCGCGGCTTACCGCGGCAATTCCGATTTTTACTTCGGGTATGTTCTTCATAGCATTTAATCCTTTCTCAGAAATAAATTTCTTATGGTTATTTTAACACATAATTTCGTACTTGTCTACTGCCAAATTTATCTTTTATACAATTTTCTAAACGATTACACAAAGCGCTGAATTAAGACGGTCAAAGGCACATACACCCGTATGTAACGTCATGCAAAACAAAAAATTTCTCACTTCCAGAAAACGATTACTTCGGCGGCCGTTGAATCACCTGCGTATATGACAGATTTTTACGGATGACAGCTTAATTGCTAATCAAAATGGGCGGTGTGCCTGTTTATAAAGTATTGAAACAAAGTAACAAAAAACGTAAATATATCAAAACAGATAAAAAAATATAGCACATATTGTGAAATCTGCACAAAAATAAACTGCTTAAACTGTAGCTTTAGCTAATTGAATTTTGAGCCGAGTTAGTTTATAATATAAACATCATAATGTAAACGAATACATTCTGAAAATAAACCAAGGAGGACAAAATGAAACTTTCAAAGAAAATTCTTTGCGGTGTTCTTTGTGCGTCAATGGCGGCATCTATGATGACAGCCTGCAGCAATAGCACACCCGCGACTTCTGACGCTGGCAGCGGCACAAGCAACTCCGCTGATGCGAGCAACTCAGGAACCTCGTCTGCGGCAACAAGTGACAGCTCAAGCGGCAGCTCCGGAAATGTTATCGAGGCTCCGTCAAACGGCACTGTGCTTAAATGGTGCGGTTATTATGACCTTAATACAAATGATAAAGAGATGGTGGATAAGTTTGCCGACGAGGGCTATAGCGTCGAGTACATCTCTACCACCAGCAGTGAATATTTTGAAAAGCTGGCTCAGCTGATTGCATCGTCTGACTCACCCGACCTTGTAAGCTACGAGTGGGTATCTTTCCCGCACGGTGTATCAAAGAACCTTTACACACCTATGGACGATTATATCGACTTTGACAGCCCCACATGGAGCGGAATGAAGGACACAATCGAAAACTTCAACTACGGCGGCAAGCACTATTATGTACCGTATCAGATGCGCTCGGGCGTTGTACTTATCTACAACGCAACAGCTCTTGAGGACGAGGGCATAAGCACCGACCCGTTTGAGCTCTATCAGAAGGGCGAATGGACATGGCAGACCTGGAAGGATGTCATGGTTGAGTGGTGCAATCTTGGTGATGATTATTACGGCATTATGCCTACAGGCTTCGTTGCAATGCCTTTCATAGTATCGACAGGTACTCCTCTTATCGATGTTGACGGTGAGAACAAGCAGATTATCAACAACATGAAGGACGCAAACGTCCAGAGATGTCAGGACTTTTTACAGGAGCTTGCTAAAGAGGGTCTTGTAAATGCAGAATATAAGAATCCTAACGAATGCCTGCTTGACGGCAAGACGCTTTTCGCAGAATTCGGTCTTGACTGGGGCTTCTCCAGCGCACAGGTTGCAATGAAGGATTCCGAAATCAAGTATGTTCCGATACCCAGAGATGAAAAGGCAGACAAGTACTACATGAACTCCGATACCTTCGGATATCTCGTTCCTGCAGGCGCGCAGAACATAAAGGCTGCCATAAAGTATATGGAAATCTGCCGTCTTAATGAAATCGACCCCGAAAGAATGGAAAAAGCAAGAATAGAAGCAACCGCAGAGGAGCTTTATTATCCTAAATGCCCCGAGTGTAAGGTAACAACCGCCGACAAGACAATAAAGATTTGTCCTAACTGCGGTGCAGAGCGCAAGCTCAACTCAAACCGCGCTGCTATGTCCGAAGAGCTTTACGACCTGGCACAGGAGCTGAAGAATCCGACAAGCGAGCAGTTTACATTCCTCTTTGATGACTGCTTCGGCTTCTCAAGCGACCTTACAAAGATGCTCCAGGAGGGCGACTCTGAGGGCGCAGGCTGTATCTTAGGCGGACCTTTCAAGACAGGTGAATCCTATACAGCGCTCCGTGATTCGTACTTCGGTACTGTGGAAGCTTATCTCGAACCGTACAGAGCGTTATTACAAAATTCATAAGGGAACCTCTAAAAAACCGGTTTGAAAAGGGAAAATGGGTAGAGTGCACCGAATGCGAGGAAAGCCTCCTCGTAAGGCTTGATGCCTTACGAGGAGGTTTGACGAAGCAGGCGGTGTGCTATACGCATTTTCCCTCAAACGAGGTTTTTAGAGGTGACCATAAGCAAATTATACACTCCTGAAAAATAAATTAGTATGGCAGAGGGCTGTTGCTTACGCAACAGCCCTCTGCTTCAGACTGTCGATAAACCCACGCACCGCAAAAACGCAGTTTTTTCAAATAATTG
>CAMEKZ010000020.1 GCA_945921635.1 uncultured Clostridia bacterium
GACCGTTTCGCCAACTGTTGATAATATCAAGGTTTGCAAAAGGACGGAATTGGGGCGGCGGCTCGCCGCTAAAGCTGTTCGGCTATGCCGTAGATAAGCTGTTCGGTTTTTTCCCAGCCGAGACAGGGGTCGGTGATGGACTTTCCGTAAACACTACCGTCAACACTCTGGTTGCCGTCCTCGATATAGCTCTCAATCATAAGACCCTTGACAAAGTTCTTGATATCGTTGCTGTGGCGGCGGCTGTGAAGGATTTCGTTTGCTATACGCACCTGCTCGAGATACTTTTTGCCGGAGTTTGAATGATTGGTATCTACAATTACCGACATATTCTCAAGATTCTCCTTGCAGTAAAGCTCGTACAGCAGGCTTAAATCCTCGTAGTGATAATTAGGCTGCGTCTGTCCGTGCTTGTTTACCGAGCCGCGCAGGATGGCGTGGGCGAGCGGGTTTCCGCTTGTCGTTACCTCCCAGCCGCGATAGATAAACGTGTGGCTTGCCTGTGCGGCGCGTATCGAGTTTAGCATAACCGAGAGCGTGCCGCTGGTCGGGTTTTTCATGCCGACGGGTATATCAAGACCGCTTGCGGTAAGTCTGTGCTGCTGATCCTCTACCGAGCGCGCGCCGACTGCAACATAAGACAGCAGATCGGATAAATAGCGGTCGTTTTCGGGGTAGAGCATCTCGTCCGCGCAGGTAAAGCCGGTCTGCTCGATTGCGTGCAGGTGGAGCTGTCTTACCTTTATAAGTCCCTCAAGCATATCCTCGTGCTTTGTCGGGTCGGGCTGGTGTATCATACCCTTATAACCCTCGCCGGTGGTGCGGGGCTTGTTTGTATATATGCGGGGGATTATTATAAGCTTGTCCTTTACCTGCTCCTGTACGGGCACAAGTCTTGATATATAGTCAAGCACAGACTCCTCCTTGTCGGCGGAGCAGGGGCCTATAATAAGCAGAAGCTTGTCGGACTTTCCGGTGAATACATCAGCTATTTCCTTATCGCGGCGCGCCTTTATTTCTTTTATCTTTTCGGTTGCGGGGTATTGCTCCTTTATCTCCTCGGGTACGGGGAGCTTGCGTGCAAAATTCATGCCCATATCTGATACTTCCTTTCATAACAATATAAAGGCAACACCGCACAAAGACCGCCTTACGGCTTTGCGTACACCTTGCTTGCATCTTTTCCGTGATATTGCACAGACATTTCTTGACATACGACAGTATGCCTGCGAAATTTCTATACAATCTGACGAAAAAGCAGTCGGCGCAATCCGCACACAATCTTTGTGCGGTATTGCTTAAAATAAAAAAGCCTCCTTGCACTATAATAGCGCAAAGAGGGCGAATTATCGCGGTACCACCTCAGTTTATCCGTATGTTTATCCCATTTCATACAGACCTCAAAAGCCTTAACGCGGCAGACGTGCGGGTTTTCCGCAGGCTCGGGGGTGTAGCTTCGCTTCTGCCGCCTGTCATTTTGCACCAACCAATGACTCTCTGAAAAGCCTTGCAGAGTTATTTGTCCCGTCACAGCCTTTAGCATATTGCTGTTTTCAAGGCGGATTATATCACATTTTTTACGGTTTGTCAAGAATTTTTCGGCGAAAATTTTGCCGCACCAAACTTTTGACAGATTGCCGAAAATTTTTAAACCGTCTGAAAAAGGCTTGTTTAAGCGGATTTATTAACATATTCCACGGAGTTTTCAACGGAAATCGGGGTTGTTTTAACCGTTTTCGTTGAAAAACACCGAGTTTTCAACACTTTCAACCGAAAAAACGGTTGAAAAGCAGTTGATTTTAGATTTTATACCGATTGTAAACATAATATGAATTTGCCGACCGGTTTTAAATTATACAGACTGAAATTTTATTTTTTCTTTACAGTCCGATTTTTTATAAAATTTGTATTTTGTTGTAATTATTTTACATTTAAAGCAGAGTTATGCTATTTTCTTTCAACCTCTCGATAAAAAAATATCGTTTGCCTTTTTATCGGAAGTTTTAACATTTTCCACGGAGTTTTCAACCGAAATCCGGGCAAAACTCAAAATTTCGGTGGAAAAACCGCAGGTTTTCAACCGATTTAAGTGAAAAACCGTTATCCGCGGGGTATAATCTTACATTTATATCCAATAATACATTTTGTAAAACGGCGGATAAAATCCGGAAGAAAGGAACTATTTATATGGTAAAAGCGGTAAACAAGCTTATCCTTGAAATAAACAACACCAAAAACGACTATTTTGAAAAGGCGGTATTCTATATCCGACCCGAAATGGCATACAACAGCAGACTGCAGGAAAAAGCGCAGAGCTATCTTGACGAGGTCATAAGCGGCTGTGAAAAGCAAAAGCCGCATCCGCGCAGAAATGCGAAAACCGTAATTATCAGCATAGCGGCGGCACTTTTCGGGGCGGGCGCGGCGGCTTTGCTTTTTATACTGCTGGGGTAGGAGGTTTTCTCTTGAAATACAATGATATATACACCGCGCCAATGAGTATTCTGTCAAAGCAGGTGAGAAAAAGGGGCGGCAGGGTAAAAAAATACTGCAAAGCAAATTTTCCCGAGTTTTTTCCGTTTGCCGAGAAAAGGCTGTACGGACTTAAAGACGCGCTGGACAATAAATTTCTGCCTGTACATTATATAATAAAGGGCGGCTTTGCCGTACCGATAAGCGGAGATATAGCCGCAGAGTGCTGTGACAGCGTAAACAGCTGTGACAGCGCCGAGAAGATTTCAGCCGGATTGTCGGATATTACCCACCGCACAGGGCTTTATTATGGCGATGTCGCGCTGCTGGGCGATTTGCGGCAGTATGTGTATTTTACAAGGCTTTGGGAGCTTGCTGAAAAATATGATAAAGCGGGGTTTAAAAAGGCGCTTGACAGCTTTGTCTTTCCAAGACCGCTTGACCTTGCGAAGATAAGTGCCGGCGCCGACCCGATAGAAAAAATGCTGTCGCAAAACGAGGACTACGCAAAGCTGTCCGTATCGTCAAAATCGGACTGCAAAAAGCAGATAGCCATGGTATCTCATGCCGCGGATATATCCGAGGACAGGCTGTGTATGAGATATATCACCGAGCATGACACGTCGGGCGCGGATATAGCGGGACAGGCAAGGGACGATTTTTACAGGGTGTTCCCGCCGCCGCGCCTAAAGAAATATTTACAGAGCTTATTTTTGCCGTCGGTGCTGATACCGTCGGCTTTAGCGCTTATTACGGCAAATCCGCTGTACCTGCTTTTATTCCTGCCGCTGTACGGCGCGGTAAAGGCGATAGCCGACCGGCACACCGCCGCGTATTATTCAAAGCGCGACTTTCTGCCGCCGCGTATCGAGCTTGACGGAAGGATACCAGAGGACGCAAAGACTCTGTGCGTAATCTCGGCTTTGCTCACGGACAGCGGAGATATACAAAAATCGGTGAAAAAGGCGAAGGAGTTTCTGAATAAAAACCGCACCGACAATTTACAGGTCTGCATACTCTCCGACCTGCCGCAGTCGGACAGCGAGGAGTGCGAGGATGATAGGAGCATTTATGCCGCGTGCGAAGCATATTCGCAAAGTCCGGAGGATAATATCTTTATCTTTTTAAGACCGAGAGTATATAACGAAAAGCAGAAGAAATACATGGGCTATGAGCGAAAGCGGGGCGCAATAGAACAGCTCGCGCAGTATTTCTGCGAAAATAAGGACTTTTGCAGAATATACGGCAAGGGCGTGCCCGAAAAGCCGGTGTTTTTCCTCGCTCTTGACTATGACACCAACACTCCGATTGACGGCGCGGCAAGCCTTGTCAGCATAGGCATGGCAAAGGCGAACCGCCCCGTGATAAGCGGCGGGCGGGTGATAAAAGGGTACGGTGTAATCGCGCCGAAGATGTCACCGTCGCTGTTTTCCTGCCTGAGCACCCGATTTGCCGAGATATTCGGTGGAAACGGGGGCGGCAGCGGCGCGCAGTACGACCGCGGCGGAGACTTTTATATGACGGTTTTCGGAGAGGGGATTTTCTGCGGAAAGGGACTTATCGACCTTGAGGCGTTTTATAAATGCTGCTGCGGCGCTTTGCCCAAGAATAAGATACTCTCCCACGATATAATAGAGGGCGGCATTCTGCGGTGCGCCGCGTCAGATGCAGAGTTTACTGAGAGCTTTCCTGCGGACAGCACGGGGTATTTTACGAGGCTGTCGCGCTGGTGGCGGGGAGATGTGCAGAACTCGCGGTATATTTTTTCAAAAAATATAAAGCTTTGCGGACTTGACAGATTCAAGCTTTTTGACAATCTGATACGGGCAATAACGCCGATTTTTACGCTTTTGTGTCTTTATACGGCGAATAATGTTATTGCGGCTGTGGCGGTGATATGCGCGGTACTTCCGTTTATCCCAACGGGACTTGCCGACAGAAAATATCTCAGCCGGATTTTAAGCGACGGCGAGCGCTCCGCGTACCGCGTTTTATGCGAAATTATGCTTATCGCGAAAAACGGCGCGGACAGCCTTTTTGCCGCAGTAATAAGCCTGTGGCGCATGATAAGAAACAAAAATCTGCTGTGCTGGGTCACAGCCTTTCAGGTATCGAAAACAAAAAACACCTCGGCGCGCACCGCGTGGCAGTTTTTATTCGCGGAGCTTTTTTCTCTGCCTATGATAATCGCGGGGATAATAAGCCCCGTGTGCTTTATTGCGGGTGTGCTCAACCTGTCGGCTTTGCCTGTCTTTATCGTCCTTGATAAAAGGAAAAGCGCGCCGCATACCGCAATATCCGACAAGACCCGCGCACAGCTTGTAAAAATCGCGGCGGCAGAGCTGTCGTTCTTCCTCGAATTTACCACCGAAAAAGAAAATCACCTCCCGCCCGACAACGTGCAGCTATCCCCCAAGCCGATAACCGCGCACCGCACCTCTCCGACAAATATCGGTATGTATCTGCTGGCTTTATACAGCGCATTAGAGCTTGACATTATCGCGGAGGAGGAATATAAAGCCCGCACGCGGCTCACTCTGCTTACCGTGAGAGAGCTTAAAAAATGGCGCGGGCACTTATACAACTGGTATGATACTGTCACGCTGCAGCCGCTTGACGGCTTTGTTTCATCAGTGGACAGCGGAAATCTGCTCTGCAGTCTGACGGCGGTAAAGCAGGGGATAAAATTCAGGTTCCCCGAGCTGTACGACATGATATGCGATATACTGCGCGGGGCGGATATGGGCGCGTTTTACAACAGCGACAGCAATCTGCTTGCTATCGGATATGACAGTAAAAAAGACAAGCTCACCGAAAACTGCTATGATTTGCTTATGAGCGAGGCACGCATGGCGAGCTACTACGGCATAGCCAAAGGACAGCTGCCGCCAAGGCACTGGCGCGCGCTGTCAAGAGTTATGGGACGGTGCGGCAGCTTTTGCGGCGGACTTTCGTGGAGCGGCACGGCGTTTGAATACTTTATGCCTCAGCTGGTACTCCCCGCACCGCGCGGAGGTCTATTGTACGAAAATCTGCGGTATGCGATACACTGTCAGAAAAAGTCGGAGCATGACAAAATCTACGGCATAAGCGAAAGCGGCTTTTACGCCTTTGACAAGGAGCTTTGCTATCAGTACAGGGCGTTCGGCGTGCCGTATGCGGCGCTGAGACCCGACTTTTATTTTGAGCGTGTATATTCGCCGTACTCGGCATTTTTAATGCTGGCGTATGACTTTGATCAGTCGTACAATCTGCTTTGCAGATACCGCGAAAAGGGCATATACAACAAGGACTACGGCTTTTATGAGGCAGTGGATTTTTCGGGCGAGCGCACCGACAAGCCGCAGGCGGTAAAAAGCTTTATGGCGCATCATAAGGGCATGAGCATAGCGGGCATAGCAAACGCGCTTTGCGACAATATACTGGTAAAGCGCTTTATGAGCGACGGGGATATGGAAAGGGGCAGAGAAATGACAGAGGAGCGTATATCAGGCTCGGATATGCTGTTTTTAAGGCGGCGCAAAATGCCGCGGCTAAAGACCGAAAAGCCGCAGACGGCGCAGAATACGGACAGCGCAGGCATACTGTCAAACGGGCGTATGTCGGTGTTTTTACTCCCGCCGGATTCAGTTGACGAGGGCGCGGCGGTGCACAGCGTGTGGTCGGATATACGGTTGTTTTATCCGCCGGTATTCGGACAACATGACAGCAAAAACACCTTTTCGTCTTTTGAGGCGGCGGTATGCGAAAACGAGCACAGATATAATATCCGCGGCGGGGATTTTTCATCTGATATGTCGCAGGGTAAATACAGCGTATCCGAGCGCGAGCTAGATATAAGCGAGAAGATTATGCTTGCCTCGGGCAGTCCGACACAGATACACGAATATAATATAGTAAATCATTCTTCAGCAGAGCGGCGGCTGAACCTTACAATATTCATGCGTCCCGCACTCGGTAGGGAAAAAGAGGTCACCGCGCACCCCACCTTTGCGGATTTGTTTATCGGGTGTGACTATGACGAGGAGAAGAAAATAATCACAGTCTGCCGCCGCCACAGGCAGTCGGGCGAGCAAAGCTGTATGGCTGTTGCACTGAGTGCCGGCAGGGATTTTTACTGCTGCTTTGACAGGGAAAGTGCGGACAGGAAAAAGCCGCTTTATGAAAACAACCTCCGCTGTGTACCCGCGCCCTGCGTATATATCAGCGTGCCCGTAACCCTTAAAAAAGAGCAGTCGCAGACGGTGAAAATGTATATCTGCTGTGCCCATGACATCGGCGCGGCAAAGGAGGCGGCGGGCTTTGCAAGAGGTGCGAAGTCGCTGAAAACCGATAACGCAAATGCACCCTTGTCGGAGATAATAGCGCGCGCGATGCTGCCCTCAATACTTTTATCGCAGTATAACAAAAATCCGACTATAAAGCCCGAGGGAGATTTTTCGCGGCTGTGGGCATTCGGCATAAACACCGACCGACCCGCCGCTATGTTTTACTGCACAAATGAGGGCGAGTGTCTTTACGCGGTGCTGAAGGCGGCGCGGCGGCTTGTATCGGCGGGGCTGGATTTTTCGCTCATACTGATATGCTGCGGAGAGGCAGAGCAGGCGGAGAAAATAAAGCAGTCGGTAAGCCGCTCGTACGACTTTGACCGCAACGTAACGGTATTGTCGCGCGCAGATTTGTCGGAAAACGATATAGCCTTGCTCGAATATTTCTGCTGTTACCGCGCGGACAGCACAAGTCCGATAACAGAGCCTATAAAGCGGCCGCAAAAGCCGGCTATAAAGCAGGGCTTTTATGACAGCGCGGACAGCGGCTTTACCGAGGACGGCGGCTACCGCATAGCGCAAAAGCCGCCGGTGCCGTGGAGCAAGGTGCTTGCAAATCCGACCTTCGGCGCGCTTGTGCATTATAATTCGCTTGGCTTTTGCTGGGCTAAAAACAGCTCGCTAAATACCTTAAACCCGTGGGATAACGATATAACAGGACGTAATAAATCTGCGCTGATTTATCTTAAAACCGAGAAAAGCTGTACCGATATACTGAAAAAATGCGTCTGCACCTTTTATAAGAATACCGCCGAGTATAACGGCATGACAAAATCGTTTGTCTACAGCGTGACCGTCACCGTGCCGAAAAGGGGACAGGCGGAAATTATCCGCGTAAATGTCACCAACAAGACCGATAAGGAAAAGACCGTTTCCCCGATTTTTATTTCAATACTTGCCGGTAAGAATGTGACAAGCTTTAAAGATGGATGTCTTTGTGCGAAAAGGGTTTCTGTCGGCGAATTTTCGGGTGTTTTTTCACTAAAAGCCTTTGGCGGAAAAACAAGCTACGGCACAGACCGAGAAAATGCGCTTTGCGGCGGGCTGTCGGTAGGCTTTGACGGCGACTGCCTCGCCGCCGCCTGCGAGCTTGATATAAAGCCGCACAGGACAGAGAGCGCGGTGTTTATCGTGTCGTACTGCTCGGAGATAGCGCGACCGTCGGCACTTCCGAATGTGTTGACCGATTCGCATTATCGTGAATTGCTCGCCGCGCCCGAGTCACAGTTCCGACTGAAAATAAAGACAGAAGATAAAAAGCTCGATTATCTTATGAATATATGGCTCCCTGACCAGATAATAAAGGGGCGGATATTTGCCCGCACGGGATTTTATCAGAACGGCGGCGCGTACGGCTTTCGCGACCAGCTGCAGGACGGCATGGCGGCAGTATACCATAGACCCGAGATACTGAAATATCTGATACTGCGCTCCTGCGGCTCGCAGTTTGATAAGGGTGATGTACTGCACTGGTATCATGTGACCGAAAAGGGTAAAAAGGGAGTAAGGACGGCGTGCAGTGACGATATGCTGTGGCTGCCCTTTGCCGCGTGCCATTATGCGAGGGTGACGGGAGATTATGAGATATTTAAAAAAGATGTGAAATATGCGACCGCGCCCGAGTTTATGGGCGAGGAAATCTACACCGAAACCGGCTTTGGCAAAAAGGACAGCGTGATAAACCATTGCCTTGCGGCGGCGGATTATGCGTATAAAACCGGCAGTCACGGGCTTTGCCTAATGGGCGGGGGCGACTGGAACGACAGCTATAATTTTGTCGGCGCGAAAGGAAAGGGCGAAAGCGTGTGGCTGTCTATGTTCTGCTGTATGGTGTATGACGCGCTTTTAAATCTGCCCGCCGGATTTGTGCCGGACGAGAAGAAAGCCGTTTTAAAACAGCGCTCGGACAGCCTTAAAAAATGTATAAACGAAAATGCTTATGAAAACGGCTATTATCTGCGCGCCTTTTATGATGACGGCGAAAAGATGGGCGGCGAGGGCTGTAAATACTGCGAGATAGATTTGCTTGCACAGGCTTTTGCGGTGCTGTCTGACTTGAACCGTGACGGAGATATGAGCAGGAGCCGCTCGGCGGTAAACCTTGCATTGTCGCGGCTTGCGGACTATGACGCGGGACTTATCAAGCTGTTTACTCCACCGTTTGCCCACAGCGGAAAGGATAACAAGACAGGCTATGTCTGTTCTTATCCCAAGGGCGTGAGAGAAAACGGCGGCCAGTACACCCACGCGGCGGTATGGCTTTGCATGGCGGTGAGAAAGCTCGGCTATCCGGACGAAGCGTACAAGCTGCTTAAAATGCTGAACCCCGCCTATAAGGACACCGATATATTTAAAAACGAGCCGTATTATATGACCGCTGATGTGTATACAAACCCCGACTGCTACGGCAGGGGCGGTTGGAGCATCTATACGGGTGCGGCGGCGTGGTATTACCGCGCGGTGCTTGATTTACTCGGTATAGATATAGTAAACGGAAAGCTTGTAATAACCCACAGGCCGCCCGCAGGACTGGGTAAATGCGAGGCGGAGCTTAACGGGGAAAAATTTGTGCTGTAGCTTTTTACAAAACCTCCTTAATAACAGGACTGCCGCAAGGAAAAACAATCCCTTGCGGCAGTTCTGTATTTTTATCTTACCTTAATCAAAAACAGTTTAATCAAAAATAGTTACCTGCGGATTACGGCAGTTTTTAAGCAAATCCCTCACCTCATCGGTAGTGACAAAATACGACACCGAATAGTTGTCATCGACATAAAAATCAAGCAGAAACTTATCCTCCCACTCGTGCAGAGATACCTTTAGCTTTGACTTTATCTCGTCGTACTTATCCCCGAAAAGCTCGCGCAAGCCGTGATTTCTGCGGACAAAGCCGTAGACGAACATTGCCCCCTTAAAGCACGCCGGCAGCTCCTTATACATCGGAGAATTGCGCTTGAACTCGATTACTACCTTCTGCTCGGAAAGACCTCCGGGCGCGTCCCTGTCCTCGGGGAGAATTGTCCTGAATTTTTCGGGCGGCATAATGCTGTTAAGCTCGATAAATTCGGCGTTTTCAAATGGTGCTGTCATAAAAATCAATCCCTTCCATTAACTCTTTATTCATAAAAATAAATAAAATTGCTTTGTCGGCTATGTATCATGCTTTTATTATACACAGCACGATTTTTTCATGCAATAAACCGGCGCACAATAAAAGTAAACCGCGGCACAATTGCAAAATCGGCGCTTAAAGCAGCTCTTTTATAAAAAACGCCAGCATAAGCTTCAGCTTATCCTCGTATGTCAGCTGACAGCCGAGTATCTCCTTTATTCTCCTCAGCTTGTAGTTTACGGTGTTCCGGTGGACAAACGTAAGCTTTGCGACCTCCTGCACACTGCTGTCATTTTCCAGATAGCATTTCAGCGTATTCATATAATCGGTGTTGTTTGCCGCATCAAACTCTTCAAGCGGCTTTAAGGTTTCGTTATACATTTCGGTTAGCAGGGCGGTGTCCTCTATCTGCACAAGCAGCTTGTATATGCCCATATCGTCATAGTTCATATAGTCCGCGCCGTGAAGCACCGCCAGCTTTAACGCCATAAGCGCCTTGTGATAGCCGCCCGATATTGCGCTGTAACCTGTCTTTACGGGACTTGTGCCGCATATCAGCCTGCCCGCGACCGAGCTCGAGGAATATATATTGCGGAACATATCGGTTATCTGCCGTACCTGTCCGATGGTAACATCCTGAAAGACCGTGACGAGCCGCTTGTCCTGGAAGAAAAAGCTGAGCTGCTTTCCGCAGGTATTAAGCACCTTCTGCAGGTCGGACAAAATCGTCTTTTGCGTGGATTCGTTTATTTCGCTGTCGTTTTCAAACGCACAGACAGAAACGCAGTAGCTCGAATTTGCGAAAAAGCTGCGCCTTTCAAGCGTCGGCTTGTAGTTGCGCTCGGTCTCGGGCGAGAAAATCAGATTCCGCATCGCGGTAGCGGTAGCCGTCTCTATCTCCTCGCTCGTCACTATCCTGTGGCAAAAATCGTAGGTTATATCGATAAGCCTCACGTTCCACGGTACGGTAAACAGCGGAAGACTGTTTATGTCACAGTAGTCTATCAGCTCCTCGGGTACACTCTTTATATACGGGCCAATGTTTAATACAAGCGCGCTGCACCGCTTTTCTATAAGCTGCCCGACAAACTCCAGCAGCTGTGCGCTGTCAGATATGCCGATGCCGGTGGTAAACAGCATCTCGTTTCCGTGGAGGAAGGTCGATATATCGCCGTTTTCTATCAGATGCACCCATCTGACATAGTTATCAAGGCCGATTTTGCCTGCGACAAGCTTCATATTGTAATTAGCCTGTGCATTTGTACAAAGCTTTGATACCGTGATAGACATATCCCGCGCTCCTTTCCTTTGTTCTGCACATTATATATATATATATATATATATATATATAAGACAGTCCGCCCCAGACTCCGGCGTCTGCGGCGGACTAAAGCTGTGCATCTGCACATCCTTTATATGTAGTATAACACCATTTTGCAATAAAGTCAAGAGAATATTGCAAATTTCAACTCCAGCACAACAAAAATCTCATTTCTTTGGAATCGGGCATAATTCGCTTAAATGGCTATTGCAAACTAGATTTGCAGGTGGTATAATGCAGATACAGCAAAAGAAATTGAAATTTAAGAGCAAAAAACTTGCAAAGGCGCAGATTTAATAATCTGCGCCTTTTGTGTCTGCCGCCGATACCGATATATAAATAATGGTAATTGCATTAAGCGCGACGGCAAAGAAAGGAGTGCTTTTGTTATGAGTGAAAAGACAAATATGCCGGAGATTTCGATAAAAAATGTCAGCATGGTATACACCGACTCACACGGAAACCCCGTGCAGGCGTTAAAGGATGTAAGCATAGACATACAAAAGGGCGAATTTATCTCGCTTCTCGGTCCCTCCGGCTGCGGCAAATCCACTCTTTTAAGAATAGTATCCGACCTGCTTACCCCCACCTCGGGCGAAGTAAAGGTATGCGGCAAGACGCCGAAGGAAACGCGCCTTGAGCAGAAATACGGCATCGTATTTCAGAACCCCGTGCTGCTTGACTGGAGGACGGTAAGGAAAAACATACGCCTCCCGCTTGAGATGATGAAAGTACCTAAAGAGGAGCAGGCGAGCCGTATCGAGCAGGTACTGGAGCTTGTAGGTCTCACAAACTTCGGCAACAGCTATCCGGGTCAGCTCTCGGGCGGTATGCAGCAGAGAGTCGGCATCGCGAGGGCGCTTGCTATTCAGCCCGACATACTGCTCATGGACGAGCCGTTTTCGGCGCTTGACGAATTTACAAGAGAAAAGCTCAACGATGATGTGCTTTCTATCTGGAGAAAGACGAACAAGACCGTACTTTTCGTAACGCACAACATCAGCGAGTCGGTTTATATGTCTGACAGAATCTGCGTGCTGTCTCCGCACCCCGGCAGACTGTCCGCTGTAGTTGAAGTAGATCTCCCGCGGCCGAGAACACCCGAGATGAGGGCTACGCCCGAGTTTGCGGCTCTGGTTGCAAAGGTAAGAAACAGCTTTGAGGGAATTTAATCACGAAGCTGCGAGCCTTTAAGAAAGGAGAGAGATACATAAATGAAGATAATAAATAAAATCCTGTCGGCAAAGAGTACGGTTACCGCCGTATGGGTGCTCGGAATTGTAGTAATCTGGGAGATATGCGCGTTTATTGTCGAAGCTACACAGCGCACACCGATAAACGTACTCCCGCACTTATATCAGATTGTTGGCTCGTTTTTCGACACAAAGCCTATCACGGGCGGTGGCGACACTATACTTACACTTGTGATGTCGAGCGCGGCGGAGACGCTGTCGAGGGCGCTTATCGGTTTTATAATCGGTATGGTGCTCGGATATGTGCTGGCGCTGCTTATGAACCTGTCGCATATTGTTGAAAAAATTGCTTTTCCGTATCTTATGATAATTCAGATGATACCGATTTTAGGTATGGCGCCTATTGTGCTTTCAATCACGGGTGATATTTCCTCGGCGCGTATAATTATCGCGGCGATACTGACCTTCTATCCCGTATCTACAAACACGCTTGCGGGCTTTAAATCGGTAAGCCGCGAGCGGCACGAGCTGATGAGGTCCTACGGCGCAACCAAATTCCAGCTTTACACAAAGATGCTTATTCCGTCGGCTATGTCCTACTTTTTCACGGGTCTTAAAATATCCGCACCGATGGCAATTACCGCGTCAATCCTCGTTGATACGCTCCAGGGCGGCAACGGACTTGGCTGTATGCTGTCGCAGTCGCTTAAAGGCTCTATGACAAGATTTGTATTCTGGGATATAGTAATATTCAGTGCGGTTATCGGCGTACTCAGCTTTTATCTCATGGGCGTAATCGAGCGGGCACTTGTTCCGTCAAAGCGCGGCAAAAAGAAAAAGGCTGTAAACTGAAAAGGGGTTGATGATATTGAAAAAAAGTAAATCCTTGCTGAACATATTGTCAACGGTAGGCCTGCCGGTGCTGTTCGGCGCTCTGATATACATACTCTGGCAGACAAAGGTGCTGCACGCATTGTTCGGCACTGACGAGATAATCCTGCCGCTGCCCGACAGAATAGGCTCGATTATCAGTGACAACTTTACAAATATGCTCCCGCAGATAGCGTCTACGCTTATCGTAGCGCTCGGCGGTCTGGTATTAGGCTCGCTGCTCGGCTACTTTATAGGAGTTGCGGGCGCGGTATTCAAAAAATGGGGCATGGGCGGTCTGACTATTGTATCTGCGTTCAACGCGATACCGCTGGTTGCTCTCGCGCCGGTTATCAACAACTGGACGAGAGATTTGTCAAATCAGGTTGATATAAGGAGTACCGTGGCAAAAATAATAACCGTTACGATTTTCTGTACCGCATCCATGAGCGTAAACGCCTACCGCGGACTTACCGAGGTAAAGCCGTTTTCCGAGGATTTGTTTGCTTCGTACGGCTCGGGCAAGCTGAAAATGTTCTTGAAGCTTAGGCTTCCCAATTCATTGCCCTACGTTTTCACGGCGCTGAGAGTAAGCGTACCCGCTTGCGTAATCGGTGCGGTAGTAAGCGAATACTTTGCCGAGCAGGTAGTAGGTGTCGGCAGACAGATAAGAGAAAATATAGTAAAGGGTCAGTTCCCGACGGCGTGGGCGTATATCGCGATAGCGTGCGCTATGGGTATTCTGATGTATGTAATTTTACTGATAGTGGAATCAATTGTGCTGAAAAACCGCCGTGCAAGATAGCGGTTTCAGATAAAAAGAGAGGCAAACCCTCACAGTCTTTATGTAGAAAGGACGAAAAACTATGAAAAACAAAAGATTACTGGCGGCAATTTTAGCTGTATGCTGTACAGCATCAGCACTCACTGCTTGTTCAAACAGCAGTACATCATCTACAGCGACTGACAGCTCGGCATCTGAGGCTTCATCGGCTGAAGCTTCTTCCGAGGCTACTTCCGAAGCTTCTTCCGAGGCGGCTTCCGGACTTATGTCAAATGAAGAGATTATCAAAAAGGCAGCAAGCGAAGGCATGGTAGGCAACTGGGGTCTCGGCAACGAGTACGAAATCCAGGCTCTGCTTTCAAAGTACGGTCAGCCTACCGACTATGTAACAATGGACTTTACAATGGACCAGATAGACAAGGATTCTATCACATTGGCGTCTGCTATGACCTATAACGAGCTCGGACTTATCAAGAACAGCTATGACGGCGGCTACAGCTATGGTGACGAAATAGGCATCATTGATATGAACGATGAGGGCGTGGCAATGCTCGAGGATATGCTTTTCTGCACAAAGGCTTTTGCAGAGGCTAATCCCAACACCGTAAAGGCATTTACATCAGCTTCTATGAAGGGCTGGGTTTATGCGTGCGAGCACCCCGATGAGGCGGAAGAAATCGTATTCAAGTACGGCTCTTCCGTTTCGGCAGACCACCAGAAATACATGGCAGGCGAGGTTGCAAAGCTTGTAACAACTGATACAAAGGGTAACTCGGTACCTGCGGCAAATGTAGGACAGATGGACGACGAGGCTATTCAGCAGACACTCGACCTTGCAAAGAAGTACATCAAGATTGACGACGCTACAGCGGCGGCAAAGCTCCAGGAGCTGACCCTCGACGATATCCGCTCTAAGGATTATCTGACTTATGACGGCGGCGCTGTTGAAAAGTCAGATGTAAAGATTCAGCTCAAGTGGCTTCCTCAGTCACAGTTCATGGGCTACTATGTAGCGCTTGACAAGGGCTATTACACAGAAGCAGGTCTTAATGTTGAAATCGTAAGCGGCGGCGGTGACGTATCCGAGACGGTTGCGGTAAACAACGGCACGGTTGACTTTGGTGTAACATGGGTTTCTAACCTGATAAACGCTAACGCAGGCGGAATGGATCTGCTCGAAGTAGCTCAGGTATATCAGAGATCCGGTCTTGTACTCTGCTACAAGAAGAGTATGTTCACAGCTCAGTAAATAATCCATACCCGCGGCGGTGCGCGGCAACAGTCGCGCACCTGCATGGGCGGGCTATCCGTGGGAACTATACATTCCCTTTACGGATAATTGATAAAAAGGCGGTAATGAAAATGAGCAGTAAAAAAATACTTGTAAGCGGCTGCCTTTTCGGCTGGCACTGCCGCTATGATGACGGCGACACGCCGTGTCTGCATCCCGCTTTTCTTAAATGGAAGGAAGAGGGCAGACTGGTGCCGGTATGTCCGGAGGTGTTCGGCGGACTTGCTACCCCGCGCCCCGACTGTCAGCGCGTAGGCGAAAAGGTCATGAGCTGTATCGGCGATGACTGCACCGCGCAGTACACTATCGGCGCAAATGAAGCGGTAAGGCTTGCAAAGGAAAACGACGTCGCGCTCTGTATTATGAAAGAGGACAGTCCCTCCTGCGGAAGCACGCATATCTATGACGGAACCTTTACAGACACCGTTATTGAGGGTCAGGGTCTTGCGGTAGAATTTCTGCGTAAAGCAGGTTACACGGTGCTCAGTGAAAACATGATTGACAAGGCTGTCGAAATACTGGGCGAAAATCAGTAAATTGTAAATGACGAAAGAAAAGAAGTATAAAAGCATTAAGAAAGGCATCAGAGATTTTCTCTGTCGCTTTTCTTAATGCAGAACATGGAATAGAGCAATAGAAAGAAAGAAGGATTTTAAAGTGATATTCCAGTCACCACCAAAGATAATTTACGGCAAGGGCACGATAACAAGCGTCGGCGCGGCTACGGCAAAGTACGGAAAAAAGGCTATGCTTGTCTGCGGCAAGGGCTCGCTCAGAAAAAGCGGCGTGCTTGATATTATCGTAGACTCGCTTGAAAAGGCGGGCGTATCCTGCGCGGTATATGACAAGATAGGCTCCGACCCGACGGTAGACGATGTAAACGGCGGCGTTGCGTTCGCTAAAGAAAACGGTGCTGACGTCCTGGTTGCGGCGGGCGGCGGAAGTCCGCTTGACGCGGCAAAGGGCATCGGCATGATGCTCACAAACAAGGGCGTAATTACCGACTACGAAAAGGCACAGCCCGAAAACCCGTCGCTCCCGATTATTGCGATACCGACTACAGCCGGCACGGGCAGCGAGGCTACAAAATATTCGGTTATCACCGACACCGAGCGCAACATAAAAATGCTGCTTGTATCCGACGGAATTATACCGAAAGTAGCAATACTCGACTATGAGATTACAAAATCGCTCCCGCCGTTTATGACTGCGGCGACCGGCATGGACGCATTCACCCACGCTCTTGAAAGCTATATAAACGTAAACGCACAGCCTATAACAAAGCTGTACTCACTCGAAGCGATAAAGCTTATATCAAAAAGCCTTATCCCAGCCGTGCTTGACGGAAGAAACGAGCAGGCGAGAGGAGATATGCTTCTTGCGGCGCTTTATGCTGGCATAGCGATATGCAGCTCGCCCACCGCGCTTGTACACTCGATGTCAAGGCCGCTCGGCGCACATTTTCATATCCCGCACGGTCTGGCGAACGCGATGCTGCTGTCAAACGTAATGGAATACAACCGCCCCGCGTGTCCCGAGCTTTTCCGCGATATTGCGATAGCTATGGGAGAAAATGTCGAGGGACTGTCTGTAAGAGAGGCAAGCTACGCGGCGATAGACGCAATCTCGGCATTATTTGACGAGACCGGACTGCCAAAGACCCTCTCGTCACAGGGTGTGACCGAGGATAAGCTGCCGGTGCTTGCGGCTGACGCACTTGCGGCGGGCAGTACCAAAAACAACCCGCGCGTACCTACGGTAAGCGAAATAGAGACGATTTACAGAAGCATATTCTGATAACCGAAAAATAAAAAATTTATCCGACGTAAAGAAAGGAAATGATTTTAATGAGATACGGATTTAAGAGTGCAGAAGAGGTAAAGGACACCTCACTTCAGTACAACCTCCATTCATGGAGCGTACAGGGAAAGCTTAATCCCGCAGTTGTCGAAAAGGCGGAGGGCATCTACTACTACACCGCGGACGGCAAGAGATACGCCGATATGTCGAGCCAGCTTGTAAACCTGAATTTAGGCTACGGCAACAAGGACATTATCGAGGCTATCAAGGAGCAGGCTGATAAGCTTGCCTACATAAGCCCCGCTTATGCTATTGACTGCCGCTCAAAGCTTGCCGAAATGGTAGTAAAGGTCGCACCCAAGAACATGGGCAAGGTATTCTTTACCTTAGGCGGCGCAGACGCAAACGAAAACGCAATTAAAATCGCAAAGCTCTACACCGGCAGATACAAAATCTTTTCAAGATACCGCGCATATCACGGCAGCTCGTTCGGCGCAGGAAATCTGACGGGCGAGCCGAGAAGATACACGCTTGAACCCGGTATACCCGGATTTGTAAAGTTCACCGACCCCTATCTGTACCGCGCGCCGTTCCCGTTTGAGAGCGAGGAGCAGGCAACCGAGTATTATCTCGGACAGCTGCGCGACCAGATTATCTATGAAAACCCCGATGCGGTTGCGGCTATTGTTATGGAAACTGTCACCGGCTCTAACGGTATCATTATCCCGCCTAAAGGCTATTTACAGGGCGTGCGTAAAATATGCGACGAGTTCGGCATAATGATGGTATGTGACGAGGTAATGGCAGGCTGGGGCAGAACTGGCGAATATTTTGCCTGCGAAAACTGGGGCATCGAACCCGATATGATTACCTTTGCAAAGGGCGTAACCTGCGGCTATGCACCGCTCGGCGGCGTAATAGTAAGCAAGAAGATTGCGGCGTTCTTTGACGACCACAAGCTTGACTGCGGTCTGACATACTCCGCTCACCCGCTCGGCTGTGCGGCAGGCGTTGCTTGTCTTAACTACTATGAAAAAGAAAACATCATGGCAAAGGTAAAGGAGCGCGGCGTACAGCTCGGCAAGCTGCTTGAGGACATCAAGGCAAAACACGAGTGCGTAGGCGACGCAAGATATATCGGACTTTTCGCCTGCGTAGAGCTTGCAAAGGACAAGGCGGCACATGAGCCTCTTGTTCCTTTCGGAAAGGACCCTGAGGGCATTATGGGTAAGATTGTAGGTATGCTTAAAGCAAAGGGCTTTAATACCTACTCGCATGAGGCTTGCATTTTCGTTTGTCCTCCGCTTATCATCACAGAGCAGGAGCTTGACGAAAACCTCGCTATCTTAGACGAGGTACTGACCGAAGTTGACAAGATGATATAAAATAAAACTATATTATATGGGGTTTGGGGCAAAGCCCCAAGGCAGGTCGCAGGGGCGCCAGCCCCCGTTTTCTCCCCCTCACTTTTGGAGGGGGCAGGGGGTGGGGTTAGTCTCTTAATCTGCAATAAATATTTAAACTTATTCCATATATAGTTAAAGAAATTTCAACTACATCTATTATTCATACGAAAGGACGGACTGTTATGGATCTGATTATTAAAAACGGTACGATTATCACACCTACCTCGACATTTACAGCAGATGTCTGCGTAGACGGCGGAAAAATCGTGGCTATAACAAAGGACGCGGGAACAGACGCAAAAGAGGTTGTTGACGCGGCGGGAAAATACGTTCTCCCGGGTGCGATTGACGCGCACACCCACCTTGCTATGCCGTTCGGCGGAACGATTTCCTCCGATGATTATTTCGCGGGTACACGCGCGGCGGCGTGCGGCGGTACAACTACCGTATTCGACTTTATTTTACAGGATTTCGGCGAAAACATGGTTGATTCTATTAAGCGCCGTGACGCGCTGTGTGCGCCGGACGCGGCAGTTGACTATGCTTTTCATGTTGCGGTAAAGGATGTGTCGAACGGTCTGATTGACAGTATCGAACAGGCGGTTGATTACGGCGTATCGTCCTTCAAGGTATTTATGGTTTACGATTTCGGCGTAACCGACGGCGTATTCTATCAGGTGCTAGAAAAGGCAAAGACCTGCGGCGCGATGATTTCGGTACACGCGGAAAACAAGCAGCTTATTGATGTACTGACAGAGCGTTATCTCTCCGAGGGCAAGACAAGCGCATGGTATCACTATATGTCCCGTCCCGAGTTTGTCGAGGGCGAGGCGGATATAAGAGCTATCCAGCTTGCAAAGAGCCTTGACAGCAAGCTGTACATAGTACACCTTGCAAACAAAGAGGGTATCGACGCTGTCGAAAGAGCGAGAAACGAGGGCTATGAGATATACGCCGAGACCTGTCCGCAGTATCTTGAATTTACCTCCGATGTCTACAAAAGAGAGGACGGCAGAAACTTTGTATGCTCACCTCCGATGAAGGGTGAGGAGAGCCGCTTAGCGCTGTGGGAGGCTATAAAGAAAGGTCTTATCACGACTATTGCTACCGACCACTGCCCGTTCCAGTCGTACGAAAAGGACTGGGGCAAGGACAATTTCACAAAGATACCTAACGGCTGTGCGGGTATAGAGAATATGTATCCTTATATGCTGTCCGCCGCAAATGACGGTAAGATTTCGTTCAACAAGGTAGTAGAGCTTTGCTCGTACAACCCCGCAAAGATTTTCGGCTGTGATGCAAAGGGTGCTATCGAAGTAGGCAAGGACGCGGATATTGTAATCTACGACCCGACAAAGCAGTTTACTATTACTAACGACAAGATGCACAGCGACTGCGACCACACTATCTGGGAGGGCAAGGAGCTGAATGGCTATCCCGAAGCAACCTACTCGCGCGGCAGACTTGTATACAAGGACGGCGAATTTTTAGGCGAGCGCGGCTGGGGCAAATTTATAAAGCGTTCCGCAAGCGGTAACCTGTAATTCGGCGGCTTGCAGCCGTAAGCCATTCTCCTCGCTAGCGGCTTGCAGCCGCAGGCAACTCTCCTCGTTAGCGGCTTGCAGCCGCAGGCAACTCTCCTCGCTAGCGGCTTGCAGCCGCAGGCAACTCTCCTCGCTAAATGTTAGCGAAAGCATAAATGTTAGCGATTGCTCGGAGGCAACGTTTCGTTAAATTAAACTATTTCTAATGTGTGATTGTTGCTAAAAAGCCAACGGATAATAATTTTTGTTTTATAATTTATTTGTAATTTTCCTGAAACTATGTTAATATACAATAGGGAAAATAAGCACGATATTTGCGGTTTGCGGGCGGTTTTTGCCGCCCGCAAATTTACAATAAGATGTTCGACAAAAGGAGACGTGATTTTGTGTTTTCAAAATATTCATGTATAGAAGAAAGCTCACGCTGTCTTTTATGCCACGACGCGCCGTGTACTTCTGCCTGTACGGGCGGTGCTTCACCGGATTTATTCATACGCTCATTCAGATTTGACAACCCCGACAAAGCAAAGACCCATATAGGCTCGTGCGCCGATTGCACAGCGCCCTGCATGGACTCCTGTGTACGAAAAGAGCTTGACCGACCCGTTGATATAAAAGGGATTGCGGGCTACATAAAAGAAAACGCCGCCGACACAAAACCCGCCGCGGATTTATCCATGACGTTCTGTGGGGTGAAGTGTGAAAATCCGTTTTTCTTATCTTCTTCGGTAATAGCAAGCAGCTATGAGATGTGTGCAAAGGCGCTTGACATGGGCTGGGCAGGTCTTGTCTACAAAACTATAGGCTTTGCAAAGATGAACGAGGTATCGCCGCGCTTTGATATACTCAATAAAGAAAGCACGCCGTATATCGGATTTAAGAATTTAGAGCAGATTTCCGACCACCCGCTGGAGGAAAACCTCGCTATACTGAAAAAGCTGAAAGAGAATTATCCTGATAAGGTGATAGTGTCGTCGATTATGGGCGAGACCGAGGAAGAATGGACAGAGCTTGCCAGACTGTCGGAAGAAGCAGGCTGTGACATAATTGAGTGCAATTTTTCCTGCCCTCAGATGACAAGCCACAGCATGGGCAGCGACGTGGGCACAAACCCTGAGCTTGTGTCAAAATACACCGCCGCCGTAAAGCGCGGCACAAAGCTGCCGGTGCTTGCCAAAATGACCCCTAACATCACAAACATGGAGATACCCGCAATCGCCGCGAAAAACGCGGGGGCGGACGGTATCGCCGCGATAAATACCGTAAAGAGCATTATAAACATCGATCTTGACGGCTTTGTACCGACCCCGAACATAAACGGAAAATCGGCAGTCGGAGGCTATTCGGGCAAGGCAATAAAGCCTATTGCACTGCGATTTATCTCGGATATGAAGCGCAACGCCGAGCTTCAGAATATGCCGATAAGCGGTATGGGCGGAATAGAAACCTGGCGCGACGGTCTGGAGTTTATTCTGCTCGGCTGTACAAATCTACAGATAACGACATCTGTCATGCAGTACGGCTACCGCATAATTGAGGATTTGACAGACGGGCTTGCACGCTGGCTGTCCTCGGCGGGATATAAAAGTGTAAACGAGGTTGTCGGACTTGCACTCAAAAATACAGTTGACGCGGGTGCGCTTGACCGCGACAGCGTGGTTTATCCGGTATTTGACAAGGATAAGTGTATCGGCTGCGGCAGATGCTATATCACTTGTTATGACGCGGGACATCAGGCTGTAATCTGGGACGAGCAGAGTAGAAAGCCGCGAATGGACGGTAAAAAGTGTGTAGGCTGTCACTTATGTATGACGACCTGTGCCGCGGGTGCTATTTCAAAAACAAAGCGTATTCCTAAACCAAAAAATTGACATAATAACCGAAAGCTCTGCCGCCGTGCAAATGCACAGCGGCAGAGCTCAGACTGTCGATAAACTCACGCACCGCAAAAACGCAGTTTTTTCAAATAATTGAG
>CAMEKZ010000021.1 GCA_945921635.1 uncultured Clostridia bacterium
CGCCTTTTTAAGTCCCCCGGTAGCCATCGCCCATTCTTCCTTGCTTCCGATGCTGTCCTCAGGCTGTGTCGAAAGCTCTACATGATACTTAAAGCCGAACAGCGTGTAAACCTCGTCGATAAGCCTTACTACGCCCTTTATTTCATCGGTAATCTGCTCGGGAGTCATAAAGATATGAGCATCATCCTGTGTAAAGCATCTTACTCTCATAAGACCGTGAAGCGCGCCCGACTTTTCGTGACGGTGTACAAGACCGAGCTCGCCCATTCTCATAGGCAAATCCCTGTATGAGCGCGGCTTTGACTTGTATACAAGCAGTCCGCCCGGACAGTTCATCGGCTTTATTGCAAACTCGGTTTCGTCAATAACCGTAGTGTACATATTCTCCTTGTAGTGATCCCAGTGACCCGAGGTCTCCCAGAGCTGGCGGTTGAGCATGATAGGCGTTGAAATCTCAACATATCCCTCGCGGGTGTGTATCTGACGCCAGTAATCAATAAGCGTGTTCTTTAAAATCATGCCCTTTGGGAGGAAGAACGGGAAGCCCGGACCCTCGTCCATGATAGTGAACAGCTCCAGCTCCTTGCCGAGCTTTCTGTGGTCGCGCTTTTTAGCCTCTTCTATTCTTGCGAGATACTCGTCAAGCTGTGACGCCTTGGGGAAAGCCATCGCGTAAATTCTCGACAGCATCTTGTTCTTTTCGCTGCCTCTCCAGTATGCGCCTGTGCAGCTTGTCAGCTTGAACGCCTTTACCGGAGCTGTGGACATGAGGTGCGGTCCTGCACAAAGGTCGGTAAACTCGCCCTGCTTATAGAATGAAATCGGCTCGTTTTTGCCTGCGTGCTCCTCGCAAAGCTCTACCTTATAAGGCTCGTCAATATCCTTTAAATATTTGATTGCATCGGCGGGTGCCATCTCAAACTGCTCGAGCTTTAAGCCCTCTTTCACAATCTTCTTCATTTCTGCCTCAATCTTTTCAAGGTCTTCGGGCAAAAACGGGGTCTCTTTATCAAAATCGTAGTAAAATCCGTTATCTATCGCAGGACCTATAGCGAGCTTTACCTCGGGGTAAAGTCTTTTTACAGCCTGTGCGAGAATGTGAGAAGCGGTATGACGAAACGCCTTTGCGCCGTCCTCATCATCAAAAGTCAGGATTTCTAGAGTGCAGTCGCTGTCGATTACGGTTCGTAAATCCTTTATTTCTCCGTTAATTCTGGCAACACAAGCCGCCTTTGCAAGTCCCTGACTGATTTCCTTGGCAATATCATATACCGAGCTTGCGCTCTCTATCTCTTTGATACTGCCGTCCTTAAGTGTGATTTTAATCATTTTTGTAATTCCTTCCGTTAAGCCGCCATACGAGAGCGGTCTTGAATTATGTACAGATGTACATGGTATTATTATAGCACCGCAAGTATAAAATGTCAATTAAAATATGCTTCGCACGTTACCCTCGATATACTCTGCCTTTACCGGTACAACGCCCTCCTGTATCATATCAAGCATATGAGGTACTATATCGGGGTCAAACTGCTTTCCTATGCCCTCTTTTAGCTCAGAGACAATCTTTTCCTTTGAAAGTGCTTTTCTGTAGCAGCGGTCGCTCGACATCGCGTCATAAGAGTCTGCAACACCGATTATGCGCGCAACCTTAGGTATGTTCTTACCCGCCAGATGCTCGCAGTAGCCCTTGCCGTCAAAGCGCTCGTGGTGGTACTTTGCGCCCTGCTCCGCACCGTCAAGCGCGGTGAAATTCTCCAGTATTTTGCCGCCGATTGCGGGGTGTCTTTGAATAATCTCGCGCTCTTCATCAGTAAGCCGTCCCGGCTTGTTAAGTATATGGTCGGGTATTCCGATTTTTCCTATGTCGTGCAGCAGAGCAATATAGTATATCCGCTCCTGCGCGTCGTCCGACATACCCATTCGCCGTGCAAGCTCAACGGAGTACGCGGCAACTCGTATCGAGTGACCGTTTGTATACCGATCCTTTGCGTCAATCGTCTTTGCAAAGGTCTGAAGGGTCTGCTCGACAAGCGAGCGGTATTCGTTCTGTCTGCGCTTTATGCGCCTGAGCTTTAAGCGGAAGAACATCTGAGCCGCCAGAAACGCAAGCACGATAAATATACCGCAGATACAAATCCAGAAAACCGGCTTTTCGTAAAATTTGTTTTCTTTATTGATGTAAATGGAGTTTGACAAAGAAATGTCGGGATATTGCGTATCAAACACCCTGTAGGTAAACAGATACTGACCGCCGGGCAGATTAGTATAGCTTATTTCGCCGAATTTTTCACCGCTCAGCACTATTTCTTCCTTATCAAATCCGACAAGCTGATAGGCTATGGAAATATTATTGGTATCGGCATAGGAAAGCGCGGCAAAATCTATGGTAATGCGCTGTGCATCTCCCCCGACATTTATTTCCTGCGGATGCTCATACACCTGACCATCGACCGATATTTCGTTGATAATCAGCTTCGGCAGACTGTAATTACTGCTTTTGAAATTAAATGAGCATATACCGCTTCGTGTAGCGAGGTAAATGCTTCCGTCAGGCGAAAGCCAGTGCCATGTGTTGGCGTTGAGCGAGCCGCTCAGTCCGTGCTTAAAGCCGTAGGTCACAAGCGCCTCTTCTTCTCCTGAAAGGAGCTTTTGCTTGTTGACGCACAAAATTCCGTTATTCTGGAAAAGCCACAGCTTTCCATCCCTGTCGTATATGTCAAATATGCTTCCTGCTTCTTTTTTCAGATTCGACAGCTTTCTGAAGCTTCCGTTTTCAAAATAATAAAGACTGCTGCCCGCACTCACAAAATAAGCTCCGTCATTTTCGGTGTCGGCTGTAATACGGAGTACTACTCCCTCCCTGAGACCCTCGGAAAACGAATGAACGCTGACGGTATCGCCATTCAGTTCGTATATTCCGCCGCCGTCGCTGCCTGCAAGCAGAGTGCCGTCGCTTTTTTCGTAAAAGCAGAGTATCTGAGGTTCGCTAAGTCCGTCATCCGCTGTGTAGGTACGGGTAATTTTTCCGTCTGAAATAATCGCAATACCGCTTTGCATACCGACCGCAACCGAGCCGTCGGAAAGCTCAAAAAGCACCCTTGCGTGTAAATTCGGCATACCGTTTTCTTCGGTGTATGCGGTCATTTCTCCGCTTGCGGGGTCATAGCAGATAACGGGATTGTCCGAATATGAGGCAAGCCATACGCGACCCTTGCTGTCGGCGATAATACTCCGCACGCGGATTCCGTCGAGCATTTCGGTAAGCTCGTTGGTTATCTGATTCCATGAGCTGTCAAAAATGAGCATACCATTGTCAAGACCGACATAATAGCAATCATTACTGCATACAAGCGTATTTACGGCAACCCCCTCAAGTCCGGATTTACCGTTAAACGAGTTAAAACAGCCGTTTGTGTACTTAATCAAGCCGTATGCGGACGATGCAAGCCAGTAGTTACCCTCATAGTCGAGCGCGGCGCTGTTTACCGATGCCGCCTTGTCAGACTGTGTAAACTCCTGAAAAGAGCCGTCTTCATAAAGTATACCGAAGCCGTGAAGTCCGCATATAAGCAGATTGCCGCTGTCAGTCATACGAAGCTTATTGTGGGTGGTGACATTACCTGTTGAAAGATATGTTATTTTCATATCCGCCAAATCCAGACTCTCGGAGCTAAGTGTAATTTGTGCAAGCCTGTTGCCCGAGGTTCCGAGATAGATTTCCCTGTCTTTTCCGCCGGTCAGGCAATATATCTCGGTATCATCGAAAATATCAGAGGCAGAAAAAATCCTTGCACTACCATCAGGAGAAACAACCGCGCATTTTCCCGAGCCGAGTGCCGCCCATATTCTGCCGTAGTTATCAACCATGCAGGAATAGAATATATCGCCTTTAAGCTCCTCGATTTCAAACGGGACTATTTTTTCCCCGTCGATTTTTGCAAGACCCGAGTTTGATGCACAGTATACCGTGCCGTCACCAGCCTCGCAAAAGTCGCGTATGCACAGAAACGCAGTCTCGTCCTCGCATTTTATTTTTGTGAATTTATCATTCTCAAAAACATATACGCCCATGTCGTTTGTGCCTATCCAGAGTCTGCCCGATGAGTCCTCAAAAAGTGAACGTATCGATGATGATATTTTCCCCTCAATGCTGTAATTTCTGAATTTTGTGCCGTCATAGCGGACAAGTCCGCCGTAGCTTCCTATCCAGATGTAGCCGTCGGAGGTCTGTATTATATCATTGGCCTCGCCTGTCGGCAAGCCGTTTCGCTCGTTGTAGACCGTAGGAACATAGGTGCTTTCCTGCGCAGATACACATACAGCAGACAGCAGGGTAAAAATAACCGCGGCCGCAAGCACAGCGACAGCCTTATTTACCGTTTTATTCATAGTGCCCTCCGTAATACTCAAAAAAGAATGGCTGTTAAGTCAATAAATGCTTGTCATACATTATACAATAAAATCGACAGAAATACAATATGAGGAATAAAATTTTACAAAAATCGGAGAAAACCCGTAAAAACAACAAAAAATCCTGCAAAGCCATCTCGCCTTGCAGGACTGTTTTAAATGCTTTCTATATTCACAATCCTTGTGTACCTTCTGAGCGGGTACTCGCCGTCATGTGCCTCACCGCTGAAGGTTTCCGACATATCGCCGCTTCTGGTAATACGCACTACGCCGCATTTTGCCAGAGCGTCGGTAAGGCTGTCGCGCTTTTCTTCACGGCAAATCAGACCCACGGTCTGCAAATATCCTTTTTTGCGCCGTAAAACCTTTAATATATCCTTTTGCGGCAGCCGCTTTACGTTGCAGTTGCAAAACATCGGTGAAAGCTCAAGCTCGCTGTCGGTACAGGGTATCAGCGCGCAGTTTTCACCTCTGTAAAGCTGGGCGCTGTCTATACTGCCGGAAATAGCCTTTTCAATGATTTCATTGTATCGAAGCAGGGTAATTTCTGCTTTTTCGCCTATGCTCATCGGGGGATATTTATTGACCGCGCGCTGTAAATAAGGCAGAAATTCCGTACAAAAGGCGTGTATATCCGCCATGCTCTCTGTATCTATGTAAATAGTCTGGCACGAGCTGCAAAGCAGCTGTCTTGTCGCGGCGATATGCTCTGCAAGTGCAGAAAGCTCCTTTTCCCTGTCGCTGTAGCCCGATATATAGGCAAAGCCAAGCTTGTGCCCCCATTCGATTATCTTTGCGGAGGTCGGTGCGAGCCTGCGGACGGCAGCCACCGCCTCATCTCCACCCCATACCGATATAGCGTCGGACATATCCGCCATACGCTTCATAGCATGAATATCAGAAGACGGCGTATCGAAAACGTAGATATAATCGGCAAGTGCAGGCTCAATCTGCGTCAGCTGTCGGATAATCTCAATAGATAACCCGTTGTCGGCGGCGGGGAGCTTCAAGATATTTACATTTCCTGTCAGTAATCCCTCTGCTACGCTGTAGGCGGGCAGTCCGTCAACGTTACCCGCGGCTATATGCAGTATAGTGCCGAGCGGCATTGGCTTTATCTTTATACGCTTTTGTCCGCGCGGGGGTGAAGTAAGCCGCGGCAGATAAAAATACTCGCCGAGCTCGGTTTTTATTTTATGCTCGATGTTCTCGCGGCTGAGCATAACCGCCGCCATATCCTTATAGCGTTCAAAGCCGCTGATGCCAAACTCTGACAGCAGGCTGTCAAACTCTCCCGCCTCAAGACGTCTGCCGAGTCGGTCGATAGCACCGATTACCGTTTCGATAAGCAGGGTTTTATTCTCGAGCGTATCATTTATCTCATCTTCAAGCGTATCAAGGATTTTGTCCTGCTCATTAGAATTATACAGCTTCCCTTTTGCAAGTATCATAGCTTAACCTCCGACAGAATATCGGCGGCACCCGCCGCGCAGGTTTTTATATCGGACAGACCCACTCTGCCGATTATTTCAAGATACGGAGACGACAAGCCGCAGCCGCACTCCTTTCCGTCATGCAGGACGCCTAAATCATCGGTCATTACGCTTAGTATCGGGGTAGCCTTTATCATTGGCGTAATAAGATTTACAAGTCCGGTTTTGCCGTAGCCGAGCGGCTCTAAAGTATCGACGTCCCTTATTATCACGCGGCTGTAGGCGGGTACATGAAAGTGATGATTTTTGCAGTCGCAGTACAGTATCGGATGCTCGACCGCGCCGAAAAACTCGACTATATTTTCGTCACTTATTCCGAGTACCTTTTTTGCAAGCGCATAGAGGGTACTTTTATCTACCTGCTCGGTGTAAAACTGCTTCCAGCCACCGCCGAGCATGATTTTGGAGTGCTTGTTCAGTTTAAGATAAATCCCCCGCTCGTCCATAGTTTTAAGAAAAAAATATGTATATGAGGGAAAGCCCATAAATCTAAGTGGTATTTTGGATTTACCGTACTTCACAACCGCGTTTATAATGCCTTCAAGGTCTGCGGTGTATTTTCCGTCAGAGAATTTAAGTGCGTAGGTTCTGCTTATAGCGGGGGCGAAAAATGTCGCACCGAAAGCGGTCTTGGTAACCGCCGTGCGGTTGCCTTTATGCGGCTTATAGCCGAAAATGATATAGCGGCAGGGACGGAGCGAAAACAGCTGTCTTAGCTTGCTTATTTTCAGCACCATTTTAAGTCCGCACCACAGTCCGCCAGTATCAAAACCGACTTCGCTGTATTTTCCCTTTGTACCTGAAGAAGTGGCGGTTATCGGCATTTTGTATTTTTTAGTGCTGAACAGCTTGTGATTTTTAAATACAAGAGTCGGCAGACAAGGGATTTTATCAATATCCTCATAGCTTTTTATATCATCGGGAGAGACGAAGCTGTCGGCTATTTTTCTGTACTCCGCGCAGTTTTTATACTGAAAAGCAAAATTTTCCTTAGCCGCCCTGAAAAAGCGCATATTGGAATATTTAGTATCAAAAGGATCTTTTGTCTTAAAAAGCTCTTTTCTGTATTTCATAAGCTCACCCCAAAACAAGCCTTATTTTCTATATTGTACCACGATACAGAGAATTTGTAAAGTTATAGGAGCATAAAAAAGCACCGCTGTTAGTTCACAGCGGCGCACAGACTGTCGAAAAAGTCTATTTTTTGAAAATAGTGCAAACTCTCTAACCCCATCCCCAAACCCCTTCCCCTCGGGAAGGGGCTGTTTATCGGGGGCTATCGCCCCTCGCCCCTATTGGGGGCTGCCGCCCCTCAACCCCATTTCGAGAAAAATATAGGTTTATCGACAAGCTGAGCGCCGCTGTTAGTTCACAGCGGCGCAAAATCCTGATATTATGTTGCCATTCCTGCAAACTGAGTATTGTACAGCTTTGCGTAGGTTCCGTTTTCTTCGAGCAGCTTTTCGTGATTTCCCGCCTCGACAACCTTTCCCTTGTCGATTACGACAATCTTATCCGCATCGCGAATTGTAGAAAGTCTGTGCGCGATAATAAGGCTTGTTCTGCCCTTCATCAGCGCAATCATTGCCTCTTGTATATACACCTCGGTACGGGTATCAATGCTTGAAGTAGCCTCGTCAAGTATAAGGATTTTCGGGTCGGCAAGCACCGCACGCGCAATAGCAATCAGCTGGCGCTGACCCTGGCTGAGGTTTCCGCCGCCCTCGGTGAGTATCGTGTTGTAGCCGTCGGGCATCTTCTCGGCAAACTCGTCAACCTTTGCGGTCTTTGCTGCGGCTATTACCTCCTCGTCGGTAGCGTCAAGCCGTCCGTAGCGGATATTCTGGGCAATCGTATCGTTGAAAATAACGGTATCCTGCAATACAATACCTATAGAGCCGCGCAGCTTTTTCTTGGGTATATCGTAAATACTCTCGCCGTCAAGCGTGATAGTACCGCCGTCTATATCGTAAAATCTTGTCAGCAGGTTTACCACCGTTGTTTTGCCCGAGCCTGTCGCACCTACGATAGCAAGCTTTTGTCCGCTCTTTATCCAAAGGTCAAAGTCATGCAGTACCTTTTCACCCTCGACATAAGAAAAATCTATGTTGCTGAAATTAATGTCACCCTTTACATTGTCGATGGAAAACTCAGTGTCGATGCCATTGTCCTCCTCTGCGGGGCTGTCCATAACCTCAAACACACGCTCCGCACCCGCGATAGCCGTCTGGATAGAGGCGTACTGCTGTGCGATTTCGTTTATCGGTCGGCTGAAATTCTTTGTGTACTGTAAAAACGCCTGTATGGTACCTACGGTCATTACACCTTTAAGCGCAAGCGGGTTGAAATCTATTATGAGGAAGTACGCTCCGAAGCCCGCAACAAGCAAAAATCCGATGTTTGAGATTACATTCATGCACGGTCCCATGATACCGCCGCAAATCTGCGCCTTTATAGCCGCGTTCTGCAGTTTATCGCTGATAGTATTGAACTCGTTGCACGCCTTTTTCTCGCGTGAAAACGCCGCCACGGTCTTATAGCCGCTTACCATTTCTTCAATATGACCGTTCAGCTTTCCGAGCAGGGTCTGCTGCATCGGGAAATACTTTCGCATGAACTTGGTAAGATTTTTCGTGACAATCAGCGTCAGCACAATGGTAGTCATGCTTACAAGCGTAAGTATCGGCGAATAGTAAAGCATAAACGCAAAGCATCCGATAAGCGTCAGCACGCCCGAAAACAGCGAAGCTATAGACTGAGATACGGTATTTGAGATGTTCTCGACATCGTTTGTCATGCGGCTCATAAGGTCGCCGTGCTGATGTGTGTCGGTGTATTTTATCGGAAGATAGGAAATCTTTTTGAACAAATCGTTTCTCATTATCTTGACGGTAGTCTGAGAAAGCTTTGCAGCGAAAATTCCCTGAAAATAAGTAAGGCATGAGTTAAACAGATATACTCCGCCGAGCGCGATAAGGCAGTAAATCATGCCCGTGATGTCTACTTCGAGCCTGTCCTCGGAAATTGTGATTTTATCAATCGCAAGTCCCTGCAGATACGGTGCGGCGAGATTCAGTACGGTAATAACAATCATTACCGCGAGCAGCAGTATCATCAGATACTTATTCTTGCCTATATAGCCTACAAGCCGCTTTAACGTACCCTTTACATTCTTTGCCTTTTCGGTCGGCATAGCCATACGCTGATGCGGCGGAGGACCTCCGCGTCCCATAACGCGCGGCATCTGTGCTATCTGAGGAGTTTTGTTGTCAGCCATTGTTCTCACCCTCCCCGTTTTTCATCTGTGAATAATAAATATCGCGGTACACGTCGCTTGACTGCATAAGCTCGCTATGAGTGCCATAGGCGCATATCTCGCCGTTTTCGAGTACGGCAATCTTGTCGGCTCGCATTACGCTTGCTATTCTCTGTGCAATCATGATAACCGTCACGCCTTGCAGGTTTTCTCTCAGCGCCTTGTGCAGCTGTGCCTCGGTGCTGAGGTCAAGCGCGGAGGTGCTGTCGTCAAATATAAGTATCTCCGGCTTTTTGATAATGGCGCGGGCTATCGCCATACGCTGCTTCTGTCCGCCGGACAGCGACGCACCCTTCTCGCTTATCATAGTGTCGTAGCCATCGTTAAAACCACCGATGAAGCTGTCGGCCTGTGCGATAGACGCGGCTCTCTTTATCTCTTCATCGCTTGCATCTGAGTTGCCCCAGCGGATATTCTCGGATACGGTGCCCGAAAACAGCTCGCTTTTCTGAAGCACAATGCTTACCTTATGTCTAAGCTCATCTACGCTGTAATCCTTTACGTTTACCCCATCAACGAGCACCTCTCCGTCGGTTGCATCGTAAAAGCGCGGTATCAGATTTACAAGCGAGGTCTTGCCGCAGCCGGTAGCACCGAGTATTGCTACCATCTGACCCTTTTCGACCGTCAGATTTATGTTACTCAGCACGGGTCTGCCCGAAAAGCCGGGATAATTGAAGCTTACGTTCTTGAACTCTACGGTGCCCTCAGTACCGCAATCGGTCTTATTCTCACCGTCGGAGATTACCGGCTCGGTATCGAGTATCTCGCATACACGCTTTATTGACGCGCTCGCACGCGATACCTGCTGGAACATCATACCTACCATCATAACAGACATGAGTATCTGGGTTATGTAGGTGACAGCCGCCATTACGTTTCCGACCATCATGTTCTTGGCCTCGACCTGAAAACCGCCGATAAGAATGATAGCTATTACAGATGCGTTCATAATAACCATAAGTATCGGGTTTAAGGTCGCGAGCAGCTTCTGCACTTTAAGATTTGTTGTCATAAGGTCGGTGTTTGCATTGTCAAAACGGTCTATTTCGTATTCTTCCCTTGTAAACGCCTTGACAACTCTTGCACCGGTTACGTTCTCCTGCACAACACTGTTTACCTTATCCAGCTTTTTCTGAACAATTCCGAACAGCGGAGCAGCCTTTTTCATAATAATCGCAAGCACGATAAGCTGTATCGGCAGAGAGATGACAAGCACAATGCCGAAGTTGACATTAAGCGTCAGTATTACCGCAATACCGCCTATAAACTGCATACCCGTACGAACAAACATACGAAGCGACATGGATACAAATTCCTGTATTGCGGTAATATCGTTCGTAAGTCTTGTTACAAGCGAACCGGTCGTAAACTTATCCGTCTGCTGAAACGACAGGTGCATGACCTTTGCAAACACGTCTTTTCTTAAATCGTTGCCCATTTTCTGCGCCGCCGTAGTTCCGAATGCCGCAGATGCAATTCCTCCCGCACATCCGATAATAGAAAACATCAGCATTTTAAGACCGGTGATAACAACATAGGACAGATTGCTGTCTAATGTTCCTCCGCCCAGTATACCGTTGTTGATAATATCGGACATAAGCTGCGGCTGTAAAAGATCCATTGACACCTCTAAAATCATTGCCAGCGGACAAAGCAGCGCAAACAGCCAGTACGGCTTTAAATACCTTAATGCCTTCATTTATAAAATAATACCTACTTTCTGTTTTTTCGGCTTGATTTTCTGCCGAAAAAGCTTTTTACATAAAAATCTTTTGCTTTTCTACCCGATAATTATACTCTTTTTTCTCCTGCGAAGTCAATAATTTCTTACCCAATATCGGCATTTTCACAATAATTTCATTTTCCACTTGCATTTATCTGAAAATTTGACTATAATTAAACTGTATACGAAAAAGAAAGAAGGATTAGCTTGAAAATTGCTGTTGTAGGTCTTGGTCTGATAGGCGGCTCTATCTGCAAGGCGCTCAAAAAAAATACATTTCATTATATAATGGGACTGGACTGCGATAATTCAGTCACACAAAAGGCGCGCTCCTGCGGCGCTATCGATGAAGTAATCGATGAAAGCAAAATCGGCGAGGCAGACCTCACCGTGCTTTGCCTGTACCCCGAGGCTATAGTCAAGTTCGTGCGCGATAATGCGGACAGGTTCAAAAAAGGCTCAATCGTCACCGACTCCTGCGGTATAAAGGAATATGTCGTAACCCGCTGTACAGAGGCGCTCGAACCGCTCGGAGTAATATTTTTAGGCAGTCACCCTATGGCAGGCCGCGAGTTTTCGGGCTTTGACTACTCAACCGATAATCTGTTCAATGGCGCTAGCTATATAGTTACCCCTACCGAAAACACACCGAAAATAGCGATAGATTTACTGTCTACACTCGCCTGCTGTATGGGCTTTAGCAAGGTAGTAACCGCAACTCCCAAACAGCACGATATAAATATCGCTTTTACCTCACAGCTTGCCCACGTTGTGTCAAACGCTTATGTAAAAAGTCCATCGCTGTTCAACGCGGACGGCTTTTCGGCAGGAAGCTTCTTAGATCTGACAAGAGTTGCAAAGCTCAACGAAAATATGTGGAGCAGTCTGTTTTTGTGCAATAAAGAAGCTCTGCTGTTTGAGCTGAACACCATAATCGACAGTCTCGGAGAGTACAAGACGGCTATCGAAAACGATGATATTGACACACTGAGAGAAATCCTGAAAACAGGCAGAGAGCGCAAGGAAAAGAGCCTTGAGCTTTACGCCGAGCACAATAAAGGAAAGCAGGTGTAAAATGCCCGCTGAGAAAAGCAAAAGCTATTGTATTGCACTTAGCGGCATTTTAAGCGCAATCTGTGTAATTATGATGTTCTGCACCGGCTTTATACCCGTCGGGGTGTATATTCTCCCTGCGGTTGCGGGACTTGTTGTGTGGATAATCTACCGTGAGATAAACCGTAAATGGGCGCTGATGTGCTACGGAAGCGTAGCACTCCTAGCAGTACTTCTGACTCCGGATATCGAGTCAAAGCTACTTTTCGCAGGATTTTTCGGCTATTACCCTATCGTGCGGGATTTGCTTACAAAAATAAAGCCGAGCATACTGTCGTTTTTAGTAAGGCTGCTTACATTCAACGTGCCTGTGGCCGCAATCTACGCCGTACTGCTTAATGTACTGGGTATGGGGCAGCTTCTGGAGGACTTTGCGGGATTCGGCGAGTTTGCGGTGCTTATCTTCTGGGCGATAGGCAATTTTACGTTTATATGCTATGATATGTGCCTCAATCAACTGGCGTATGTGTATGAAAAATGGCTGAGAAAAAAGATTAAAAAGGTTATTAAATAAGTAAAGCCGCAGTATCGGAAGAGGTACTGCGGCTTTTAATTCTGCTGCAAAAATATGCACAAAAAAATCGAGCATGATAAAATCACGCTCTCAAATCAAATAATGTATAATGTGTAGAACAAAAGAAAGGAGACAACTAAAAAACTAAAACCTCGTAAACACCAATCTGTGTCTTACGATGTCTTTATTATAACGCAATTTTGCCAAATTGTCAATAAAATATATAAAAATTTTTGTGAAAAGTAAAAAAATTGTGCAAAACAGATAATAAAATAAATCCAAAACAGTCAAAATAGACAAATCACGCCGCAGATTTCAGATATAATTTACTTAACCTGAAAACCGGCAAAGAATAATAAAATTCACAAATACGAAAGCCGTCAGCTCTTGCATATCTGCATGAATACTTCCTTTGCTTTTTCAAGCTTTTCGCTGCCAATCGGCTTCGGAGATTTGTAAGTACGCAAAAAATCAAGCAGCTCTTTTTCGCTTGAGCATACATTGTCGGTGTCAAAAAGGTCAAGATACAGATGCACAGAAGGCGCGGAAAAATACAGTACCGTATCAATCCACACGTCAATTCCGTTAGCCAGCAGAATACTCTTTATAATATCACGCTGACGGCGCATTTGCTTTATCGGGTTCTGCATTGGGGTCTCGGTGGTTTTTCCGTCACGGTAAACCTTGCGTTGAATCCAGTTTTCGTCCTTGTGTGCGCCGCTTATGTAGCCGGAATGATTCTTTACCTCTACTATTAAAAAATAGTCCTTTGACAGGATAAGCAGATCGATTTCCGAGCGGTTTTTCTTGTATCTTACCGGAAGATTTGTAAATACGGTATAGTCGGGTCCGAGCTTTTTTACAGTCTTCATAAGGGACTTTTCGCCGCGAAAGCCCGATACAAGGACGTTATAACGCTTTGTGACGGTTATATTTGCACCCGCTGCCAAAATCATAACTCCGATAAAGCTATAACCCAGGGCAGGCAGAGTGTAAAGCTGAAAGCAAATATAGCACACAAGCAAAACCACGGGGAGTACGCCGAGAATTATCTGCAAAACGAACAAAAAGCTCATCATCTTAAAATTGTCATAGCCATGCTTGTAAATATCAGGCATAAAATCACCCCGTGAAAAAGAAAATACTGATATAATTATACTATATTACAAGGGACAAGTCAATAAATTTATTTGTGAAAAGCACTTGAAATGCACAGCAAAAAATGCTATACTTAACTGGATTGATTACTTGTACAGAAAGGTTGACTTTTATGAAACTTGGCATGGTAGGTCTGCCGAACGTCGGCAAAAGTACCTTATTCAACGCGCTGACAAACGCGGGCGCAGAGTCGGCAAACTATCCGTTTTGCACGATTGAGCCGAATGTCGGCATAGTATCCGTACCCGATGAGCGGCTTGACGCTCTGGCAAAGATGTACAACCCCGAAAAATTCACCCCCGCAACACTCGAATTTGTAGATATCGCAGGACTTGTAAAGGGCGCGTCAAAGGGCGAGGGACTCGGAAACAAGTTCCTGTCGAATATCCGCGAGGTTGACGCTATTGTCCATGTTGTACGCTGCTTTGAAGATGATAACATCATTCACGTTGACGGAAAAATCGGCGCGGCAAGAGATATAGAAACAATAAATCTCGAGCTTGTTTTCTCGGATATAGAAATAATCCAGCGTAGGATTGACCGCGAGAAAAAGCAGATGAAGGGCGACAAGAGTCTTGCGTCCGAGGTAGAGTTTCTCGAAAAGCTGCTGGCTCATCTTGAAGAGGGCAAGTCGGCGCGCTCTTATCCTTTTACCGAGAGCGAAGCGGAAATAGTAAAGGCTTCTCCCCTGTTGTCAAACAAGCCGGTTATCTACGCGGCAAACCTGTCAGAAGCTGATTTTACAGGAAATATTGAAAACAACGAGCAGTACAAGGCTGTATGCGAGATAGCAAAGGCGGAAAACAGCGTCGTGCTCCCGATATGCGCGCAGATTGAAGCAGAGATAGCCGATATGGACGCAGAGGATAAGGAAATGTTCTTATCCGAGCTCGGTCTTAAAGAATCGGGTCTTAATCGTATTATTAAGCAGGGCTACAGTCTGCTCGGCCTTATTTCCTACCTCACCGCAGGTGTGCAGGAGGTAAGAGCATGGACAATCACAAACGGCACAAAGGCACCGCAGGCGGCTGGCAAAATCCACACCGACTTTGAAAAAGGCTTTATCAGAGCGGAAATCGTTTCGTTTGACGACCTTATGGCGTGCGGAAGCATGGCGGCGGCAAAGGAAAAGGGACTTGTAAGGCTTGAGGGCAAGGATTACGTCAAGCGTGACGGAGATGTGGTTCTGTTCAGATTTAATGTTTAATGGGAACTAAAAAAATTCATAAAAAACTCTTGACAACGGCAAAGAGTTCTGCTATAATTATATAGCCGCATGTAAAGGGGTAAGTATAAGCAAACGTAAGTTTCACCCCGCACAGCGAGAATTTTACAAGAGCAAACCTTATCGCAAAGGCGATTTTGGTTTCGACAGAAAGGTATGGTTAAAGAATGTACGCAATTATCGAAACAGGCGGAAAGCAGTATCAGGTAAGAGAAGGCGACGAAATCTTTGTTGAAAAGCTCGACGTTGAAGGCGAGTTCACATTTGACAAGGTAATTATGGTCGGCAAGGATGACGGTGCGGTTGTAGGCGCTCCTTATGTTGAGGGTGCAAGCGTAAAGGCATCTCTCATCAAGAACGGCAAGGCTAAGAAAATTACCGTTTTCACCTACAAGCCCAAGAAGAGCAGCAAGCGCAAGATGGGTCACAGACAGCCCTACAGCAAGGTTAAGATTGAAGCTATCAACGCTTAATTAAAGCGATGATTAAAGCGGTATTCAGAAAAGACGGCGATGATTTTATCGGGTTTACGATAAATGGGCACGCAGAGGCGGCGCCTGACGGTGAGGATATTATCTGTGCTGGTGTATCAAGCGCACTTATGCTCACGGTAAACACGATTACGGATTTTATAAAAGCCGAGGCCGAGGTTGACATCTCCCCCGAAAAGGAGGGCTATGCGGCACTCACGCTGAATGCGCCCTATAGCAAGGACGCGGCGCTTATGATAAAATCGTTTCACGCTCATCTTGAAATTCTTGAAGAGGAATACGGACATATAAATGTTCGTGTTAAGCAGTGATTATTCACACAGGAAGAAAGGAAAATTACAATGATTAAACTCAGCTTACAGCACTTTGCACATAAAAAAGGTATGGGTTCTACCAAGAACGGCCGTGACAGCGAGTCCAAGAGACTCGGCGTTAAGCGCGCTGACGGTCAGTATGTTCTTGCAGGCAACATTCTTGTTCGCCAGAGAGGAACACACATTCACCCCGGCAACAATGTAGGCCGCGGCTCTGATGATACATTATTCGCTCTCGTAAGCGGTAAGGTAAAGTTTGAACGTTTCGGTAAGGACCGCAAGCAGGTTAGCGTATACGCTGACTAATTTAAAATGACAAAGGCGGGTTTTACTCGCCTTTTTGTTCTTTATGCCACTCTACGTTTTCTGCATTACGGCAGGAAAAAAGGGTATAATATTTGTTATAGCACTGCTGTCGGAAATTACCTACCCGAAAGGATAAATATATGTTTGTTGACATAGTAAAAATTTATATAAAAGCAGGCAACGGCGGCAACGGTGCTGTTTCGTTTCACCGTGAAAAGTATGTAAACGCGGGCGGACCTGACGGCGGAGACGGCGGAAAGGGTTCGGATATTGTTTTCGTTGCCGATGACAACCTGTCTACGCTGATAGATTTCAGATACAAGAAAAAATATATCGCTCCCAATGGCGAAAACGGCGGAGCGGGCCGCTGTACCGGAAAAAGCGCCGAGCCTACCATAATAAGAGTACCGCGCGGCACTCTCGTAAAGGACTCGGACACAGGCCGCATACTCGCGGATATTTCCGATGACAAGCCGGTGGTTGTTGCTAAGGGCGGACGCGGCGGCAAGGGTAATATGAACTTTGCCACGCCTACAAGACAAATACCCCGCTTTGCAAAGCCGGGCTATCCCGGAGAAGAATTTAATGTTACGCTAGAACTAAAGCTGCTCGCCGATGTAGGCCTTGTCGGCTTTCCTAATGTCGGAAAATCAACCTTCATAAGCGTTGTCAGCGCGGCAAAGCCTAAGATCGCTAACTATCATTTTACCACAATCACTCCCGTTCTCGGCGTTGTTACGGTCGGTGAAAAATCGTTCGTCATGGCGGATATCCCCGGTCTTATCGAGGGTGCGAGCGAGGGCGTAGGTCTAGGGCACTCGTTTTTGCGCCATGTAGAGCGTTGCCGTCTGATTGTTCACGTTGTTGACGTATCGGGCATTGAGGGCAGAGACCCTAAGGACGATTTTGAAAAGATAAACTATGAGCTGAAAAACTTTTCCGAGGAAATATCCGAGCGTCCGCAGATTGTTGTGATGAACAAGTGCGATTTAGCAACGCCGGAGCAGATTGAAGAGTTCAGAAAGTATATCGAGGAAAAGGGTCTCCCCTGCTTTGAATGCAGTGCCGCTACCACAAAGGGCACAGCAAAGGTAATAGAGTATATCGCGGGCGAGCTGGACAAGCTCCCGCCTCCTATACGCTTTGAGGCTCAGCCGCTGACAAGACAGGAGCTTGACGAGCAGGAACTGAAAAAGAAAACCTACAATATCACAAAGCAGGACGGAATGTTCATCGTAGACGCGCCTTTTCTCGCGCCGATACTCTCAATGGTCAACATGGACGACTACGAGAGCTTGCAGTATTTTCAGCGTGTACTGCGTTTTTCCGGTATAATAGACAAGCTTGAAGAAATGGGCGTACAAGAGGACGACACCGTTTCTATCTACGATTTTGAATTCAGGTACATGAGATGACGGATAACAAGAGCATAAGCAAGGAAGAAGCAAAAGCGCTCGGCGGTCTTACGCTTGCGTTTTTCGGCGACAGCGTATACGAGGTGCTTGTGCGTGAAAGAATCGT
Organism: uncultured Clostridia bacterium; assembly: GCA_945921635.1. Classification (GTDB taxonomy): domain Bacteria; phylum Bacillota; class Clostridia; order Oscillospirales; family Ruminococcaceae; genus Ruminiclostridium_E. The sequence goes on from CAMEKZ010000021.1 coordinate 17,591, forward strand.
AAAGAACGGCACATTACCCGTAAACAAGCTGCACAAGCTCGCCGTCGAAAAGGTAAACGCGGGCTTTCAGTCCTACGCGTACTCGCTTATTGAGGATATGCTGACCGAAGACGAAATTGATATTTTCAAGCGCGGACGAAACGCCACGGGAAACAATGTCCCCCGCTCCAGCAACCCAAAGGACTATCGCAGAGCGACAGGCATCGAGGCGCTGTTCGGCTATCTGTATCTTACAGGGCAGCATGAGCGTATGAACGAGCTTTTTGATATAATATACACCGCAGAGCGTGACGATACATAGAATAATTGTAAATTCGTCACAAAGGAAGCGATAAGCTATGAAAAAATCGACAAAACGCACTCTGCTTCAGATACCGGTAATAATTATTGCAGGCTTTATCTTTGCCTGCGGACTTGAAACCTTTACCGCGCCTAACAACATTGCCCCGGGCGGTGCGTCGGGTATTGCGGTAGCGGTATCGTATCTTACGGGCGTAAGCGAGGGTATTCTGTATTTTATAATCAATATCCCGCTTATCATAATCGGCTTTATATTCTTAGGAAAAAAGCTGATGTTCAAAACTCTGCTGTCGATAGCTACAATAACGGTTGCGACCGACTTTGTATTCGCGTATCTGCCGCACTATGAGGGTGACCACATATTAGCGTCACTGTTCGGCGGACTGCTGATAGGCGCGGGACTGGGGCTAAGCTATGTGTGCGAGGCTACCTCGGGCGGCACGGATATATTAAACAAACTGATAAACAAGAAGTTTCCGCAGATGAGCCTCGGCGCTATCACTTTTGCTACGGATTTTGCCGTAATAATAGCCGCAATGCTGATTTTCGGAAATATAGAGTCGGGACTGTATGCGATTATCGCGATTTTTGTTTCGTCAAAGGTGATAAACCTACTGGTTTACGGCAGCTACGAGGGAAAGATGCTGCTGATTTTCTCAGAGAAGTACGAAGAAATCGCGCAAAAAATAATTACATCGGGGCGCGGAGTTACCTTTTTATCGGGAACCGGCGCATATAAAAACGAGCAGAAGCAGATAATCTGCTGTGCCGTGCATAAAAACGAATATGTCAGAATAAAGCGTTATGTAAAAGAAGTCGACCCCTCGGCTTTTATGATTATTTCAAGCGCCAACGAGGTGCTTGGTCAAGGATTTAAGGAAATAAACTGATTTTAAAGGAGAATATTATGTCAGGACATTCAAAATGGAGCACCATCAAGAGAAAAAAGGGTGAAAAGGACGGCGCAAGAGCCAAGATTTTCACCAAAATCAGCCGTGAAATCATAGTAGCCATCAAAGAGGGCGGTGCAGACCCCGCAAACAATGCAAAGCTCGCTTCTCTTATACAGAAGGCAAAGTCTAATAATATCCCCAATGACAATATTGACAGACTTATCAAGAAGGCTGCGGGCGGCGGAGAAAAGAACGATTACGAAAACTGCGTATACGAGGGCTACGGTCCCAACGGTGTTGCGGTAATCGTAGACTGCCTTACCGATAACAGAAACAGAACCGCGGGCGAAATCCGCCACTATTTTGACAAGTTCGGCGGAAACATGGGTACATCGGGCTGTGTATCGTTTATGTTCAATCTTCAGGGTGTAATCGTGCTTGACAACGAGGACGGTGACATCGACGAGGACAAGGCTATGGAGGATATTCTCGAAGCGGGCGGTGATGATTTCAGCTTTGAGGACGGCTGTGTAGAGATAACCACCGACCCCAAGAACGTAGGCGAGGTTGCCGAAGCGCTCACAGGTATGGGCTACAAGGTAGTATCGGCAGAGGCTGAGCAGGTGCCGACTACATACACCACGCTCACAGATGAGGAGCATATCAAGAAGATGGGACTTCTGCTTGATACGCTGGAGGATAACGATGATGTGCAGAATGTATGGCACAACTGGGATATGTGATTTTTGATTGAATATTATAGGGGCGGTACGGATAGTGCCGCCTTTGCTGTTAATTATAAAGCCTGCCGCTGAGATTCTCCCCCAGCGGCAGTTTAAAATTATTCTTCCTATCCCCTGCTATTAAAGCGACGGCATGAACACCGACCAGATAAATATCAGCAGAAGAAAAATCGGAGCTATATACTTTACCATAACCCTGTAAATATACTTTGAGCGGAAGCGGTCGTTCAGCTCCACCTCGCTTTCGACGTATGTGGTCTTAACCACATAGCCGATAAGAATACAGGTGAACAAAGCGACAAGCGGCATTAAAATGTTGTTGCTGAGGAAGTCGAAGAAATCAAGCAGCTGCTTTCCGAATATCGTGAAATCAGACCATACGCCGTAGCCGAGTACCGATACCATGCCGAAAGCAATCGCAGCCAGCAGAACTATCACAGATATTTTGCGGCGGCTTTGCTTTGTCTTTTCACAGATTACCGCGACTATCGTTTCCATGAGTGAAATTGAGGAGGTCAGCGCCGCCAGAGCAACAAGGATAAAGAATACCGGTCCTGCTATCTGACCGCCAGGCATTGAGTCAAACACCTTTGGCAGAGAGATGAACATAAGTCCGGGACCGGCATTTACCGCGCTGGGGTCACCGCCCGAAAATGCAACAACCGCGGGAATTATCATAAGTCCGGATAAAAATGCAACGCCGGTATCAAAAATCTCTATCTGACGCACCGAGCTTCCTATGCTTGCGTCCTTTCTCATATATGAGCCGTAGGTTATCATAATACCCATAGCGAGCGACATAGAGTAGAATAGCTGTCCCATCGCGGCGATAACCGTATCAAATGAGAACTTTGAAAAATCGGGGAGAAGATAAAACTTCAGTCCGTCAATAGCCCCGTCAAGCGTAAGCGAATAAATCGCAACCGCGACAGTCATTATAATGAGGATGGGCATGAGGATTTTGCTTATCTTTTCAATTCCCTTCTGCACGCCGAGTATAACAACGGACGCTGTCAGAATTACGAATATGGATAAGAATAAAAGCGACTCCCACGAGTTTGCTATAAAGCCGTTAAAATAATCGGGGTTGGTTGCCGCTTCGTGCCCGCTGAAGGTGGCGAATACCGAGAGGTATTTAAGTACCCAGCCGCCTATTACGCAGTAGTACGGGAAAATAATCATCGGTACTGCCGTGGCAACCCAACCGAGGGGCTTAAAATGCCTGTTTATCGCGGTGTACGCCTGTCCTACGCTCTTGCCGGTTTTGCGTCCGATAGCAATTTCGGTAATCATAAGTGAAAAGCCGAAGGTAACGGCAAGAATGATATAGACTAGCAGGAAAATACCGCCGCCGTATTTTGCCGCAAGGTAAGGAAATCGCCAGATATTGCCAAGTCCCACCGCCGAGCCTGCCGCCGCAAGCACAAATCCGAGCTTTGAGCCAAAGCCGTGATGCTTTGCAGTATGCTGTTTAGTTTCTGTCATAATAAAAAATCCTTTCAAATACGTTTATGCCGAAGTGTAAAACACCGACTGAAAGATAAAGTGATATATTGAAAACGGTGTAATTCAAGGTGCGAGCACCCCGATTTGCTTGACAGGGCATAAAACGAGTAGTATAATATAGTAGTCAGTAAATTTGCGGTTTTATTCTCAGTCGGACGGAGGAAAATTTCATGGAAATAGAGAAAGTTACAATACCAAGTCAGATATACATACTTGCCGAGCTGGCATACGAAATATGGCCGGAGTGCTATGCCGAGATAATCTCTGCCGAGCAGATCAACTATATGATTGAAAAATTCCAATCGGAAAAGGCTATCGAGCAGCAGATAAAAAACGAGGGCTATGAGTATTATTTTGTCACGGAAAACAACAAAATACTCGGCTTTGCGGGTATAAAGCCCGAATACGGAAAACTATTCCTCAGCAAGCTTTATATACGCAAGCCCGAGCGCAACAAGGGCTGCGCCTCATTCGTATTCGATTTTCTTGAAAATATGTGCAGAGAATCCGGCATGAAATACATATACCTCACAGTAAACAAAAACAACACCGACGCTATAGATGTTTACAAGAAACGCGGATTTTATGTTGAATGTGACAAGTGCGCCGATATAGGCGGCGGGTTTGTTATGGACGACCATGTTATGAGAAAGGATATAGTGTAATTATATCAAAGCGTATTATTTACATAGACATGAAAGAAAGGTTATAAAAATGCAGACAATTATAAAAATCGAAGGTATGATGTGCGGTCACTGCAAGGCTGCTGTAGAAAAGGCGCTCGGCGCAATTGATGGAGTGACCGCCGTAGCCGACCTTGAAAATAAGCAGGCTGTGATAAATCACGCCGAGAACGTAAGCATTGACACGCTGAAAAAAGCGATTATAGACGCGGGATATGAAGTTAAGGACTGAATTAACCAGAATCGCCGCGGTGCTTTTTGCCGCCGTATTCCTTGC